>PQAN01000243.1 GCA_003105285.1 Methylocystaceae bacterium
CGGAGGAGCTCTACGACCGGCCGGCGTCGCCTTTCGTCTTGTCTTTCGTCGGCGAGGCGCTCGCCCTGCCGGTGGTCGTTTCCGACGGCAAGGTGAAATTCGGCGACAAGGAGCTGCATGTCGCCACGGAAAATTTGAGCGATGGCCCGGCGCGCGTCTATTTCCGTCCGGCGGATATCGCCATCGAGGCCGGCGCCGGCGCGCTGGAGGGTCGCGTCGAAGCGGTGCGGCGCACGGCGGCGGGCCTGCGCGCCTCCATCTCCATCGACGGCTACGACCAGACCTTGGAGATCGACACCGAGGAGGGCGACGGCGCCACGCTCGGCAGCCGTATTCCCCTGTCGCTCTCCAATGTGCGGATTTTTCCTCTCGACGACGAGCGGGCGGCGCGCGTCGCCGGCCGCGCGGGTCCCGTTTATGAAGAGAGTCTGGGCGACGGGGCGGGAATTTAGAGCGTTTCCAGCCGAAGTGGGAACCGGTTCGGCGTCGGAAACGCGTCAAAACAAGAAGCTGGAGTCTTTCCGTGTTTCAATGAAACACGGAAAGACTCCAGCGCGAGAAGAGGCGGGCCGGCCGCGTTCGAACGCCGGCGCCGCGCGGAATCCTTCGGCGAGTCTCGACAGGCTTCAGGCCCCTCGCCCTCGCTTCGCTCGACCTCTCCCCGCCGAGCGGGGAGAGGTTCGCGCCGTGCCGGGCGGCGCGTCTCAACGCACCAGAATATTCTTGAACTGCCACGGGTCTTCCAGATCGATGTCTTCCGGGAAGAGGCCGGGGCGGCCTTCGAGCGGCGTCCAATCGGTATAGACGCCGACGACCGGGCCCAGATAGGGCGTCTGCACCTCGAGGCAGCGGCGGAAATCGACTTCGTCGGCCTCGACGATGCCGGCGTTCGGGTTTTCGAGCGCCCACACCATGCCGGCGAGCGCCGCCGAGCTCACTTGCAGGCCGGTCGCGTTCTGATAGGGCGCGAGCTCGCGCGTTTCGTCGATCGACAGTTGTGAGCCGTACCAATAGGCGTTCTTGGCGTGGCCGTAGACGAGCACGCCCAGTTCGTCGATGCCGTCGAGGATCTCGTTCTCCTCGAGAATCTTCCAGCTGTCCTGCATCTTGCCGGCGCGGCCGAACATCTCGTGCAGCGACAGCACGGCGTCGTCGGCCGGGTGATAGGCGTAATGGCAGGTCGGACGATAGACGGCCGCGCCGGATGCGTCGCGCACCGTCAGATAATCGGCGATCGAGATCGACTCGTTATGCGTGACGAGGAAGCCATATTGCTGGCCCGGCGTCGGCGTCCAGGAGCGCACGCGCGTATTGGCGCCGGGCTGGCGCAGATAGATCGCCGCGCCGCAGCCGGTCGAATGCGTTCCGGCGATGTCGGGCAGCGACTTCTCATGCGTGCCCCAGCCGAGTTCGGCCGGCTGCAGCCCTTCCGAGACGAAGCCCTCGACCGACCAGGTGTTGACGAACACGTTGCGCGGCTTCGGGGTTTCGGCCCGCTGCGTGTCGCGCTCGGCGATATGAACGCCCTTGACGCCGAGCCGCTGCGCCAGCGCGGCCCATTCCGCGCGCGTCTCGGGCTCGGGGACATCGAGGCCGCTGTCGGCGGCGATATTGACCAGCGCCTGCTTGACGAACCAGGACACCATGCCCGGATTGGCGCCGCAGCAGGAAACGGCCGTCGGACCGCCGGGATTGCGGCGACGCTCCTCCAGCACCGTCTCGCGCAGCGCGTAATTGGTGCGCGCCTCATTGTCGAGATTGCGGTCGAAATAAAAGCCCGGCCAGGGCTCGATGACGGTGTCGACATAGAGCGCGCCGAGCTCGCGCGCGAGCTTCATGATGTCGAGCGACGAGGTGTCGACCGACAGATTGACGACGAAAGGCTGTCCCTCGCCCTTGGTGAGCAGAGGCGTCAGCACGTCGCGGTAGTTTTCGCGCGTGAGGGCGACCTGCTGGAAGGCGATGCCGCGAATGTCGAGCAGGCCGCGATGCGTATCGACCGGATCGATGACGGTGAAGCGGTCCTTGTCATAGTCGAAATGCCGCTCGATGAGAGGCAAGATGCCGCGTCCGATGGAGCCGAAGCCGATCAGCACGATCGGACCGGTGATCTTGGCGTGGACGGGCCATTTCGACATTTCTCTGCCTCCAGCGAAAAAGGAACATTGTGCGGTGCGTTACAGCAAGAGCGGCCGACATAATCAAGAGCGAGAGCCGGCGCTTCACACCGCCGCGTCGCCCTTCGCCGTCGTCAGCCCGTAGCGCGCCAGCGCCGCTTCGAGCGCGGGCTCGGGCTGCCGCCCGCTCGTGAAGATAGCGCGTCGCTCAGGTTGTCCAGTCCCGGAAGGCGCGTCCGCGCCGAATTTTTCGGCGAGCAGGCGGTCGGCCTGGCGGGCGATGGCCGGAGCCGGGTCGATCCATTCGACCGGCCAGGGCGCCGAACGCTCGAAAAAATCGTTGAGCAATGGGTAATGCGTGCAGGCCAGCACGATGGCGTCGGTGCGCGCGCCATCCGCGCCTTCGACGAAGCAGGGCGCGATCTCGCGGGCGACGTCGGCGTCGGAAATTGCGGCGCCGCGCATAAAGTCCTCGGCCAGCGACGCCAGCGATCCGGAGCCGACGAGCGTCACCGCGCAGTCCTCGGCGAAGCTCGCGATGAGCGAGCGCGTATAGTCCCGCGCGACCGTGCCGGGCGTCGCCAGCACGCAGATCATGCGCGAGCGCGAGCGTTGCGCCGCCGGCTTGATCGCCGGCACCGTGCCGACGAAAGGAATATGGGGCCAGCGGGCGCGCAGAGGCGGCAGCGCCAGCGTCGAGGCCGTATTGCAGGCGATGACGGCCATATCCGGGGCTTCCGTCTCGATCAGCCGCTGCACGACGAACAGGACCCGCGCGACGAGGTCTTCATTGCTCAGCGGGCCGTAGGGGAAGCCGGCGTCGTCGGCGCAATAGACGAAATCGGCGTGAGGCCTGATCTTCAGAACCTCGGCGAAAACCGTGAGGCCGCCGAGCCCGGAGTCGAAGACGAGAATTTTGGGGCGGCGGGTCATGGGACGATCGGGCAATGGGCGGTCGGCAGTCGTGCGCGACGGCCCCTTGCCGACTGCCGACTGCCCTGCCATGAAAGCCGGTTCCGCTGACAATTTCAACTCGCCTCAAAACGGCAGGTTGAAAACCCTCGAAGGCTCCAGCGCGCCCTCGACCACTTCGCCGAAGGCGATGGGCACGCCACCGCAGGCCGCATAGACGACGCCCTCATGCGGCGCGTCGCGCCCGCGCAGGATGACCGAGCCGCCGCGCCGCAACCGCGCCGCGGTGTCGCGGTCGACGACGACGCAGGGCAGTTCGGTGAGGCCGGCCTCGACCGACAGCAGGGCGTCGAGCGCGCCGCCCGGCGCTTCGATCTCCTCCAGCGTGAACGAATCGTCCTCGATGAACGGGCCGACGCGGGTGCGCCGCAGCGCCGTCACATGACCGAAACAGCCGAGCAGGCGGCCGAGGTCGCGGGCGATCGAGCGCACATAGGCACCCTTGCCGCATTCCATGACGAGTTTCGCTTCGTCCTCGGTCGCGTCGACGAGCTCCAGCCGATGGATGGTGACGGGCCGCGCCTTCAGCTCGACCGTCTCGCCGTCGCGCGCGAGATCATAGGCGCGTTCGCCGGCGATCTTGATCGCCGAGAACTGCGGCGGCGTCTGCAGAATGTCCCCGAGGAAGCGCGGCAGCAGCGCCTCGATCGCGGCGATGGTCGGACGCGCGTCGCTGGTCTTCGTCGCCTTGCCGTCGGCGTCGTCCGTATCGGTCTCGACGCCCCAGCGGACGGTGAAGGAATAGGCCTTCTCGCCATCCTGCACGAAGGGCACGGTTTTCGTCGCCTCGCCGAAGGCGATGGGAAGAATGCCGGAGGCGAGCGGGTCCAGCGTGCCGGCATGGCCCGCCTTCTTGGCGTTATAGATGCGCTTCAGCCGCGAGACGGCGTGTGTCGAGGTCATGCCGACAGGCTTGTCGAGCACGACCCAGCCGTCGACGACGGCGCGGGTCGATCTGGGCGCGTTCATCGGGCGGAGCCGCTCTCTTTCGGCGTATCGCCATGTTCGGATTGCGGTTCGAGGTCGCGGCGGACACGATCCGAATTCAAGAGCGCGTCGATCCGCGACACATTGTCGAAACTGTCGTCGATGCGAAACCGCACCTCGGGCGCGAATTTGAGATTGACGATATGAGCGATCTCTCCGCGCAGGAATTTCTTGTGGCGCTCGAAGGCGCGGAGCACCTCGGATTCGTCCTTACCGCCGAGCGGCATGATGAAGACGGTGGCGAGCTTCAGGTCGGGACTCATCTTCACCCGCGAGACGGTGACGACGTGCTGTTCCAACACCGGATCGGCCACCTCGCCGCGCGACAAGAGCTGCGCGACGGCGTGACGAACGAGTTCGGCGACGCGCAGCATGCGCTGCGAGGGCTCCGCCCCTTGGGCGTGATGGGTTCTGGACATAGCTGCGATCGCGCCTTTCGCGCGTCCTTCGATTCCCGCGCTCGTCGCCGCGCCTGCCTGTCAGGACAGGGCGCGGCCGACGTCAGGCGGACCGTCTGTTGCTGGACAATCAAACCGATCAGCTTCCCGCCGTCACAGCGTCCGCTTGATCTCCTCGATGCGATAGCACTCGATGACGTCGCCCGCGCGCATGTCCTGGTAGTTCTCGAAGGCCATGCCGCATTCTTGTCCGGCCTGGACCTCCTTGACCTCGTCCTTGAAGCGCTTGAGCGTCGACAGCTTGCCTTCGTGCACGACGACATTGTCTCGGATGAGGCGCACATTGGCGCCGCGCTCCACCGAGCCGTCGGTGATGCGGCAACCTGCGACCTTGCCGACTTTCGAAATGTCGAACACTTCGAGAATCTGCGCATTGCCGAGCATCGTCTCGCGCAACGTCGGCGCCAGCAGGCCGGACATCGCCGCCTTCACGTCGTCGACGAGATTGTAGATGATGTTGTAGTAGCGGATTTCAATGCCGCTGCGCTCGGCCAACTCGCGCGCTTCCTTATGGGCGCGGACATTGAAGCCGATGACGGCGGCGCGCGAAGCTTCCGCGAGCGCGATATCGGATTCGGAGATGCCGCCGACGCCGGCGTGCACGATGCGCGCCGCGACTTCGTCCGTATTGAGCTTCTCGAGCGCCGCGACGATCGCCTCCACCGAGCCCTGCACGTCGCCCTTGACGACGAGCGGGAACTCCTTGCGGCCGGCGGTCTTCAACTGGCTCATCATATCGGTGAGCGAGGAGCGCGCGCCGCCGCCGCGCGCGGCGAGCTTGTCGCGCTTCTGGCGCTCGCGATATTCGGTGATCTCTCTCGCGCGCGCTTCCGTCTCGACGACGGCGACGCGATCGCCGGCCTCCGGCGTGCCGGAGAAGCCGAGGATTTCCACGGGGAAGGACGGGCCGGCGTCCTGGCGCACCGCGCCTTTGTCGTCGAGCAGGGCGCGCACGCGGCCCCATTGCGAGCCGGCGACGATGATGTCGCCGATGTGCAGCGTGCCGCGCTGCACCAGCACGGTCGCCACCGGGCCGCGGCCCTTGTCGAGCCGCGCCTCGATCACCGTGCCCTCGGCCGCGCGCTGGGCATTGGCCTTGAGGTCCAACACCTCGGCCTGCAGCGTGATGGCGTCGAGCAGCTTGTCGAGATTGAGCTGCTGCTTGGCGGAGACCTCCACTTCCAGCGTATCGCCGCCGAAGGTTTCGACCTGCACCTCATGCTGCAGCAATTCGGTGCGCACGCGCTCGGGCTTGGCGTCGGGCTTGTCGATCTTGTTGATGGCGACGATCAGCGGCACCTCGGCCGCCTTGGCGTGATGGATCGCTTCGATCGTCTGCGGCATGACGCCGTC
>PQAN01000244.1 GCA_003105285.1 Methylocystaceae bacterium
GGATCCGCCAGGCGATCACCCGTTCGATCGCCGATCAGGCGCGCACGATCCGCATCCCGGTGCACATGATCGAGACGATCAACAAGATCGTGCGCACCTCGCGCCAGATGCTGCACGAGATCGGCCGCGAGCCGACGCCCGAGGAGCTCGCCGAGAAGCTCGCCATGCCGCTCGAGAAGGTGCGCAAGGTGCTGAAGATCGCCAAGGAGCCGATCAGCCTCGAGACGCCGATCGGCGACGAGGAGGACAGCCATCTCGGCGACTTCATCGAGGACAAGAACGCCGTCCTGCCGATCGAGGCGGCGATCCAGTCCAACCTTCGCGAGACGACGACGCGCGTACTCGCTTCGCTGACGCCGCGCGAAGAGCGCGTGCTGCGCATGCGCTTCGGCATCGGCATGAACACCGATCACACGCTGGAGGAAGTCGGCCAGCAGTTCTCGGTGACGCGCGAACGCATCCGCCAGATCGAAGCGAAGGCGCTGCGCAAGCTGAAGCATCCGTCGCGGAGCCGGAAGCTGAGGAGCTTCCTGGACAATTGACGTGAGTCTGGGGACGAACGGCGGGCCACATCGCCTACCGTTCGACGCCCGCTTGCGGCGAGTCCTCGGCCGCCCACCAGTCGACGACAACGAGTTTCGGCCATAAGGCTCGCCATCGCGTCAATTTCGTTTCGTAAATCTGCTGCGTGATCTGCTTCTTGTTCGGCCGAACGATCGAGCCGAGCAGTAACGCCATAAGGCGCGTGCAGACTGTCTGCGCCACGGCTCCAGCGACGAGCCCGCGGTCCAGCAGAGCGATCGCATCCCAACGCTCCAGAACCGGCCTCTTCGTGGAACGCGGCAGAAGTGATATCGTAGCATCCATGCACCCGCATCTCCGCCCCATCGACCTCCCGCTCGCGACCCAGGCCGCCGAAGGCCTCCCTCGGCGCTGCTGGAGCGTGGCGGAAATCGAGGAGATGGTTCGCGCCGGCATCATCGACGAGGACGAGCGGTTCGAATTGATCGGCGGGGAGGTCGTGCCGGCGCCGCCCAGGGGCGCCGCCCGCCATGAATGGATCAAGGGCGAGCTGAATCGTTTCCTGCAACGCGCCGCGCCGGCGCATCTGAGCATCTTGCCGGAAACCACCCTCCGCCTCGATGCTCGCTCCGGAGCTATCCGTCAGCCTCGCCGAGCTCGGCGTCGGTCCGGCCGCGAGCGCCTCGTGAGCCGATGACGCAGCCCTCCTTGAAGACATCGCTGTATCGCGGGCTCCTGCTCAAATGCCCGAAATGCGGCGTCGGCAGGCTGTTTCAGGGCTATCTGAAACGCGCCGACTCCTGTCCGCATTGTCATGAGAGTTTCGAGGGCGTCGACGCGGACGATGGGCCCGCTTGGCTGACGATCGGCGTCACCGCCCATATCGTCGTGCCGCTGCTCATCTTCCTGGAGAGCAGGGAACTGCTTTCCTATGCGGCGGAAATGGCTGTCGTCCTGCTCGCGACGATCGTCTCGGCGCTGGCGTTCCTGCCGCTCTGCAAGGGGTTGTTCATCGCCGCAATCTGGTCGATGTCCAAAAAGGCCGGCTGAGCCATCCACTTCGCCGGCCCGGTCTCCATAGCCAAATCCTATCTCTCGAAAAAATCCCTCTATCGCTGGTCTATATACACAAAGAGCGGGGACGGCCCCTGCCTCCCCACTCTTTGGTACCCGTCCTTTTACCGGTCTCTTCGGTATTGGCCTCGAGGGCGCTTCCGCGAGCTGTGATGTGAGAGCTTCTTGCGGATCGACAGAGTTCCGGCGTCCTCCCCGACTTGGACCTGAGCTAGCCACTCGATAACGCTGAATACGCGTTTATGGTGTTTTCCCGCCAGCTTGGCGAAAGGGACATTATGACAGACTGCGAAGTTTGTCATCTGAAAATGTGCAGTCTGGAATGAAATTGTGCTCGCGGCGCCTCGAGCCGGAGCAGCTCGTTCTCGAGCCCGCGGGCGGCCGCGCGGCCGCGAACGGGCGGCTCGTCGTCCCGCCCGCTCGGGTAGGCCCTACAAGGGAATATTATCGTGCTTCTTCCAGGGGTTTTCGAGTTCCTTGTGGCGCAGAAGGGCGAGCGCGCGGGCGATGCGCTTGCGCGTCGCGCTCGGCATGATGACCTCGTCGATATAGCCGCGCTCCGCCGCGACGAAAGGCGAGAGGAAGCGATCCTCATATTCCTTCGTGCGCAGGGCGATCTTCTCGGCGTCGCCGATATCGGCGCGGAAGATGATCTCGACGGCGCCCTTCGCGCCCATCACGGCGATCTGCGCCGAAGGCCAGGCGTAATTGACATCGCCGCGCAAATGCTTGGAGGCCATGACGTCATAGGCGCCGCCGAACGCCTTGCGGGTGATCAGCGTCACCTTCGGCACGGTGGCTTCGGCATAGGCGAACAGCAGCTTCGCGCCATGCTTGATGAGGCCGCCATATTCCTGCGCCGTGCCCGGCAGGAAGCCCGGCACGTCGACGAAGGTGACGATCGGAATGTTGAAGCAGTCGCAGAAGCGCACGAAGCGCGCCGCCTTCTTCGAGGCGTCGATGTCGAGCACGCCGGCGAGCACCATCGGCTGATTGGCGACGAAGCCGACCGTGCGCCCCTCGATGCGCCCGAAGCCGACGACGATATTCTTCGCATGCGCCTCCTGAATCTCGAAGAAATCGCCCTCGTCGGCGATCTTCGTGATCAGCTCCTTGATGTCGTACGGCTTGTTCGGATTGTCGGGGATGAGCGTGTCGAGCGAGGCGTCGAGCCGCTCCGCCTCGTCGAAGCTCGGCCATTCCGGCGGCGCCTCCTTGTTCGAGGAGGGCAGGAAGTCGATGAGCCGCCGCATCTGCAGCAGCGCCTCGACGTCATTGTCATAGGCCTTGTCGGCGATCGAGCTTTTGGCGGTGTGCACGGAGGCGCCGCCGAGCTCTTCGGCCGTCACGGTCTCATTGGTGACGGTCTTCACGACATCCGGGCCGGTGACGAACATATAGCTCGTGTCGCGCACCATGAAGATGAAGTCGGTCATGGCCGGCGAATAGACGTCGCCGCCGGCGCAAGGCCCCATGATGACGGAAATCTGCGGAATGACGCCGGAGGCCAGCACATTGCGCTGGAACACCTCGCCATAGCCGCCGAGCGCCGCGACGCCCTCCTGGATGCGCGCGCCGCCGGCGTCGAAAATGCCGATGATCGGCGCGCGATTCTTCAGCGCCATGTCCTGCAGCTTGGTGATCTTCTGCGCATGCGTCTCGGACAGCGAGCCGCCGAACACGGTGAAATCCTTGGCGAAGACGAACACCGCGCGGCCGTTGACCGTGCCCCAGCCGGTGACGACGCCGTCGCCGGAGATCTTCTCGGCCTTGTCCATGCCGAAATCGGTGCAGCGATGCTCGACGAACATGTCGAACTCCTCGAACGAGCCGTGGTCGAGCAGGAGGTCGATGCGCTCGCGCGCCGTCAGCTTGCCGCGCGCATGCTGCGCTTCGATGCGCTTATGACCGCCGCCGAGACGCGCGGAGGCACGGCGCTGTTCGAGACCGTCGATGATATGCTTCATGGAGACTTGCCTTGGATGTTGATGAATTGAGGAGGCGAGACCGCCCCGATTAGAGTTTCGGCGAACCGAGCCGCCAGCGCGCGATGTCCGCGGCGGACAGCAGATGGAGGCGATCGGGCGAGGTGCGCTCGGCGAAGGCGATGAGATCGCTGCTGATCCCCATCATGGCGCTGTAGCGGGAGAGAATCTTGCGCATCCCGCCGTCGTCGTAATTGCGTTCGCGCACCGGCTCGCCGCCGGCCGGATTGACGCCGCTCGTATAGTTGAACATGCGGTGGACGCCAACGCTGCTCTGCGGCGGGATAACGCGTTTGCGCCCGCCCATCAGCGCATAGACGCAGGCCGAATAGCACCGTCCGGAGACGAGATCGCCGCTCTCGGGGCCGACGCGCGCCACGATCACGGCCATCCCCAATTTGCGCAGAGCGTGGCCGAGCTCCATCGAGGCGACGACCTTGCCGCCGGGTGAATCGAGCAGCAAAATGCTGTGCAGCCGTCCGCCGCCGACCTGGGAGCGAATGAAATTCAGGAAGGCGCCGGGCGTCTCCTCGACGATTTCGCCCTCGGCCGCGACGACTTGCGGACATTGCGCGCCGCAATGTCTCGTCGCCAGCGTCGCCAGCCGGAACGACATGTCGTCCGCGCGCGCGGGAGCCGCCGCCAATGCGGCGATCGATGCGAGAAGAAGAATGGCGGCTCTGCTGATCATCCGGTGCGGCTTGCCTGCGTTGTGATCCTAATGCCTGGACTTTACGCGGCAAAGCGAGAATGTCGCCATTGTCGCGGGACTCGCGTCTTCATCCTTTGCGATTGGTGGGCGGTGACGGACTCGAACCGCCGACCCTCTCGGTGTAAACGAGACGCTCTACCGACTGAGCTAACCGCCCGGCGCGGACGATCCTCGCTCCTTTAGGGATCGGCGCAGGATAGGTTTACGAGACGCGGCCCCCTCGAGGCAAGATGCGGCGGGCTCCTGCGCGCAACGAAAAGCCGCCGGCGGCGGCGAGCCCCGGCGGCGACAAAAAAATCCTTCTCGAGCGATGCAGGAGAGCGTGGGCGCGCGTCTCGCCTTACTTGCTCTTGTTGAGGGCGGCTTTCAATGTCGCGCCGGGCTTGAAGCGTGCGCTCTTCGAGGCCGGAATCTTGATCTCTTCCCCGGTCGCCGGGTTGCGGCCCTTGCCGGCCGCGCGCTTCTTCACCGAGAAGGTGCCGAAGCCGACGAGGCGGACTTCCTCGCCCTTCTTGAGAGCCTTGGTGATGCCTTCGATCACGGCGTCGAGCGCCGCGGCGGCCGCGGCCTTCGAGCTATCGGTCGCGCTCGCGACATGCTCGACCAGTTCCAATTTATTGACCATGGTCCAATTCCTTCTTCTCTCCGCCGGGAGCCGATCGTCGACATGGGCTGGGCGCCGGAATGAATGCACGGCGTCGAATCGTTCAGACCCGGCATGGGAGAGTGATGTGCCGGAATCATAGCAAAAGCAAGGGTTAGAACATATGGGCGTCCCCAAATCCCTGCAAAACCGGGCGGGCGGGGCGAAGGCGGTGGAAAATGACAGGGATTCCGCGTCCTTGCGCGGCGCGGGGAGGGGTGACCCCGGATCTGCGGCGAGCCCTGGCGGGCTGCGTCATACAAACGGAAAGGGGGCCGTCACTCCCGGCAGGACGAAGACTCGACCGGGAATGACAGCCGCGAGGGCTTTTGAATTTTCGGCCGCGCCCTGAAGGGCCCATCCGCCTCTCCCCCGCGAGCGCGGGAGAGAGGGGCCGGGCCGTGCGATCAGTGCGCCCGGACGCCCGTCGTGTCGTCCTCGACGACATTGCGCGAGGCGATCGCCGGAGCTTCTTCCCAGACGATGGGCGTCGGCTGGGAGAGCAGCGCATGCTTGAGCACTTCGTCCATGCGGGAGACCGGCACGATGTCCAGAGCGTTTTTGACCGCATCGGGAATTTCGGCCAGGTCCTTGGCGTTCTCCTCCGGGATCAGCACCTTCTTCAGGCCGCCGCGCAGAGCGGCGAGCAGCTTCTCCTTCAGGCCGCCGATCGGCAGCACGCGTCCGCGCAGAGTGATCTCGCCGGTCATGGCGATGTCGCGCCGCACCGGAATGCCGGTCATGATCGACACGATCGCCGTCGCCATCGCCGTGCCGGCGGAGGGGCCATCCTTGGGCGTCGCGCCTTCCGGCACATGCACATGGATGTCGCGCCGGTCGAACAGCGGCGGCTCGATGCCGAAATCGACGGCGCGCGAGCGCACATAAGAGGCGGCCGCGGAGATCGACTCCTTCATCACGTCCTGAAGATTGCCGGTCACCGTCATCTTGCCCTTGCCGGGCATCATGACGCCTTCGATCGTCAGCAGCTCGCCGCCGACGCCGGTCACCGCGAGGCCGGTGACGACGCCGACCTGATCCTCGAGCTCGGCCTCGCCGTAGCGATATCTCGGCACGCCGAGATAGTCCTCGATATTGCCGTTGGTGACCGAGACCTTCTTTTTCTTCTTCGCGAGAAGAATCTCCTTCACCGCCTTGCGCGCCAGATTGGAGATTTCACGCTCCAGATTGCGCACGCCGGCCTCTCGCGTATAGCGGCGGATCAAGGTGCGCAGGGCCTCGTCGTCGATCGCCCATTCGTCGGCCGCGAGGCCGTGCTTCTTGACCGCGCTCGGGATGAGATGCTTGCGCGCGATCTCGGCCTTCTCGTCCTCGGTGTAGCCGGCGATGCGGATGATCTCCATGCGGTCCATCAGCGGCGCGGGGATGTTCAGCGTATTCGCCGTCGTGACGAACATCACGTTCGACAGATCGTAGTCGACCTCGAGGTAATGATCGTTGAAGGTGGCGTTCTGCTCCGGATCGAGCACCTCGAGCAAGGCCGACGACGGGTCGCCGCGGAAATCCGTGCCCATCTTGTCGATCTCGTCGAGCAGGAAGAGCGGGTTGGACGTCTTGGCCTTGCGCATCGACTGGATGATCTTGCCGGGCATGGAGCCGATATAGGTGCGCCGGTGGCCGCGGATCTCGGCCTCGTCGCGCACGCCGCCGAGCGACATGCGCACGAACTCGCGGCCCGTCGCCTTGGCGATCGACTTGCCGAGCGAGGTCTTGCCGACGCCGGGCGGGCCGACGAGGCACAGGATGGGACCCGTCAGCTTGTTGGCGCGGCTCTGCACGGCGAGATATTCGAGAATACGCTCCTTGACCTTGTCGAGGCCGAAGTGATCGGTGTCGAGCACGCTCTGCGCCTGCTCGAGATCGCGCTTGATCTTCGACTTCTTGCCCCAGGGCAGCGCCAGCAGCCAGTCGAGATAATTGCGCACGACAGTGGCTTCCGCCGACATCGGCGACATCTGCCGCAGCTTCTTGAATTCGGCGACGGCCTTGTCGCGCGCCTCCTTCGAGAGCTTGGTGCTCTTGATGCGCTCCTCGAGCTCGGCGAGATCGTCCTTGCCGTCCTCGTCGCCGAGCTCCTTCTGGATCGCCTTCATCTGCTCGTTGAGATAGTACTCGCGCTGCGTCTTCTCCATCTGGCGCTTGACGCGCGTGCGGATGCGCTTTTCGACCTGCAGCACGGAGATTTCGCTCTCCATCAGGGAAAGGCACTTTTCCAGCCGCTTGGCGACGGAAACGGTCTCCAGAACATCCTGCTTCTCGGCGATCTTGACGGAGAGATGCGAGGCGACCGTGTCGGCGAGCTTGGAGAAATCGTCGATCTGCGTGACGGCGCTGGCGATCTCCGGCGACACCTTCTTGTTGAGCTTAACGTAGGAGTCGAATTCGGCGATGACCGAACGGCCGAGCGCCTCGATCTCGACGGGCGCGTCGGCGTCGTCGCCGAGCGCCTCGGCGTCCGCCTCATAGTAATCGTCGGTGCGGGTGTAGGCGCGCACCTTGGCGCGCGCCACGCCTTCGACGAGGACCTTGACGGTGCCGTCGGGCAGTTTGAGCAATTGCAGGACCGAAGCCAGCGTGCCGATCGTATAGATCGCATCGGCGGCCGGATCGTCGTCGCTGGCGTTCTTCTGCGTCGCGAGCAGGATCAGGCGATCGGATTTCGTGACCTCTTCGAGAGCGCGAATCGATTTGTCGCGGGCGACGAACAGGGGCACGATCATGTGAGGAAACACGACGATGTCGCGCAACGGCAAAACCGGGTAACTCTCGATCGCGCCGGGGGCGATGGAATTCCGCTTTTCGTTTGTCATTTCTTGTTTCCTGTTCCGTTTCGCTCATCCGCCCTGCGGTCGAGGCGGCGCTATGACGCATAAGTAGCAAGCAAGTTCCGGGCCCTACCGGCCGCTCGACTGAAAAACCGCCTTTTCGCCCTCATGGCTCGGGCGTCGGCGGCGTTACGCAACAAATGGGCCTACGTACGGAACGATTCAAGACGGCTTGGAAAAACAAAGCTCTGCACTGCGCGCACAACGCCGCAGGCGGAGGAGGCGTCGTGGCGGCCTCTCTCCGCTTCGATGCGTCAGGCGCTGGCGCCGCCGCTTTTTTCGTTGCGTTCGGCGTAAATATAGAGCGGCCTGGCCTTGCCCTCGACGACTTCCGGGCCGATCACCACCTGCTCGACGCCTTCCAGTCCCGGCAGTTCGAACATGGTGTCGAGCAGAATGCCTTCCATGATCGAGCGCAGGCCGCGCGCGCCGGTGTGGCGCTCGATCGCCTTGCGGGCGACGGCGGAGAGCGCCTCGTCCTGGAAGGTGAGCTCGGTGCTCTCCATCTCGAACAGCCGCTGATACTGCTTGACCAGCGCGTTCTTGGGCTCGGTGAGGATGCGCTTCAGCGCTTCCTCGTCCAGATCCTCGAGCGTCGCGATGACCGGCAGACGGCCGACGAATTCGGGGATCAAGCCGAACTTCAGCAAGTCTTCAGGCTGCACATGGCGGAAGATGTCGCCGGTGCGGCGTTCGTCCGGCGCCTGCACGCTCGCGCCGAAGCCGATCGACGTGCCGCGGCCGCGCGACGAGATGATTTTCTCGAGGCCGGCGAAGGCGCCGCCGCAGATGAACAGGATGTTGGTCGTGTCGACCTGCAGGAACTCCTGGTGCGGGTGCTTGCGCCCGCCCTGCGGCGGCACGTTGGCGACCGTGCCCTCGAGGATCTTGAGCAGCGCCTGCTGCACGCCCTCGCCCGAGACGTCGCGGGTGATGCTCGGGTTCTCGCTCTTGCGGGCGATCTTGTCGATCTCGTCGATGTAGACGATGCCGCGCTCGCACTCGCCGACGTTGAAGTCGGCCGCCTGCAGCAGCCGGACGAGGATGTTCTCCACGTCCTCGCCCACGTAGCCGGC
>PQAN01000245.1 GCA_003105285.1 Methylocystaceae bacterium
GAGGAATTCGTCCTCCGTCAGCCGGTAGCGGCTGCACGCCTCTTCGAGCGAAAGAAAGCCTTCGGAGACGGCCGCGACGACCTGCGCCTTGCGGCGGATAACCCATCGCTTCGTCGTGGCGGGGGGAAGGGCCGCCTCGACTGCCGATTTCCGGCTGATTGTGTCGGCGCCCCGACAATGCGTCATCATGCCGCCGCTCCATGCGTAAGATGGCTCTCCGCATGACATTGCGGAGCAATAGAGTAATTTTTCAAACCACATCGCCCCGGACGCGGGCGCTATGCGCCCGCCATCCGCCGACCTTTCCGATTTATTTGGGCAAAGGCTGAAGAAAATCTTAAAGCCTCCGCCGCCCGGCGGCCGGGACCGAAACTCGACCGGGGCCGAAGCGGCGCGATGCGGCGAAAGACGGCGGCGTTCACCACCCCCAGCCGAAGCCTGCCCCGGGCCAGCCATAGGCAGGGTAGCCATAGCGCGGGTAATAGCCGTAGCTCGGATAATAGTACGGCCTCGCATAATAGCGCGGATAGGCTCGATAGGCATGACGGTAATAGGGCCGATAATAGCCGTAGCCGCGCCAATGGCGTCGATAATACGCGCTGTCGATCTGCGAGGGCGGAGCGACGACTGCGGCCGACGCCGAAAGGCCGAGAGGTCCCGCATGAGCGAGGCCCGCGGGCATGACATATCCGAGCGTGGCGGCAAAGACTCCGGCCGACGCGAGTTTCGAGATGTTCATGGCAAATGCTCCTGACGAGGCTTCGAGTCGAAGAGGGCGAAGGGCCTCCCGAGCGTCATCTAGACGATGGATTGTGGCCCGAACGGGGAAACGGCCGGGCTGTTCTCAGGCGTCGGCGGTCGCTTGCCCGGGACGCCGGCCGGCGGCCGAAGTGACGATTTCCAGCGCGATGGCCAGCAGGGCCTCGGCGTCGTTGGGCTTCACGAAGACCTTGTCGGCTCCCGCCCGCATCGCCTCTTCATGAATGGAAGGAGCCGTCGACGTGGTCAGAACGAACACCGGCAGATCCTTCAGGAGGAGCGAGCGACGCAACGACTTCAGGAATTTGATCCCATCGAGGCGCGGCATGTTCAGGTCGAGAACCAGAACGTCGGGCAGTTTGTCGGTGATCTCCTCCCGCGAGACGAGAAAAATCGCGTCCAGGCCGTTGTCGACCTGCTCGCATTCGATTTCACGGTTCAAAATCGCGCGAACCCCGTCGAGAGCGCGTTTGAACAGGAAAACGTCGTCCTGGTCGTCCTCGATGATTAAAACTCGGCAGGCCCTTTCCTTCGTCTCGACAGCCGACATATGAATCACCACTTCTTCTAGATGCTCTAGTCCCGACGCTGCTGTTCGAGGATAACCCCTCTCGCGCAGCTATCGAGCGCGCCGAACGCGCGCGACAAGGGGCGCCCGATGAGATTCGACAGCATAGGCGACGATCATTTCCGCTTGGCGGTGGAATCCGCTCCGGCGGCGATGATCGTCAGCAACGCGGACGGCGTGATCCAATTCGTCAACGCCGAGACCGAGCGCATGTTCGGTTATCATAGCGACGAGCTGGTCGGAAAATCCATCGACATTCTGGCGCCCTCGCGGATGCGACAGGCTCACGCTTCTCTGCGGCAGAGCTTTCTCGCCGAGCCGAGCAAGCGGCCGATGGGCGTCGGTCGCGATCTCAAGGCCACGCGCCGCGACGGCAGCGAGTTTTCCGTGGAGATCGGCCTGACGCCGATCGAGACCGAGACCGGAACCGTGGTGCTGGCGACGGTGCTCGACATCACCGCGCGGCGCGAAGCAGAAAACGCGCTGTCGCAACGCGCCGCCGAACTCGAGCGCGCCAATGAACGGCTCGCCCAATTCGCCTATGTCGCCTCCCACGACCTGCAGGAGCCGCTCCGCAAGATCGCCGCCTTCTCTGACATATTGGAGCAGGCGATCTCGGCGTCGAACCAGACGGATATGAGCTATGCGAACAGCGTCATGCGCAGCTCGGCGCTGCGCGCGCGCGAACTCGTCGACGATCTTTTGACCTATTCCCGCGCGATCAACGACGTCCAGCATCTGCAAGAGCTCGATCTGAGGGAGGAGATCGAACTCGCGCTCAACGATCTGTCGGAAACGGTCAATGAGGCGAACGCCGAGATCAGAGTCGACGTTCCGCATGTCGCATTTCGCGCCGACCGCTCGCAATTCGCGCGGCTGACGCACAATATCGTCTCGAACGCCATCAAATATCGCAAGCCGGATCAAACGCCCAAGGTCGATATCGTCGCCTCTCCGGCGGACCACGGCGAGATCAGCCTCGCATTCGCCGACAATGGCATCGGCTTCGAAGGCAAATATGGACAGGTGATCTTCGAGCCGTTCAAGCGCCTCCACTCCAAAGCGCAATATCCGGGCACAGGCATCGGGCTCGCGATCTGCAAGTCCATCGCCGAGCGCCACGGCTGGCGGCTGTCCGTCAAGTCGCAGCCCGGCGAGGGCGCGACCTTCTACGTCGTCATCCCCGCTCTCTCGTGACGCGGCGCGGCCTTGCCAAACTCCATGCCGTTGTCCTTTTATCGTCGTCCCGAACCTCGAGGCGCCCGCAATGATCGATCTCTATTACTGGCCGACTCCGAACGGCCATAAAATCACGATTTTTCTCGAAGAGGCAGGCCTCGCCTACCGTATCCATCCGGTGGATATCGGCAAAGGCGACCAATTCGCGCCGGCCTTCCTGGCGATTTCGCCCAATAATCGCATGCCGGCCATCGTCGACCATGCGCCGGCCGACGGCGGCGCGGCCATTTCGGTGTTCGAATCTGGCGCGATTCTCCTCTATCTCGCCGAAAAAACCGGCAAATTCATCGCGGCCGACCCGCGAGGACGGGTGAGCGCGCTGGAATGGCTGTTCTGGCAGGTGGGCGGCCTCGGCCCGATGGCCGGGCAAAATCATCACTTCCGCAATTATGCGCAGGAAAAAATCCCTTATGCGATCGATCGCTATGTGAACGAGACCAATCGTCTTTACGGCGTGCTCGACCGCCGGCTCGCGAAACACGCTTTTCTCGCCGGCGATTATTCGATCGCCGATATGGCCTCCTACCCCTGGGTCGTTCCCTATGAGCGGCAGGGCCAAAATCTCGACGATTTCCCCAATCTGAAGCGCTGGTTCGAGCATATGCGGAGCCGCCCGGCCGTCATCCGCGCCTATGCGAGAGGCGAGACCTATCAGCGCCGGCGTGAGGGGTTTACGGAGGACGAACGCAAAGTCTTGTTCGGCCAGACCGCCGCGAGCGTCGCCGGCGCGAGCTGAAAACGGGGCATCCTTTTTCCCCGTGCGGGAGCAGGCGGCCGGCGTAGCCGGGTCGGAGGGGGCAGGCCGCTTGCTGTCGGCGCTCGTCGATGAGCGCAGGCGATATCGCTCGACCTCTTTGCGGGTCGCCCCTCATCCGACCCCGCTTCGCGAGGCCGCCTTCTCCCAAAGGAAGAAGGGACGCGCACAAAAATTGATGGCCCCACGGCTGAGAACAGCCGACCCACCGCAAAAGGAACCGCCCATCCATGTCCATCTCCGCCGACAGACAGTTCATCGCGCTCGAGACCGCCAAGGCGCTGATCGAAGTGAAGGCCGTTCTCGTCGCCGCCGCCGACAAGCCCTTCATTCTCACCTCGGGCGGCGCCTCGCCGGTCTACGTCGACATCCGCAAGATCATCTCCTATCCGCGTCTGCGCAGGCGGCTCGTCGATTTCGCCGCCGCCACCATCGAGCGCGACATCGGCTATGAGTCGCTCGACGTGCTCGCGGGCGGCGAGACGGCGGGCATCCCTTATGCGGCCTGGCTCGCCGATCGGCTGCAACTGCCGATGCAATATGTGCGCAAGAAGCCGAAAGGCTTCGGCCGCAACGCCCGCATCGAGGGCGATCTGCACGAGAACGGCCGCTCGCTGCTCGTCGAGGATCTCGCCACCGACGGCGGCTCGAAGAAAGACTTCGTCAATGCGCTGCGCGCCGCCGGGCAGCGATGCGAACACGCCTTCGTGTTCTTCTTCTACGATATTTTCCCCGACGCTCTGCCCGAGCTCGACGCTCTCGGCGTGCGGCTGCACTATCTGACGACGTGGAAGAGCGTGCTCGAGGTCGCGCGCGCCAATGATTATTTCCCCTCGGCCGCGCTCGACGAATTGGAGAAATTCATCGCCGATCCGACCGGCTGGTCGCTCGCCCATGGCGGCGTCGCGAAGGACGATGGCGGCGTCGCGAAGGACGGCGGCTGACGACGCGTTCGCGTCAGCCGACCAGGGCGAAGGCCGGGTGGTAATCGACCTTCCCCTCGGGGATGTCGGGCCCGAAAGGCAAGGCCATGAAGAACTCCGGCGGCGCCTCCTCGAAACGAAGTTCCGGGCGCCGCTCAAAGCCGAAACGGCGATAATACTCGGGCTCGCCGAGCACGACGCAACCCGCCGCGCCGATAGCGCGCAGGCCCGCGAGTCCCGCCTCGATCAACGTCCGCCCGACGCCTCGCCGCTGTCTTATCGGCATAACGGCGACCGGCCCGAGACCGTACCATGCTCGCGATCTGGCGATCACGACCGGCGATATGGCCAGATGGCCGATGACGCCTGCGTCTTCGTCCTCCGCAACGAGCGACAGCGATAGAGCTCCGGCCTCGCGCAACGCGTCGACGAGGTCGCCTTCCTTTTGGTTGCTGAATGGATGATCCGAAAATGCCGCCGCGATCACCTCCCGAATGGCCCGGCGATCGTCGGCGCGCTCGCCGCGTATCAGCATGAAAAACCTCTCTCGACACCGCCCTGTTACACGACGAAACGCCACCATGAAACTGCGGCGAAATTCAATGGACCATTCGCGATGACCGCAAGGCCCCGCCTATTTCTCGCGTTGACGCTTCCAATGGCCGCCGGCGCTTCGCTCGCAGCCGCGCTTCCGCCGGGGTTCGTGCGGCTCTCCGATGTCGCGCCGACGATCGCGCAGGACATGCGTTACGCTGGCGGCGACAACTTCACCGGCGGACCCGTCCCCGGCTACAGTACCGCGCAATGCTGGCTGCGCGCCGAGGCGGCCGAGGCCCTCGGCGAAGCCCAAAAAGATGCTCACGGCCAGGGCTTCGATCTGATCGTCTACGACTGCTACCGGCCGCGTCGCGCGGTCGCGGCCTTCTTCGCCTAGTCGCAGCGCGGCGAGGATGGAGCGACCAAGGAGCGCTATTATCCGGGCGAGAAGAAGAGCGATCTGTTCGCGCGAGGCTACATCGCCGAGAAATCCTCGCATTCGACCGGCCTCGCCGTCGATCTCGCGATAAAGGGCTTCGACTTCGGCACGCCTTTCGACTTCTTCGACGAGACGTCATGGACGGCCAATGCGCAAGTTCC
>PQAN01000246.1 GCA_003105285.1 Methylocystaceae bacterium
CCCGCCCGGCCGGAGACGAAGGCGGAAGGCGCCGCAGCGCATCGGGCGCGCGGCCTCATGGCGAGGGCGCCGAGCGACGGGGTCCACGGCGCGACGCAGACACGCGGCCTAGAAAGTTCGAGGGAGACGATCGCCGTCGCACGGCGAGATTCGACGCCGCTCCGGGGGACGCGCCGCGCGCGCGAGGCCGCGCGCCCGAGCGGCGCGAGGAAAGAGATCACGGAGAGTTTCGCGCTTCACGCCCGCCGAGACGGGACGGAGAGGCTCGTCCTCCCCGGCGGGACGGCGAGGGCCGTCCGCCCAGGCGAGACGGAGACGCGCGGCCGCATGCGGCGGGCAAGCGGCCCTATGCCGCGCGCGAGGAACGGCCGAGAAAATTCGAAGGGGAAGGTCGCGACCGGACGACGAGATCCAGCGCAGCTTCCGGAGAGTCGGCGCCGCGTTCGCGCGGCCGTTTCGGCGAGCGGCGCGATGACCGGGGCGGCGGCGAATTCCGAAGCGCGCGTCCCCCGAGAGACGGCGGAGAGGCGCGGGCGCGCGCGCCGTCGAAGCGGCCCCATGCCGCGCCGGGCGAAGGACGCGGAAAGTTCGAGCGGGACGATCGCGGCAAGAGAAAATTCGACGGCGGAGACGCGCGAGCGGCTGCGAGGCCTCGTGGTCCGCGCCCGGCATTCGACGCGAAGAAGCCGGGCGGCGGACCGCGCAAGCCCGGCGGCGCGCCGCGCAAACCGCGCGCACCGCGGTGAGCCATGCGCATCGTCGGCGGCTCGCTGCGCGGCCGCGTATTGAAGGCGCCGCAATCGCAATCGGTCAGGCCGACGTCGGATCGCCTGCGCGAATCGATCTTCGATATTCTCGCCCATGCCTATGACGATCCGGTCGCCGGCGCGCAGGTCGTCGACCTGTTCGCCGGCACGGGCGCGCTCGGACTGGAGGCGCTGTCGCGCGGCGCCGCGCGCGCGCTGTTCGTCGACGACGGAGCCGAAGCGCGCGCGCTGCTGCGCGCCAATGTCGAGGCGCTGGGCGTGGGCGGCGTGACGCGCGTCTTTCGCCGCGACGCGACGAAGCTCGGTCTCGCGCCGGCGGGCGAACGCTTCTCGCTGGCCTTTCTCGACCCGCCCTACGGCCGCGATCTGGCGACCCGCGCGCTGACCTCGCTCGTCGAGGGAGGCTGGCTCGCCGACGACGCTCTCGTCGTCATCGAGGAGGCCGCGGACGCGCCGTTGAGCATGCCCGCAGGAATCGCCGAGGAAGAGCGCCGCCGCTATGGCGAGACGCAGATCGTCATCGCACGGCGCGCGAGATAAACCGCTCGCGCCGTCGCATCCGGACAGCGCCGGGGCTCAGCCGAATTTGAACAGAACGCCGTAGCCGCCGCGCGGATAATTCCAGACGATGTCGCCCGACGGTTCGCAGAGAACGCGGCAGGTTCCGCATTCGAGGCATCCATCGGGCGTGATCTCCACTTGCCCGGCGCTGTTCTGCTCATAGCAGCCGGCCGGGCAGATCTTGGTCATCGCCAAGAGATTCTTGGACGGCGTGGTGTGCGGTTGAACGCAGATATGCGGTTTCCCCTGGTCGACGAGATAACGGTTTTGAAACAGCTTCTCCTCGACTCGCGCAACTTGCGTGGCCATTGTGATCCTCCTCTCAGCGCCAGGCGCGCGCCAGACGCCATGCGTCTCCGACCATTCCCGTCAACGAACGCTCCTTGACGAAGGAGCGAACCGACGCCTTCTCCTTCTCGATCTTCGGCGTGCCGTCCACGCGCAGGAAATTCTCCATCGCCTTCGACACGAGCGTCGGAT
Organism: Methylocystaceae bacterium; assembly: GCA_003105285.1. GTDB lineage: Bacteria > Pseudomonadota > Alphaproteobacteria > Rhizobiales > Beijerinckiaceae > Methylosinus. The sequence goes on from PQAN01000246.1 coordinate 1,809, forward strand.
AGGTGAGGAAGAAGTTCTGCGCCTGTGTGTGCAGAAGTTGAGGCATATCCTTGTATTTCTTGAGGTCCTTCATGACGAAGCTGTCGTCGAGGAACTTCTTGTACAAGGCTAGATTCTGTTTGGTCATCGGATCGCGCCGCGATTTGACCTGGAAGATCGCTTCGCCCGCGAGACGTCCCGACGTCATGGCGAGGTTGGAGCCCTCGCGATGGATGGCGTTGTTGAGCTGCGCCGCGTCGCCGACAACGACCCAGCCGTCGCCGAACAGTTCGGGTATCGATTTGTAGCCGCCTTCCGGAATGAGGTGAGCGGCATATTCCTTCACCTCGGAGCCTTCGATCAGCGGCGCGACCGAGGGATGCTTCTTGAACGCCTCCAACATGCCATAGGGCGTTTCGTCATGCTCGGCGAAATCCGAGACGAGACAGCCGAGGCCGACGGAGACGCTCTCCTTGTTCGTATAGATGAAGCCCATGCCGGTCATGCCTTTGGAGATCGTTCCGGCGGCCTCGATGACGACACCCTCGTCGCCGTGCAGATTGAAGCGGGCCTCGATCGTCTCGCGCGGCAGGAAGTGCATTTCCTTCACGGCGAGCGCGACGGTATCCGGCTTCGGCGAAGAGCGCAGGCCGGCGCGCGTGCCGAGCAGGCCGTTGACCCCTTCGGCGATCACCACGACGTCGGCGAAGATCGTGCCGCCGCGCCGATCCGTGCGCACGCCGATCACTTTGCCATAGGCGTCGCTGACGAGTTCGGTGACCGTCGTCTCGGCGATGACGAGCGCGCCCTTGGCCTGCACCTCTTTCGAGAACCAGCGATCGAACTGCGAACGGATGATCGTGTAGCGGTTCGGCTTCTCTTCGTTGAAGTCGTCCGAACGATATTGCATTCCCGTGTGCGAGCGGTCGGTCATCATCCAGAAGCGCTGCTCGATGAGGTGACGCTCGAGCGGCGCCTCCTCACGAAAATTCGGGATGAGCTTCTCCAGCATGTCGGCATAGAGAATGCCGCCCTGCACATTCTTGGAGCCCGCATATTCGCCGCGCTCGAGCTGCAGCACGTTCAATCCGCGGGAGGCCATCGTATAGGCCGCGGCGTTGCCCGCCATGCCGGCCCCGATCACGATCGCGTCGAATTTCTCATCGACCATTGGTTCCTCCTCGAGGTCAGCCGGCGAGCCGGTCGCGGTTGTCAGGTGAAAGCCGCTTGCGGAAGGCTTCCGTCAAAGCGGGCAGCAGACGAATGGCGTCGGTGACGATGCCGATATGCGCGAAGTCGAAGATCGGCGCATTCTTGTCGGTGTTGATCGCGACGATGCAATCGGCCCCTTCGACGCCGACGCGATGCTGGATCGCGCCGGAAATGCCGGCGGCGATATAGAGCTTGGGACGGATCGTCTTGCCTGTCTGGCCGATCTGCCGATCGGCGCCGATCCAGCCCTTTTGCACCAGCGGACGCGAGCCGCCGAACTCCGCGCCGAGCGAGGCCGCGAGATTGCGCACGAGCTGGAAATTCTCGGCGCTCTGCAGGCCGAGGCCGCCGGCGACGACGACGTCGGCGAAGGCGAGATTGCTCTTCGACGATTCCCTGTCGGGAATGAACTTCAGCAGCTTGGTGATGATCTTCTCTTCGTCGAGATCGGCCTTGAAGGGCACGACGCGGCCCTGGCGCGTCTCGTCGCGCAGCGGCATCGGCATCTGACGCGGGCGCACCGTCGCCATCTGCGGCCGATAGTTCAGCGTGTAGATCGTGCACAGCAGCGAGCCGCCGAAGGTCGGACGCGTCGCCGCGAGCGAGCCGTCGGCGTCGACCGCGAGCTCTGTGCAGTCGGCGGTGAGGCCAGTGAGCAGCGTCGTAGCGACGGAGCCGGCGAGATCGCGGCCGAGCGTCGTCGCGCCGAGCAGCAGGATTTCCGGCTTATGCTCGTTGACGAGCTGCGTCACCGCCTTGGAGTAAGGCTCGTTGCGGTAATGGGCGAGAATCTCGTCCTCGACGAGATAGGCGAGATCGGCTCCGTAATAGAAGGATTCCTGGATCGCGCGACGCGTCGCTTCTCCCGGCGCGCCGAGCACCACGGCGGCGAGCTCCACCTGCAACTGGTCGGCGAGCTTGCGGCCCGCGCCGAGCAATTCCCAGGAGACCGGGTGGACGTCGCCGCGTTCGAGCTCGACGAACACCCAGACGTGCTTATATCCGCGGAAATGCTCAGGGAGCTCCTTCTTCGCGCTCGCACGGCTCTGCTGCGGCGCGGCGGGGGCGGGCTTGTCCGACATTTTCGCTCTCCTCTAAAACCCACTGACCAGTTTCGTCATATCCTCCTCGAGAGAAGGATGACGTTTGAAAATCGCGGCGAGCACGGCTTCGGCCGAGTCGTTCGCAGTCACGCCCGGTTCGACGAAGGCCGCGCGCTCGGTGCGCGCCTTCGGCGCGAACACTTTCTTCACGATGGTCGGAGACCCCTTCAGCCCGCATTTCGAGAGGTCTTCGATCTCGGCGTCCTTCGCGCTCCAGGTGACGATCTCGGCGCGCGCGGCGCGCAGCGAATCGTTGATCGTGCCGCGGCGAACCTCATTCGTGCCCTCGAGCATGGCGACGAGGCACGGCAGCTTGGTCTTGAGAACCTGCACGCCGCCTTCCGCGCGCCGCTCGATGACGATCTCTCGCTTCTCGGGATCGCATTCCTCGATCTTGGCGACATAGGTCAGTTGCAGAAGATCGAGACGCTTGGCGACGCCGGGGCCGACCTGGGCGGTGTCGCCGTCGATCGTCTGCTTGCCGGTGAAGACGATGTCCAGTTCGCCCCATGTCTGCTGGATCTTGCGGATCGCCTGCGCGAGCGCATAGGTCGTCGCCAGAGTGTCGGCGCCGGCGAAGAAGCGGTCGGTCAGCAGAACCGCGCGATCGGCGCCGATCGCCAGCGCCTTGCGCAGCGAATCCGCCGCCATCGGCGGCCCCATGGTCAACACCGTGACCTCGCCGCCGAACTTGTCGCGCAGACGCAGCGCCTCCTCGAGCGAGAACAGATCATAAGGGTTGATGATCGTCGGCACGCCCTGGCGCATGATCGTGTTGGTGACCGGATGCACGCGTATTTGCGCGCTGTCGGGCACCTGCTTGATGCAGACCAGAATTTTCATGACTCATATCCTCTCGAAACCCCGTCGCCCATGTCGTGTGTCGTCATCCATTCGAAACTGTGAGCGTGCTCAACGGAACGAACGGCTTCTTGGGTTCCTCCGCGGGCTTCACCGCATCCTTGTGCACCTTGAACAGACGTTGCTCGATCGGCGTCGACACGACGAAATCCTCATAGGCCTTGGCCAGAAAGCTGCGGCAGGCTTCGCGCACTTCGGCCTCGTCGGCGCCCTCCGGCTTGTCGTGGTACAGATATTCGCCCATGCGACGCAGGATATGTAGCCGCGCGACGCGCACGACGGCGGGATCATATTCGACGCCGAGAGCGTCGAAGAATTCCTCGGCCGAAGACAATTTGCTCAGATCGTCGAGAATGCTCATGGTTGACTGTCTCCAAACTGCCGACGTGAAGAGTCTTTCCCGGAGGACGCCGCGCTCATACGCATCTGCACGTGAGCGAGCCGCGCCTCGAGAAAATCGATGCGGTCGATGAGCACCGAGATGGCGTCGCCGACCGGATCGGGAATGAGGTGATGCTCGAGATCGATGCGCCCGTCCGGCCCCGAGCGTCGGCGCTCTTCCCGCACGACGCGCCCCGGTATGCCGACGACGGTCATCTCCGGCGGCACATCCTCGATGACGACGGAATTGGCGCCGATGCGCGCGCGCGGGCCGACAGTGATCGGCCCCAGGATTTTGGCGCCCGCGCCGATCAGCACGCCGTCCTCCACGGTCGGATGACGCTTGCCCGCCGACCAGGACGTGCCGCCGAGCGTCACGCCATGATACATGGTGACGTCGTCGCCGATCGTCGCGGTCTCGCCGATGACCACGCCCGCGCCGTGATCGATGAACAGCCGCTCGCCGATCGTCGCGCCGGGATGAATGTCGATATTGGTGACGAGCCGCGCGAACCAGGAGAGAGCGCGCGCCGCGAATTTATGTCCGCCCGCCCACAGACGATGCGCGCAGCGATGCCAGACGAGCGCATGGACGCCGGGATAGAGCAGCACGACCTCGAGAGTGCTTCGCGCCGCCGGGTCGCGCTGCGGAACGCAGCCGACGTCCTCGCGGATCATCGCGAAAAGGCTCTTCGAAGCTGCGAGACGCGGCGTCGCCAGGAGGGAGAGATCGCTCATGACGCGCTCCCGACGTTTGCGCGCGCGTGAGCCGCAGCGACTTCCGCCTGCGCGCGGTCGACGAGGCGAATGAATTCGCGGCGCCCGACCGGCTGCTTGTTGGCGAGCGCTCGGCTCTTGACATGATCCAACAGCCGCACGGCCGTCTCGCGATCGAGATCGACGCCGATCTCGGCGCATTTCTTCTGGATCGCGCTGAGGCCGGAATGCTTGGCGATGACGATCTTGTTGCGGCGGCCGAGGCTCGCGGGATCGATGCCTTGATAGGTTCGCACATCCTTCATCAGCGCCGCGACATGGATGCCGGACTCGTGCGTGAAGATATCCGCGCCGACGATCGCCTTGGTCCGACCGATTTTCCGCCGCGCCGCGGATGCGACGAGCCTGGCCAGACCCTGCAGGCGCTTGATGTCCACGCCGGT
>PQAN01000247.1 GCA_003105285.1 Methylocystaceae bacterium
GGAGGGTGAGGGAGGAGGCCTCGCGCAACTTCATCGGAACGCGCCTATTATTCCGCAGCCGTCGCGATGCGGCGGCTGTTCTCCGCCATTTCGCGATACTGCTCCTGCCATTCGGTCGGGCCGTTGGAGGGCGATATCTGCACCGCCGTCACCTTATATTCGGGGCAATTGGTCGCCCAGTCCGAATTGTCGGTGGTGACCACATTGGCCTGCGAGAGCGGGTGATGGAAGGTGGTGTAGACGACGCCCGGCGCGACCCTGTCGGTGATCTTGGCGTGCAGCGTGGTGTCGCCGGCGCGGCTCTGCACCCGCACCCAGTCGCCGTCGCGCACGCCGCGCAATTCGGCGTCATGCGGATGGATTTCGAGCACGTCCTCGGGATGCCAATTGCTGTTCTCGGTGCGGCGCGTCTGCGCACCGACATTGTATTGCGACAGGATGCGGCCAGTGGTGAGCAGCAACGGGAAGCGCGGACCCGTCTTCTCGTCGGTCGGGACATATTCGGTGATGACGAATTTGCCCTTGCCGCGCGCGAAGCCGTCGATGTGCATGATCGGCATGCCTTCCGGCGCGGCGTCGTTGCACGGCCATTGCACCGAGCCATCCTTCTCGAGCTTCTCGTAGGAGACGTTCTTGAAGGTCGGCGTCAGCCGGGCGATCTCGTCCATGATCTCGCTCGGATGCGTGTAGCTCCAGTCGAGGCCGAAGGCTTTGGCCAGATTTTGGGTGATCTCCCAATCGGCGTAGCCGTTCTTCGGGCTCATCACCTTGCGGATGCGCTGGATGCGCCGCTCGGCGTTGGTGAAGGTGCCGTCCTTCTCGAGGAAGCTCGCGCCGGGCAGGAACACATGCGCGTAATTGGCCGTCTCGTTCAGGAAGAGGTCCTGCACGACGACGCATTCCATCGCGCCGAGCGCGGCGGAAACATGCTTCGTGTCCGGGTCGGACTGCAGGATATCCTCGCCCTGGCAATAGAGGCCCTTGAACACGCCGTCGATCGCCGCATCGAACATATTGGGGATGCGCAGGCCCGGCTCATTGTCGAGCTCGACGCCCCAGGCCTCCTCGAAGGAATGGCGAACCTCGTCGTTGGAAACGTGGCGATAGCCCGGCAGTTCGTGCGGGAACGAGCCCATGTCGCAGGAGCCCTGCACATTGTTCTGCCCGCGCAAGGGATTCACGCCGACGCCGCGACGGCCGAGATTGCCGGTCGCCATGGCGAGATTGGCGATGCCCATGACGGTCGTCGAGCCTTGGCTATGCTCGGTGACGCCGAGGCCGTAATAGATCGCCGCATTGCCGCCGGTGGCGTAGAGACGCGCCGCCGCGCGGATATCGGCCGCCGGGACGCCGCTCAGTTTTTCCACCGCCTCGGGGCTGTTGCGCTCCTCGGAGACGAAAGCCGCCCAGTCCTGGAACTCGTCCCAGTCGCAGCGCTCGCGCACGAAGGTCTCGTCGACGAGGCCTTCGGTGACGATGACATGCGCCAGCGCCGTGACGACCGCGACATTGGTGCCGGGCCGCAGGGCCAGATGATAATCGGCCTTGATGTGGGGCGATTCGACGAGGTCGGTGCGGCGCGGATCGACGACGATGAGCTTGGCGCCGTCGCGCAGACGCTTCTTCATGCGCGAGCCGAAGACGGGATGCGCGTCGGTCGGATTGGCGCCGATGACGAGGATCACGTCGGCCTCGTCGACGGAGTCGAAGTCCTGCGTTCCCGCCGATGTGCCGAAGGCCGTGTTGAGGCCGTAGCCGGTCGGCGAATGGCAGACGCGCGCGCAGGTGTCGGTGTTGTTGTTGCCGAAGCCGGCGCGAGTGAGCTTCTGAACGAGATAGGTCTCCTCGTTCGAGCAGCGCGACGAGGTGATGACGCCGACCGAGCGCTTGCCGTATTTCGCCTGGATCTGCTTGAAGCGCTCGGCGGTGAAGGCGATGGCTTCTTCCCACGAGACGACGCGCCACGGATCGGTCGCCTTGTCGCGGATCATCGGGTTCAGAATGCGCTCGCGATGGCTGGCGTAGCCATAGGCGAAGCGGCCCTTGATGCAGCTATGGCCGTGATTGGCCTTGCCGTCCTTCCAGGGCACCATGCGGACGATCTCCTCGCCGCGCATCTCCGCCTTGAACGTGCAGCCGACGCCGCAATAGGCGCAGGTGGTGACGGCCGAATGCTCCGGCTGGCCGATCTCGATGACCGATTTTTCGGTCAGCGTCGCCGTCGGGCAGGCCTGCACGCAGGCGCCGCAGGAGACGCATTCGGATTCGAAGAAAGCCTCGTCCATGCCGGGCGCGACGCGGCTGTCGAAGCCGCGGCCGTCGATCGTCAGCGCGAAGGTGCCCTGCGTCTCCTCGCAGGCGCGCACGCAGCGATTGCAGACGATGCACTTGGACGGATCATAGGTGAAATAAGGATTGGACTCGTCTTTCGGCTTCCAATCGAAATTCGCCGAGCCGTCGCCGCGATTGCGGGCGAACACATGATTCGCGCCGTCATAGCCGTAACGCACGTCGCGCAAGCCCACCGCGCCCGCCTGCGTCTGCAATTCGCAATCGCCGTTCGCCGCGCAGGTCAGGCAGTCGAGCGGATGATCGGAGATATAGAGCTCCATGATGCCGCGGCGGATCGCCTTGAGGCGCGGCGTCTGAGTGTGGACCGCGATGCCGGGCGCGACCGGCGTCGTGCAGGAGGCCGGCGTGCCGTTGCGGCCGTCGATCTCGACGACGCACAGGCGGCAGGAGCCGAACGCCTTGATGCTGTCGGTGGCGCAGAGCTTGGGGATTTCCGTTCCCGCCTCCATCGCCGCGCGCATGATCGACGTTCCTTCGGGCACGGTGATCTGCTTGCCGTCGATCGTCAGAGTGACGGTCTTCTCGGATTTCGAGGCGGGCGTGCCGTAATCGACTTCCTTGATGAGTGTCATGGCTATGCTCCTCACTCGGCGGCGGCGGGAAGAGAGTGCTTGTGGAAATCTTCCGGGAAATGACGCAACGCGCTCTCGACGGGATAGGGCGCGAAACCTCCGAGCGCGCAGAGAGATCCGAACTTCATCGTGTGGCAGAGGTCCGAGACCAATTCGATATTGGCCTCGACATTCACGCCGGCGATGATCTTGTCGATCGTCTCGACGCCGCGCGTCGAGCCGATGCGGCAGGGCGTGCATTTGCCGCAGCTCTCGATGGCGCAGAACTCCATGCCGAAGCGCGCCATCTGCGCCATGTCGACGGTGTCGTCGAACACGACGAGGCCGCCATGGCCGATGAGGCTGTCGTGCTTCTGAAACGCCTCATAATCGAAGGGCGTGTCGAACAGCGACACCGGCACATAAGCGCCGAGCGGGCCGCCGCATTGAACGGCGCGCACCGGGCGGCCGGTCAGCGTGCCGCCGCCGATATCGTTGACGATCTCGCCGAGCGTCAGGCCGAAAGGCGTCTCGAACAGCCCGCCATATTTGACATTGCCGGCGATCTGCAGCGGCATGGTGCCGCGCGAGCGGCCGACGCCGAGCGAAGCGTAATAGTCGCCGCCCTTGGCGAGAATGGCCGGAGCTGTGGCGAGCGTCAGCACATTGTTGACGACGGTCGGACGGCCCATGAAGCCGACATGCGCCGGCAGCGGCGGCTTGGCGCGCACGATGCCGCGCTTGCCCTCGAGGCTCTCGAGCAGCGAGGTCTCCTCGCCGCAGACATAGGCGCCCGCGCCGATGCGCAGCTCGATGTCGAAGGCGAAGTCCGATCCGCGCACCTTGGGGCCGAGCCAGCCGGCCTTGCGCGCCGCGTCCAGCGCCTCGGTCAGAACCTCGGCGGCCTGCGGATATTCGGCGCGCAGATAGATGAAGCCTTTGCTCGCGCCGATGGCGAAGCCGCAGATCGTCATGCCCTCGATGAGGACGAAGGGGTCGCCCTCCATCACCATGCGGTCGGCGAAGGTGCCGCTGTCGCCTTCGTCGGCGTTGGTGACGACATAGCGCCGATCGGCCGGCGCGTCGGCGACCGTCTTCCATTTGATGCCGGCGGGAAAGCCCGCGCCGCCGCGCCCGCGCAAGCCGGACTTGGCGATCTCTTCGATCGTCTTGGCCGGACCGATCTCGAACGCCTTGGCGAGGCCCAAGCCGCCGCCATGGGCGACGTAATCGTCGAGCGAGACCGGATCGGTAATGCCGACGCGCTCGAAAGTGACGCGCGTCTGCTTCGCCCAATAAGGATGGTCTTCGACCTTGCCGATGCTCGATGGATGCTCGGCTCCCTTCAGGAAGCCGGCGTCGAACAGCGAAGGAACGTCCTGCGGCTTCACATTGCCGTAGCCGATGCGGCCCGCGGGCGTCTCGACCTCGACGAGCGGCTCGAGCCACAACAGGCCGCGCGAGCCGTTGCGGACGATCTCGATCTTTTCGCCGCGCGCGGCTGCTTCCTTCTCGATGGCGGCGACGACGCGCTTTGCGCCCATGGCGAGGGCGGCCATGTCGCGGGGGACGAAGATCCTGGTCATGAGCTCTGGGCCTCCGCCGCGATTTCGTCGAGCTTTTCGGCGTCGACCCAGCCGATCGGCTCGCCGTCGTAGAGAGCGGAAGGACTATGAGCGCAAAGGCCCAGGCAATAGACCGCCTCGACGGTCAGCGAGCCGTCATTGGTCGTCTGACCCCATTCGAGCTTCAGCCGCTCGAGGAAATCCCTGGCGATCTTTTCGGAACCGAGCGACTGGCACGCTTCGGCGCGGCACAGCTTCAGCACATGACGGCCGGCCGGCTCGCGGCGGAAATCATGATAGAAGCTGACGACTCCGTGCATCTCGGCGCGCGAGACATTGAGCGCCTTCGCCAATTGCGGCACGGCCGCTTCGGGCACATAGCCGAATTCTTCTTGCAGAGCATGCAAAATGGGCAGGGCAGGACCCTCCAGCCCGAGATGGGCTGCGATGATCTCCTGCGCCCGCGCCTCGTTCCACGGAACAGCGCCAGACATTTCTTCCCCATTCTTTCAGGGCGGACGACAATGGGCGATGTCCGCCCTTTTTAGGTAATTCCCACAAGAGTGCCGCAAAAACGGCATTCGATCAATAACCTGGAATCGTTACACGATAGGCGTTTCCTATAGATCGGCAAGCTTAGGATTTTGAACGAGCTTCTTCGCCTCCAGCACGAGCGCGGCCACCTGCGGGATCGTCGGCTCGCGGTGCGGCACGACGAGTCCGATCTCGTGAACGGCCTCCGGCTCGACGATTGGAATCGACCGCAACGGCGCGGTGACGCGCAAGGATTCGGCGAGCTTTTCGGGTAGGATCGTCGCCCAGCGCCCGGTCTTCACATGGGCGAACAGGACGATGATCGAATTCGACTCGAGGGCGGGCTCCGGCTCGCCGCCGGCGTCGCGGATGAGGCGGTCGACGATGCGCCGGTTCTGCATGTCCGGCGTCAACAGGCACAAAGGGATTCGCCCGACCTCCGCCCAGCTCACCTTGTCGCGGTTGCCGAGCGGGTTCTCGGCCGAGGTCAGCAGCCGGTAGCGCTCCGAAAACAGGGGGACCGTCCGGACGCGCCCCAAGGGCTCGTTGTCGAGATAGGTGAGGCCGGCGTCGATCTCGAGATTGTCCAGCATCGACAGAATTTCCGTCGAGGAGCTCGTCAGAATGGTGAAGCGCACGCCCGGATGCTTTTCGCGATAAGGCGTCGTCAGCGCCGAGACCATGGCGAGCGCGGTCGGAATGGCGGCGATCTTGAGCTGGCCGGAGAGGCCCTCCTTCAGCGCGCGCACGTCCTGGCGCATGGCGCGCGCGTCGGCGACGATGCGCTTGGCCCATTCGAGCACGCGTTCGCCTTCCGCCGTCAGGCTGTGGAAACGCGACGAGCGATTGACGAGCAGGACGCCGAGATTGTCCTCGAGCTGCTTGATGCCGGCGGAAAGCGTCGGCTGCGTCACGCCGCAGAGTTCGGCGGCGCGCGAGAAGCTGCGCTCTTTGGCCAGGGTGATGAAGAATTCGAGCTTGTCGATCACTGTCGCATTGCGCTCCGAGCGCGCCCGAGGCCGCGATAGGCCGGCGGCGCAGGTCGAGCTTTATTGCCGAAAACTATGCTCTTTGCGAATTTATATACATAAATTCGAGTATCGGCGAATTCTCGGTTGCCTCGATCCGCGTTCTCGTAGAATTTTGCGCCGCCGTGCGGTCATCGGGAAAAGGCGCGCCGGAGGACTTCGAGAATGCCTCAGAGCCCGCTCTACGAGACGGATTTCTACGCCTGGGCGAACGAGCAGGCGGCGCTGCTGCGCGCCGGCAAGCTCTCGGCGGCCGACATCGAGAACATCGCCGAGGAGATCGAAAGCATGGGCCGCAGCGAAAAGCGCGAGCTGGTGAGTCGCCTGACGGTCCTGCTGCTGCATCTGCTGAAGTGGCGGTTTCAGCCGGAGAAGCGGGGCCCGAGCTGGGAAGCGTCGATCAGCGTCCAACGCAACCGGCTCGTCCGCCATCTCGACGATAATCCGAGTCTGAAGCCACATATTCCGAAAGCGTCGAGCGACGCCTATCGAGACGCCGTTCTCGACGCGGTCGCCGAAACGAACCTGCCGAAGTCGACCTTTCCGGGCCAATGCCCCTGGTCGTTCGAGCAGATGGTCGACGCTGAATTCTGGCCGAACGATGCCGCATAGCGTGTCGATCCGCATGGGGCCTCGTTGCGAGCAAAGCGTGCTTCGCTCGCAACGAGGCCCGTCGAGCCGATTTTCCTATTCTCCAATAAAGGCCTATCGAACAAAATGAAGCGCGCTCTCTCGATCTCCCGCGAACAGAATTTCGCCGAATGGTACCAGGCCGTCGTCAGCGAGGCCGATATGGCGGAGACGAGCCCGGTGCGCGGCTGCATGATCGTCAAGCCCTGGGGCTGGGGCGTCTGGGAGCTGATCCAGGGCGCGCTCGACAAGCGCATCAAGGAGACGGGACACGAGAACTGCTATTTCCCGCTATTCATCCCGATGAGCTTCATCGCTCAGGAGGCGAGCCATGTCGAAGGCTTCGCCAAGGAAATGGCCGTGGTCACGCATCACCGGCTCAAGGCCGTCGACGGCAAGCTCCAGGTCGACCCCGAGTCGCGGCTCGAAGAGCCGCTCGTCGTGCGCCCCACCTCCGAGACGATCATCGGCGACGCCTTCCGTCGCTGGGTGAGCTCCTATCGCGATCTGCCGATCCTCATCAATCAATGGGCGAATGTGGTGCGCTGGGAGATGCGCACGCGCATGTTCCTGCGCACCACCGAATTCCTCTGGCAGGAGGGCCACACCGCCCATGCCGACGAGGCGGACGCGCTGCAAGAGACATTGAAGATGCTCGAGGTCTATCGCGAGATCGCCGAGGACGTGCTGGCGCTTCCCGTCGTCGCCGGCGAGAAGCCGGAGAACGAGCGCTTCCCCGGCGCGAACAACACCTTTTCCATCGAGGCGATGATGCAGGACGGCAAGGCGCTGCAGGCCGGCACCTCGCATTATCTCGGGACCAATTTCGCCAAGGCGCAGGGCATCAGATTCCAGGGCGCCTCCGGCGACCTCGAATATTGCCACACCACGAGCTGGGGCGTGTCGACGCGGCTCATCGGCGGCGTGATCATGACGCATGGCGACGACGACGGCTTGCGCCTGCCGCCGGCCATCGCGCCCAAGCAGATCGTCATCGTCCCCATGCTGCGCGAAAAGCCGGAGGACGCCGACGTCCTCGCTTTTTGCGAGAAGCTGAAGAGCGAGCTCGACGGCCTCGTCGCGCTGAAGGCGCCGCTGCGCGCGCATGTCGACAAGAAGCCGGCGCGCGCCGCCAACAAGCGTTGGGACTGGGTGAGGCGCGGCGCGCCGATCATATTGGAGATCGGCCCGCGCGACGCGGCCAACGACGTCGTGACGCTCATCCGCCGCGACAGATTGCGCGACGGCGACAGAATCGTCTCGACGGCGACGCTGCGCGCCGAGTTTCTGGCGCAGGCGCCGGCTCTGCTCGCGGAGATTCAGCGCTCCTTGTTCGAGGAGGCGAAAGCGCGGCTCGAGGCGAATATCCGCACGGGGTATACGAGCTTCGACGAAATATCCGACTATTTCGGCAAGGCGGCCGAGGACGACGAAGCCTCCGCCTTCAAGGGCTGGGTGCGCGCGCCCTGGTCGCGGCCGACCGGCGCCGAGCTCGAGGAGGTCGAGGCGCGGCTGAAGGCATTCAAGCTCACGCTCCGCAACGTCCCGCTCGGCCAGGCGCCGGTTTCGGCGAGCTGCATCTTCACCGGACGACCGGCGGTCGAGGAGATTTTGATCGCCCGCGCTTATTGAGCGCGAGCATACGATCGTCTTCTGTCCAGTCTTCACTAAAAAATGGGCGATTCATATTATGTCACCGTAATTTCATAGGTTGTGCGTCCGCAGCGCGAGACTCGCGCTGCGTGCGGCCCTTTGGGCTACCCCGGGGCGCTTCAGAGATATCTCGCACGCTGGCCGAGATGTCGCCAGCACTCCGCGAGGATCGATCGAGCCCGCTTGTTAACCTGGGTTCGGAGCCCTTTGACACCCGCTTGCTTTATTGTCGCTCCGCGACTATCATTTTTTTATTGTAACCGAAAACTCTCGTCCTGTTTGTCTTGCCATAGAGGATTATTACGATGTCCTATCCCACAGCGGTCAACGCTTCGACCACGCAGACCAACGAGAAGGTTCAGGGCGGCGCGCCGGCGACCGCGGTTGGGGCCAACGCGATCAACGCCTCGACCACGCAGGCCGACGCGGAGGTTCAGGGCGACGCGCCGGCGATCGAGCCGAGCGCCTCGACGATCGAGAGCCCCAACGGCCCGGCGACCGCTACGGGGACCCCGGCGGGACAAGAAGGGTAGCCTCCCAATACGGACTAGAGCGTTTCCAGCCGAAGTGGAAACCGGTTCGGCGTCGGAAACGCGTCAAAACAAGAAGCTAGAGTCTTTCCGTGTTTCAATGAAACACGGAAAGACTCTACGTCCGGGCGCTCCTGGGCGAGGGAGAAAAAGAGGTTCTGCAGCCGCGTGATCCAGAACAGTCGCCAGTCGAAAAAGGCCTCTGAGGGCCGCGGAAGCATGCCAATGTCCGGGGCTCCATGGGAAGGATCACGATATCCCCGGCGGGGCCGACGGATGTGGTGGGATTACGGGTTATACCAAAGGCTATGACGATTGACCGATATGCGCCCAATCTCGCATTCCGATCGATGTGATGGTCTGCGGCTTGGCGACGAGGCGGTTCCAAGCATCGCATGCGGCGTCGATGATCGCGTCGTAGGTCTCGAAAACGCGGTTCGAGAGCCAGTTGGCGCGTAGGAACTGCCAGATATTCTCGACAGGGTTCAGCTCCGGGGAGCGCGAAGGCAGGAATACGAGGCTGATGTTCTTTGGAACGGCGAGCTTGTCGGTGGTGTGCCGACCAGCACGATCAAGCAGTAGGACGGCGTGGGCGCCATTTGCGACGTGACGCGCGATTTCGTCGAGATGAAGCTGCATTGCGGTGGTGTCGGCGAAGGGCGAGGCGAGCGCCGCGCCCTTGCCTCGGGCCGGACAGATCGCGCCGAACAGATAGGCGTTCTCGTATCGCTGATCGGCGGGTTGGCGAGGACGCGAGCCGCGTCTGGCCCATAGACGCACGAGGCCGTTCTTCTGGCCGATGCGGGCTTCGTCCTGAAACCAGATTTCGATCGCGGTTTTGGTGGGAAGGCCCGAGATATGAGCGTTCAGCGTCTGCGCGAAGTTTTTTTATAGGCTTCGACGATCTCGCCGTTCTGGGCGGGATGGCGCGGCCTGGCGCTGATGTATGAGAAGCCCAGGCGCTTCAGCAGCGTCCCCACATGCCGCTCATGGTAATCGACGCCGAAACGCTCTTTGATGACGCGTTTGAGATCAATGCGCCGCCATCGCACAACGCCATCCTTCTCTCTGTCCGGTCCGGCGTCGACCATCGCCGCCAGTTCGGCCTGCTGCGCCGCCGAGAGCCGCGACGGTTCGCCTTTCGACCAATTGTCGAGCAGCCCCTGCGGGCCGGCGGCGTTGAAACGATGAACCCAGTCTCGCAGCGTCTGACGATCCATGCCCCCGATGCGAGCGGCGTCCGCCCGGCTCATGCCGTCGAGGACCGCCGCCAGAGACAATAACCGCCGGCCCAGGCTGACCGTCTTGGCGCTCTTGGCCAGACGCCGAAGGTCTTCGGCTGAATAGTCCTTCCTCAGGCTCACAGATGCGGGCGTGGCGCGAATCGCCTCCGCGCCAACGAATCAGAAAATCGCCCGTGACGGAATCCCCACCTGAGTCAGAGATAACACCCTTTGGTATCAGTCATCTCTACTTCAGGCGACGATACGGAACAACAATCCACCCCATTGCGCGGTAAAAGCCGGAGACGCCGCTATGAGCCATGCGCCCGGAGCACATAATCCGCTACGTAAATATTGCTCGATCGACAAAATCGGATCCACGCCGCCAAAATGAGCGAACCTGAAATCTGTTCTCAGTCTTTTCAGCAGTTCTCTATGCTCGCTAAAAAGGCTCGGAACGCGATTCTGTCCGGTCGAAGGCAGGAAGATTGCGTCAATATCGACTTCGTTCAAGTTACGGTGCGCGAGTAATTCGTTCACGACCGCAGCGAAGTGCCGCTGCTCCGCTCGAATGTAGTTAATCTGGCTTTCCGCATCGTCGAAGCGAACCTGCATCAGACTTTCATTATCGTCGTTCTGTGGTCTATACTCTGCCTCGCCCATGGCGATGCGCATCGCGCCCCAGTTTTCGTCGTTCGAAGATTCAGAGTAGCCTGCAATCTCGAGTCCAGGTCCCGGCTTGCATGTCAGGACCACGGCCGCCGCTGCGTCACCCCAGAAAAAGGCGCCATGATTCATGTTTTGGGTGTACGAAGATGCGCGGCAACTCGTGACGACCATGATATCGCCGCCATCTGGTTGCGCAGCCAGCAACTGGGCCGCCAGATCGATTCCTCTCAGAACGCCGACGCAGCCCTGTGTAATGTTGAGACATTGCGCCTTTGTAAGACCGAGATGGGCTTTTAGCGCGACGGCTGGAATTTCAAGTCCGTAGGCGGGCGCGAGCGACGGCGCGGAAATCACCATGCGGATGTCCGATCTTGCGAGATCGCTCCGATTCAAGGCTTCGCGTCCCGCGTGGACCATTAGGGCGGTCGAATCTTCGGTGGGGGAGATATGCGTGATTTCTTGGCCGAGGCGCGGCAGTCGTTTCGACTCTTCAGGCGTTAATGGCAAATCCGCTATCGCTACCGGCTTCCCAGGAAAATGAAAGCCTATTCCACGGATTAGAATGCGGGGCCGATTCCTATCCGCCTCATGCTTTGTGGTTATCGTCATGGCGTCCAAACTTCGTGGTTAAAAGCATTGGTTTTCCACCCTACTTTCGATGCCGGGGCGAACGGGTGAAGGTCTTCTCATCATGAGGAGCGGCCGAAGGCCGCGTCGATCACGGCGACATGATGAGAATCGCGAGGTTCTCGACCGCATGTGGCGGGATTACGGTGACATGATACTCATTGTATAGCTTTCGTCGGCGTGCAAGGAGAGACCATGGCTCGCCTGTCCCGCATCACTGTTCCCGGCCTTCCACATCACGTGACTCAGCGTGGCAATCGGCGGCAGGCGCTGTTCACGCGCCCGGACGATTATGCGCTCTACCGCGAGTGCTGCAAGGCCCATGGCGTGTCGTGTTGGGCATATTGTCTCATGCCCAACCAACGTCCACCTCGTTCTTGCGCCGCAAACGCCGGACGGGCTGTCGCGCGCCGTCGGCGAGGCGAATCGGCGCTACACTGCCTTCTTCAACAGCCC
>PQAN01000248.1 GCA_003105285.1 Methylocystaceae bacterium
GAATTTCCTGGCGGCGGCGACGCCAGCATAGGGCCCTCCCTCCTGGTCCATGGTGCGAACCCCAAGCCTATGCAGAATTGCTCGGAGCTATGATGCGCAAGCCCAAAGCCACCGTTTCCATTCTCGAGGCGGACGAAGCGGCCGCCTCGCTCGCCGCCTACATCGCCGAAATGGCGGAGGAAATGGCGCAGCTCGCGGAGCGTTCCGAGCTGACCATGCTCGCCTATTTCCTCAATCTGGCGCGCGTCGAGGCCGAATTTCGATCGCGCGAATTGGCCGCCCCGCCGCCTATCCGCTCCCGAGCCGGTCCGGCGTGACGTTTTCAGATCAGCGAAACCAGATTGAGCCCGTGCCGAGCGACACGACCGGCGAGATCGAGTTCGAGAAGAACGGCGTGGACGTCGCGCGCCGGCAGCCCGACGATGCGGACGAGTTCATCGACCGTGACGGGCGACGGGCCGAGCAGCGACAATATGCGCGACTGGGCGTCCTCCGGCCGCTCTCCGCTCTCGGGCGCGAGAGCGGAAGGGGAGTTCTCGTTCGACGTCGGCGGCGCGACGAGGCCGCCACTCGCCGGCCCGCTTTCTTGCAAGGAGAAGAGATCGACCTCGTCCCAGAGCGGTTCGTCGTCCACGACGCCTTCTCCGAACAGATCGCGTTGTGGCCGGCCGGCTCCGAGCGCGCGCGTCACATCCTCCACGCCGGCGCAGAGCGTCGCGCCCTGACGCAAGAGATCGTTCGTTCCTTCGGCGCGCGGGTCGAGCGGCGATCCGGGCACGGCGAAAACCTCGCGTCCCTGCTCGACAGCGAAACGCGCGGTGATGAGCGATCCCGAGCGGCGCGCCGCCTCCACCACCACCACACCGCTCGACAGGCCCGAGACGATGCGGTTCCGCCTCGGAAAATCGCGCCCGCGCGGCTCCCATTCGAGCGGCATTTCCGACACCACGGCGCCGCCCTTCGAGATGATTTTCTCGATCAGGGGAGCATGTTCGGCGGGGTATGGACGAGCGTGTCCGCCAGCCAGAACGGCGACCGCGCCGCTCTCGATCGTGGCGCGATGGGCCGCATAGTCGACGCCGCGCGCCAGACCCGAGACGACGACATAATTTTCACGCGCCAACCCCTGCGCCAGCCGCTCCGCGAAGGTCGAGCCCGCCGCCGAGGCGTTGCGCGCGCCGACGATGGCGACGCACGGCCGCGACAGGACGTCGGCCGAACCGCGCAGAGCGATGATCGGCGGTGCGCTGTCGATTTGCCGCAGCAGCGGCGGATAGTCCGGATCGCTCGCGACGACGAAGCGAATGCCGAGCGCTTTCGATCTGTCGAGCTCGGCCCACACTTCCTCCGCGTCGGCGATGCGAATCTTGCGGCCCTGCGCCGATCGCGCGACCAATTCCGGCAGGGCTTCGAGCGCGGCCTGCGCGCCGCCGAAGCGATTGACGAGCTGCCGGAACGTGCGAGGGCCGACGTTCTCGGAGCGAATCAGGCGCAGCCAGTGAAAAAGTTGGTCGTCGGTCAATCGGCTGGAGGACGGCGGGCTCATGCCTTTTGTCCGATCCGACTTTCTTTTCCGGCGACCAACCGCACGATGTTCTCGCGGTGCTTCCACCATAGCAGCGCGGTCATCCCCGCGAATACCGCCGCATCGCCGTAGCGCCCATTGGCGGCGAGGACGAGCGGAGCGGCGAGACTTGCGACGAGCGCCGACAATGACGAATAGCGGAACAGGCCGGCGACCGCGAGCCAGATCGCCGCAAAGGCCAGTCCCGCCGGCCAATAGAGCCCGAACAATGCGCCCAGAAAAGTCGCGACGCCCTTGCCGCCGCGAAAGCCCAACCAGACCGGCGCGATATGACCGACAAAGGCCGCCGCGGCGGCGATGATCGCGCCCGCCGGCGACAGCGCCGCGCCGAGCAGCGCCGCCGCCGCGCCTTTCAGCGCGTCGAGAACGAGGGTGGCGGCGGCGAGGTCCTTGCGACCGGTGCGCAGAACATTGGTCGCGCCGATATTGCCCGAGCCGATCGAGCGAATATCCGTCGTTCCGGCGAAACGGGTCAGCAACAGTCCGAAAGGGATCGAACCGAGAAGATAGCCGAGAGCGAGGGCGAAAAGGTCGGGCGAAGAGAAAGAGGACAAGGACGTGAGACCCGAGTGGACGGCCGGCGCCATTCGACACTCGATGGAACGCCGCGCGCGTCGGAAGCTAGTCGAGGCTTTGGCCGGCCGCAAGCCGGTCGCGCTCCCACGCCGGTCCAGCCTCGTTCCAGCGTTGGGCCAGCAAACCATAAAGGGCGCTTGCTTACAATTCGTTGGAGCGCTCGCGGCGCCGGCGAGGAGCGCTGCGGAAAGACAAGGCCCAGCGTCGCTTAGCGTTTCGCCGAAACATGAAACGCCTTCCGCTTTTTTGGCGGATCCGGCGCCGCACCGGCGTCGCCTGCGGCGGGACGCGCTCTAGGCGCCGGCCCTCGATCTAATGTATCGAGACGCATTCCTTAAAACGACGCTCGGAGGCTTTCAGGTTTCGTGCTGACCCAGATCGACAGACAGATGGTGCGGAGCTGGTATCGGCGTTCGGTCGGACCGCTCCTTGCGGAGCTGACCGGCAAGAGGTCGCACAGGACCGGCCCGCGCATCGCCGTGGTCGGCAATTGCCAGAGCTTCGGCGTCGCCTATGCGATGCAATTGCTCGACCCTCTCGCGAGCGTCGACCGTTTCGCCGTCCATATGAAGGCGCATGTCGACGTCGAGCGGTTGGCGAAGACGCTTTCCGGATACGACTACGTCTTCTCGCATGAATTCCAGAGCGGCCTGCTCACGTGCGGCGATTCCGGCGACCTGCGCCGTCTGTTGCCGAAAGCGATCTTTTTCCCGTTCTTCTGGTTTCCCGCCTACCATCCCGACCAGATCCATCTGCTCGACGAGACGCGCGGCAACGCCGGCGTCTTCGGCCCGCTCGGCCCCTATCACTCCGCCCTCGCGCTCTTTGCTTTCCGCAAGGGCCTCACGCTCGACGAAGCCAACGCTCTGTTCAACGAGAACGTGTTCGACGAGGTCGGCTATTTCGACGCCTGGAACGCGGCCGTCGCGGAACTCGTCGACAACGCCGCGAAATATTCGCTGGACTTGCGAGAACATGTCGTCCGATGGTCGCGCCGCGGCGTCTTCATGTGGTCGAACAACCACCCGAAGTCGTTCGTGCTCTACGATCTCGCCAAGACGCTGACGGCGCGGGCCGGACTCCCCGTGCGCGACGTCGACTGGGACTATTACGCCATCGACGACCTCGGCCGCAGCGACGTTTTTCCGGTCTATCCGCCGCTCGCCGAACGTTTCGGCCATCCGGGCAGCTATACGTTCAAGCGCGGCAATTATCGCCTGAGCTCGAGCGTCGGCGACAGTCTGACGCTGCCGCAATTTCTCGCCGGATCCTATAAGCTCTATGGACGCAGCGCGCCCTCGCAGATCTCCAATCCGCGCGTCGAGAACTGGCTCGCCGACGTGACGGTGGGCGACAAGCTCGTCGCCTTGGCGCGCGAGAATTCGAAAGCTGGACTGACGCATGTGCGCTAGAAGGGCGACAGGGGCGAGCAAACGCAGACAGGCCGATGAGCGACTCAGAGCGTAGACCACGTCCGCGCGCCTTCCGGTTGGACGGCGAGCAAATCGTCACGCCGAAGAGCGCGGCGAGCCCCGCCGATGCGGATCGCGCGCCATTCTCGAGCGTGATCGAACCGCAAGAGGACGTCTTCGCTCTCGAATTCGACGAGCCGCCGCGCGGCTTCGAGGAACGAGAGCAGGCGGTCGAAGCAGCGCAGAAGCGCGGCGTGCTGCGCAGCTTCTTCGTTTCCTGGGCCGGATTGTTCTGGTCCGCCGCGGCAGGGCTCGCATCGCTCGCGGCGGGCCTGTGGCTGACGCGTCTCATCGAGGACCTGTTCGCGCACTCCGCCATGCTCGGGACGTTCGGCTTGGGCCTCGCCGGCGTCGCCATTCTCGCTCTGCTCGTTCTGCTCGGGCGCGAGATCGCGGCGATCGCGCGCCAGAACCGCATCGCCAAGCTGCATCTCGCGCTCGCCGAAGCGCGAAGCCAGGACGACGGCAAGGCCGCGCGCGTCCGTTTGCGCGAACTCTGCAAGCTGTATGAAGAGCGGCCCGAGACCGGCCGGGCGCGCGCGCTCGTCCTCGACTTCTGCAGTCAGATCATCGACGGGCGCGACCTCATCGATCTCGCCGAACGCAATCTCGTGCATCCGCTCGATGCGCAGGCGCGACGCGAGATCGCCGACGCCTCGAAGCGCGTGTCGATCGTCACGACGGTCAGCCCCCGCGCGCTGCTCGACGTGCTGTTCGTCGCCGCGCAGGCCATTCGGCTGATGCGCCGCATTTCCGAAATCTATGGCGGACGCCCCGGACTGCTCGGCTTTTTCAAGCTCGCGCGATCGGTCGGCGCCCATCTCGCCATCACCGGCGGACTGGCGATCGGCGACTCGCTGCTACAGCAGGTCGTCGGCCATGGCATTGCCGCGAAATTGTCGGCGCGGCTCGGCGAAGGCGTGCTCAACGGGCTGCTGACGGCGCGCGTCGGCCTCTCGGCCATGGCGGTTTGCCGGCCCATGCCGTTCTGCGCCGAAAAGCCGCCGGGCGTCGCCGATGTGGCGCCTTTCTTGTTCGGCGACCGGACGAAGAGCGAACGCTAGACTTACGCCTCACTCGACATCGAGACGAGACCCAGATGAAGATCACGACGTGGAACATTAATTCGGTGCGCCTGCGGATGCCCTTGGTCGCGCAATTCCTGAAGGACCATCGTCCCGACATTCTGTGTCTGCAGGAAACCAAATGCCGCAACGCGGAGTTTCCGTTCTCCGATTTTCGCGCGCTCGGCTATGAGCATTTCGCGATCAACGGGCAGAAGGGCTATCACGGCGTCGCGATCATCTCCAGGCATCCGATCGAGCTCTTGGAGACGCGCGATTTTTGCGAGAAGGGCGACGCGCGGCACGTTTCGGTCGGCGTCGCCAACGGCGGCGCGCCGCTCGTCGTGCATAATTTCTATGTGCCGGCCGGCGGCGACGAACCGGACGTCGAGATCAATCCGAAATTCGCGCACAAGCTCGGCTTTCTCGACGAGATGGCGGAATGGATCGTGCGCGACCGCATTACCGACGGGCGCGTCGTGCTCGTCGGCGACCTCAATATCGCGCCGCTCGAACATGACGTCTGGAGCCACAAAGCGCTGCTGCAAGTCGTCAGCCACACGCCGATCGAAGTCGAGAAGCTC
Organism: Methylocystaceae bacterium; assembly: GCA_003105285.1. GTDB lineage: Bacteria > Pseudomonadota > Alphaproteobacteria > Rhizobiales > Beijerinckiaceae > Methylosinus. Next base: position 5,282 of record PQAN01000248.1, read on the forward strand.
GACGACGTCTTTCGCGCCGGCCCGTGGATCGACGCGATGCGCCGCTTCGTGCCGCGCGACGAAAAGCTCTACACATGGTGGAGCTATCGCGCCTCCGACTGGACGAAATCGGATCGCGGCCGCCGGCTCGACCACATATTGGTGAGCGAAGCGCTGTCGAATGCGCTGGAGAATTTATCGGTGCTGCGCGAAGCGCGCAGTTGGACGCGCCCGTCCGATCATGTGCCGGTGACGATTTCTCTCGCGGTCTGAAGCGCGCCCGCCGCCGAGCCGGAATCCGCTTCGAACCCGTCAGGCGTGCTCGCCGACCTGCGCCTTGAGCTCGGCGAGCGAAGAGAAACGTCGCGCTCTGCCCGAATTGCGAACTTCGACGCCGCCGTCGGAAAACATCACATAGGTCGTGTCGCCATCGACGTGGCGGTCGACCTCGACCGGCCTCGTCGCAACCGTGTCCAGCGCCGCGGCCAACGACGCCGCGAATTCCTTCTCCGGCGCCGCCGGCTGTTGCGCCGGCGCCGGATCGGCGCGCGGGACCTGCGACGGCGGGGCGGAGGACGGCAGCGCCGTGGAGGGCGACGTGGAAGCGGCGAAGATCGCGTGATCCAGCCGCGACAGCACGGCGGCGAGCGCCAGCGTCACGACGCCGCCGGACACGGCCACGGAGCCGGCGATGAACAGGCTCCAACCCCGCTCGATCTGTATCTTGTCCCACCCGTCCCACATGGCGGCGAACCCGGCGAGCGCCAGACCCGCGCCGAGCGCTCGGACGCCCCATCTCGACAGCCGAAACCAGCCACGTCGCATTTTTGCCTCGCTCTCCGACGCCGCGCAATCGCGCCGGCACGATTATCAGGATGCACGAGCGATCCGCAAATCCGAAGCGATCGCGAACGATATTCGGCCCGCAAATTCCGGCGCCATTGTGGACGGCGGCGGCTCTTTCGAAGCTTTCCAAAATGCCGCAAATACTTTGCGCAGCCTCGAAGCGAGCGACGGCAGGAAACCCCACGACTTCTATATTTAGTATAATATTTCAATATTATGCCTATATATATTATGCCTATATATATGTCATCACTGGCGCAGCCGACCCCTTTCCGCCATTCAGCGCATTTCAACAAACATAATATATTCAACATATTATGATAATTACTCAGGTGCGTCGTAGTGTCGCATCGTAACTGTCAAGTCGAATACAGACATAAAACACCGAGACGAGCTCGACTCGTAACATATAAGGACATTTCTGTCCGGCGCTCAGGAGACGACGACAATGGAGACTCTACCGTTGAGGCGTAACATATTCGTGATGACCTTGCTTTCGGCGATGGCTCTGGCGAGTTCTGCTTTCGCTCACGGGGGAGTCAAGCTCGAGCAGGACGAATGCGTGCTGAAAATCGGGCCGAACACGATGCATTTCATCGGCTATCAGCGCAAAGGCGAGGAGCAGGAGTTCTGCGAGGATATCGCCTATACCGGGCCGACGGTCATCGCCCTCACCGCCGTGCAATCCGATCTGCGCGACATGGCGATCGGCATACGCGTCGTGAAGGATGTGGGCGAGGAGAAGGAGAAAGCCGACATAGACGCCGTGACCGAGGCCTATCTGCCGCCGAAGGTCTATCGCAACGGCATCTTGACCTTCGAACACGACTTCAAGACCGCCGGACGCTATGTCGGAATCGTGACGGTTTCCGACGATCAGGGCCAACAATGGGTGTCGAGATTCCCCTTCTCGGTCGGCCTGTACACATTCGGCGGGATGCTCGAATACATCCTATATGCGGTCGCCTTCGTGTCGCTCAGCGCCGGCCTCTGGCTGGTGTGCCGCCCGCGCAAGCCGCAATCGGGCGATCTCGCGGCGATCCCGCAGCCGAAATAACGGCCGACGCTTCCTCCGCCTGCCCGACCCGAGCCGATGGGTCGGGCTTTTTTTTCGCGACGCTCCGCCCCTTTTCCGCTGTTGCACGAAATTTGTTAGACGGCCCGCATGAGACGTTGTTGCTTGGAGCCTCGTGGGGTTCTAGGTAGAGAAGGAGCGCGAAAGGCCTCCCCGGCAGCGCTCTCGAACCCCGTCGAGGAGCACGGATTATGACATTTACTTTGGCCGACCTCCCCTACGCCTATGATGCGCTGCAGCCCTATTTGTCGAAGGAATCCTTCGAATATCATCACGACAAGCATCATGCGACTTATGTCACGAACGCCAATAATCTGATCAAAGGTACCGAGTTCGAAGGCAAATCGATCGAGGATATCATCACCTCTTCCTTCGGCAAGAATGTGCCGATCTTCAACAATGTCGCGCAGCACTACAATCACGCCCATTATTGGAAGTGGTTGAAGCCCAATGGCGGCGGCGCCATTCCCGGCAAGGTCGAGAAGGCGATCGTCGAGTCTTTCGGCTCGGTCGACAAGTTCAAGGAAGAATTCCAGACGCAGGGCCTCGGCCAGTTCGGCTCGGGCTGGGTATGGCTCGAGGTCAAGGACGGCAAGGTCGCCGTGCGCAAGACCCCGAACGCCGAGAACCCGCTGGTGCATGGCGCGACGCCGATCCTCGTCGCCGATGTGTGGGAGCACTCCTATTACATCGACTACCGCAACCGCCGCGCCGACTACCTCAAGGCGTTCCTCGATCACATCGTGAACTGGGAATATGTCGAGGAGCGCTTTGAGGCCGCGACGAAGTAAGAACTGCTGCGTCTCTCCCTAAACACGGCGGCGGCGTGACGAGCGCCGCCGCTGCGACGTTCAAAAAGGCGCATCAAATGCCGCTGCGCCGCTTGCGTTCGCCCTTGAACGCCGCCGCGACGAAGCCCGCGTCTCGCCACCCACGACCTAACGCTCCGCCATAGGCGATGAGCGTGAAAGCGAAAACGCCGAGCGCGGCGGCGAACGCCGCCTCGTTCGGACGCAGGCATACGGCTTCGGACATCCGACGAGCAGCCTCGATCGACGGCGAGCCGCCTGCGCAGAACGACTCGATCGAAACCTTCGCCGCCCAAAGAAAAAGAACTGCGTTGGCGACGCTCGTCAAGACCACGACCGCAGCCAATCCTTTGCGAGCCGAGAGCAGTAGATCGACGATCTTCACCCACGCGAGGCAGGCGGCCGAGAATGCGATCGCCACGATCCACGCGGGATGATCGGCCATGTCTGGACGCGCCGTCCAGAGCAGCACGGCGGTCGCGCCGAAAATCATGAGACAATTTGCTTTGGCGAATTCCGGGAATTTGCAGCGCAACACGACCGCATCGACCTTTGCGACGAGATCGAGAAGGACGCAGCCGATGAAGCCGGCTGCAAAGCCCCCGAAGTGAGCGCGCCAGTCGATTTGCTGGGCGCTCGCCGACAGCACAAAATTCAGCCCGAAATTGAGCAGAAAGAAGCTCGCATCGAGCTCGCTTTCGCCGAGAACCCAGAGAGCGAACAGAGCGGCGAGAACGCCCGACACGGCGCCCGATGCGCCGACCGTCACGAACGGCCCCGCGTGCGTCTGATAGGTCACGAGGCCGCCGCCGATGAGCGCCGCGCCGTAGATGAGARTGAAGTTGCTGAAGCCGACGCGCCGCTCCAGATGTGGCCCCCACAACAGGAGAGCGAGCATATTGCCCGCCAGATGAAGCGGATCGGCATGCAGAAAGCCGTAGGTCGCCGCTCGCCAATATTCGTGCCGCGCGAAAGCGGACGAAAAGATCGCGCCGGCCTGCAGAAGAACGTCGGTGGGTATCGCCGCATCGCCCGACATGCCGACGCAAATGACGAAGGCGATCACATTCGCAGCCAAGATCGATAAGACGGCTCCGCCGGGAGCGGCGATAAACGCATTCATTCGAGCAAATCCTCGCCCAATCGGCGGCGCGGAGCCCCGGCTGGCAATAACAAAGGCGCGGCTATCGCTAGCCGCGCCTTGCTATAATGCGCCGATCGCGTTTCAGCTCAAGCTGGCGCAGAAACGCTGAATCTTCCCACAGGCGTCTTCGAGCAGCGCGGTGGACGCCGCATAAGACACGCGGAAATTCGGGCCCGTGCCGAAGGCCGAACCCTGCACGACGGCGACGCCCTCGGCCTCCAGCAGCGCCGTGACGAAGTCCTCGTCGCTCGCGATGACCTTGCCTTCCGGCGTCTTGCGGCCGACCGCCTCGGCCAGCGACGGAAAGACGTAGAAGGCGCCTTCCGGCGACGGGCATTTCAGATATTTCGCCTGGCCGAGCATCGACACGACGAGATCGCGCCGCTCCTGGAACGCTTTCCTGAACGTCGCGAGATGATCCTGCGGTCCCTCCAGCGCGGCCACGGCGGCCCATTGGGCGATCGAACAGGCGCCCGACGTCTGCTGCCCCTGTAACAGATCCATCGCCTTGATGAGCGGCGCCGGGCCGGCGGCGTAACCGATGCGCCAGCCGGTCATCGCATAGGCTTTGGAGACGCCGTTCATCGTCAAGGTGCGGTCGAACAGATTGGGCTCCACCTCCGCCACGGTGACGAATTTGAAATCGCCATAGACGAGATGCTCATAGATGTCGTCCGTCAACACATGCACATGCGGATGCCGCAGGAGCACGTCCGTGACCTTTTTCAATTCGTCGCGCGTATAGGCGGCGCCGGACGGATTGGACGGCGAATTCAGCACCAGCCATTTGGTGCGCGGCGTGATGGCGCGCTCCAAATCTTCCGGCTGCAGCTTGAAGCCGTGCTCCATGGACGTGTCGACCGTCACCGCCGTCCCGCCGCAGATCGCCACCATCTCCGGATAGCTGACCCAATAGGGCGCCGGCACGATGACCTCGTCGCCGGGATTGATCGTCGCCAGAAAGGCGTTGAACAGAATATGCTTGCCGCCGGTCGCGACGATGACGTCGCTCGCCTTGTAGTCGAGATTGTTCTCGCGCTTGAACTTCTTCGCCACGGCCTCGCGCAGCTGCGGAATGCCGAGCACCGGCGTGTAGCGCGTCTCGCCGCGCTCGATCGCCTCGATGCCCGCCTGGCGAATATGGGCGGGCGTATCGAAATCGGGCTCTCCGACCGACAGGCCGATGATCTCCCGCCCCTGCGCTTTCAAGTCACGCGCCTTCTGCGTCACGGCGATCGTGGCGGAAGGTTTTACGCGTGACAGAGCGTCGGCGAGAAAGGCCATTGGAGGAGTTCCTTTGCTGTTGA
>PQAN01000249.1 GCA_003105285.1 Methylocystaceae bacterium
GCCGACGACCGTCTGCGTCACGCCTCCTTTCGCGGCCTTCGCGAGGATAAGCCCGTCCGTGAGATCGTCCGCGAGACGCCGAAGCCCGCGACCGTCGCGAAGCCGCAGCGCCGCAGCGTGAGGCTCACCCATCCGGATCGCCTCTATTGGCCGGATGACGGCGTGACGAAGGAAGGGCTCGCGGATTATTACGTCGAGATCTGGCGCCATATCGCGCCCTTCATCGTCGGTCGGCCGCTGGCGCTGCTACGCTGTCCGAACGGCGTCGGGGGCGAGACGTTTTTCCAGAAGCGCGCCTGGAAAGGGCTCGACGGCAATATCGTCCTGGCGAAGGACCCGAAGGAGCCGTCCGAGGAGCCGCTGATCGGCATCCGCGACCTCGATGGCCTGATGGGTCTGGTGCAATCGGCCGTTCTCGAAATCCATCCCTGGGGATCGACCCTGGCCGATTGGGAGCGCCCCGACCGGATCGTCATGGATCTCGATCCGGGCGAAGACACGCCCTGGACGGCGGTCATAGCGGCGGCGCAGGAAACGCGGCGACGGCTCGAAGAGGCGGGCCTTTCGGCTTTTGTGAAGACCTCCGGCGGCAAGGGGCTGCATGTCGTCTCGCCACTGACGCCGACGACCGAATGGCCCGCCGTGAAGGCTTTTACGAAGACGATCGCCGAGGCGATGGCGGCGGACAGTCCGGACCGCTTCGTTTCGACGGTCGCGAAAGCGAAGCGGCGCGGCAGGGTGTTGATCGACTATCTCCGCAACCAGCGCGGGGCGACGGCGATCGCGGCCTATTCGACGCGCGCGCGGCCCGGCGCGGCGGTTTCCATGCCGCTCGCCTGGGACGAGCTGAGCGCCGGCGTCGGCCCGGCCTATTTCACCATTCGCAACGCGCCGAGGCGGCTCGCCTCGCTCGAGTCCGATCCATGGGCGGGCTTTCACGCGGCGGCCGCGCCGCTGGAGGCGCCGAAGCCGCGCCGAAAGACGGCGGCCTGACAGGTCGGGACGTTCTCCCCTTCGATCGGGACATTCCGCGGGCAAATTTCACAGTGCGGGCAGGGCGCCGTTCTGTAGCCGCGATCGGCGGCCTTTTGCCAAACTTCTCGCCTGCATGCCTAACGAGGAGCGCCGATCATGTCCCACTTCGCCTTCGACGACCGCAACATCCGATGGAAGAGCTTCGACGGCCTCGAGCATCTGTGGTTTTCCGTGCTCGATATCGACGACGAGAACAAGATCATTCATGTCCTGTATAAATTCGCCGGAAATCGACAAATCGTTCTCCATCGCCACAAGACCTTGAACAAGACGATGGTCATCCAAGGAGAACATCGACTCTATCACGCGAATGGCGAGCTCAAGGAAGTCCGGCCGGTCGGCAGCTATACCGTGAGTCCGCCGTCCGACGATCCCCATCGGGAGGGTGGCGGCGATCAGGACGTCGTCGTGTCGTTCACGATCTATGGCGACGAGGAAACGCTCTACGAGGTTCTCGACGACGACTTGAACGTCGTCGCCTCGCTCACCGCGAAGGACTTCGCGAGCTTCTATGAGCGTTCGCCTCGGCTGGAAACGCTTGTCTTATGACTTTTCGCGCCGCTGAGGCAGAAAGGAACCGCTGGGAGAGGGTTGCAGCCCTCTCGTCAGCGGCGAGGGACGGATCGGGGAAACGCGGACCGTTCGACGGGTCGAGCTAGAGTTTGATCGCCCTCGTCTTTTCCTTTGGCCTGGACGGATACTCGGGCTTTCGGCCCGAATGACAAGCGGAGGCGTGGAAAAGATGATCCCTTCTACCATCGGCGTCGATGTTTCGAAAGATTGGCTCGATGCGCACCGCCTCGCGGACGGAGCCGCGCGCCGCTTCGCCAATGACAAGATCGGCCGAAAGGCCTTGATCAAATGGATGGGCGCCACGCCGGTGAAGCGTGTCGTGTTCGAGCCCACAGGCCCTTACCATCGCGCGCTGGAACGCGGGCTGGACGCCGCTGGTCTGCCGATCGCCAAGGTCAATCCGCGCCAGGCGCGCCGCTTCGCCGAGGCCGCCGGCAAGCTCGTCAAAACCGATCGCGCAGCTCGTCGCCATAGCGCAGCGTCCACAGGACGACGCCCTTGTCGCGCGGCTCGAGCATCACGGCGCGCTCGTGGGCGTGGAGAACGAGACGCGCCACGCCCACCGTGCGGGTCGATCGCATCGCGTCGCGAATGACCGCGAACGCCTCTTCGCCGACCGGATCGTCGGGCGTCAGATAATGGGGTCTGTCGTACCAGATCCAATCGATATCGCTGGCGGGCGCGAATGTCTCGATGTCGATCGTGTGCGCGCTTTCGAGGCGAATGGCTTCGAGCTCGTCGTCTTCCAGCAGGACATAATCCTTCTCGCCCCGCGGATAGCCCTTCGCCTGTTCGTCCTTCTCGACCGGCTCGCCGCTTTCGGCGTCGACATAGCGGCTGACGACGCGATGTCCCGTCTTCCGGTCGAGCGTATGGAAGCGCAGCTTCTCGCTCTCGGTGACGGCGGGCGTCAACGCGACCGGGCAGGTCACGAGCGAAAGCTTCAGATATCCTTTCCAGAACGGACGGGGGGCCATCAAAAAAAGCCTCCTTGGACATGGCGAATCCAACGCGCCCGATCGACGAAAGGTTCCTCTGGAGCGTTTCCGGCCGGAGTGGAAATCGGTTCGGCGCCGGAAAAGGCGTCAAAACAAGAGACTCTATGCGCTGGTCGAGAACCGACAAGGAACATTTGCGCTCGCCCCGCGCCGTCACGAAATTTTGCGACAGCGACCCGCTCCTTCGCCGATTTTGCGCCGCCTGGATTAGACGCTATCTTGCGGGCGGCTCCGGGACCTATGCAGTGAACGCTGTCGCATGTGGCGAGATCAAATAGACGCTTTCTGGGACGGAAGACGCGGATTCGCCATTGGATTCTTCGTGGACGAAGAGACGATGGGCGCGCCTGGACCTGCGCCCGATCTCACGGTCGTCTCCGCCAAAGACGCGACATTCGCCGAGGCCGCGACTCTGGTCGACGTGATCGACGCGCGCCGGTGGCGTTGCGGCCATTGCGTGCTCGAACTGCCGCCGGATCATGCTCATGTGAGCCTGCGGTCGCCGGACGGCGCGGAGTTGCGCTGCTCGCTCGTCGGCGAGAAGACCCCCATGGCCGGCGGAGAATTGCGTCTGCTGCTCGTCGAATCGCCGGACCATTCGGCGCCGTCGCCGACGCTTTTTCGCGTGGCGTCGATCGCCGCGCGCGGCGATTGGCGGCGGCTGGCGCGTGACCAGATCGCACGGAGCGGCTCCAGACTCGTCTGGGCGATCTCCCAGCGGCGTCTCGTCGAGCGGCGCGACGGCGCGGTCGCGCTCGCCCAGCTCTTGCCGGCGCAGCGGGCCTTTCCGGCGCATCAGAGCCGCGTCGTCCTCCAGTCGATCGACGCGCCTGCCGGACGGGGATCGTCCACGCTCAAAGCGCCTTTCGCGATCATGGAGAATTGGCTGCGCGAAAATGGCGCGCCCTGCCCGGCTCTGCGCATCCGCATCCCCAACGCGCCCGATCAGAACGAGTTCATGCTCGCGCGCACGGCCGTC
>PQAN01000250.1 GCA_003105285.1 Methylocystaceae bacterium
CGCAGGGCGGCTGGACCTGCCGCCGGTCCTGGGCTCGCTCGCGACGCATGTCCGGTCGGGGATCGGCGGGCTGGAGGGACGGCCCTTGCGCGCCGGCGACAGCCTGCCCGTCGCGGGGCTGCGCCCGCCGCCGGCCGCGCCGCAGACGATCCACGCGCCCTGGCTGGCGCGAAGCGACGAGGCGATGCGCGTCGTGCTCGGCCCGCAGGACGATTTCTTCACGCCCGAGGCGGTCCACACGTTTCTTTCCGCACGCTGGACGATCTCGCCGCGCAGCGACCGCATGGCCTATGGTCTGAGCGGCGCGCGGCTGGCGCACCCCAAGGGGCACGACATCGTCTCGGACGGCGTGGCGCTCGGCGCGATCCAGGTTCCGGGCGACGGGACGCCGCTCGTGCTTATGGCGGATCGCCAGCCGACCGGCGGCTATCCCAAGATCGCCAATGTGATCGGCGTCGACATCGGCCGCCTCGCGCAACTTCGTCCGGGCGACGGCGTCTCTTTCACGGCGGTCTCGATCGAGGAGGCCGTCGCCGCCCGCCGCGCGCGAGGCGAGACGACGGCGCAGGGCGTCGAGCTCGCGCCGCTCGCCCGCACCGAGCTCTCGTCCGAATTCCTGCTGTCCGCGAACCTCATCGGAGGGGTCGCGGACGCAACGGGCAGTTGAAGGCGCGGCTCTCGAGCGGGAGGGATTGGGCTTGGAGGCCGAGGCCATAGTCGCTTTCCTCCAGGTTACATGTAACCTATCGCCTCCAGCCCCGTTTGACCCGAGTCTTCGACGCGCTTCAGTCGATCGCCGGCTCCAGGCCTGGTTCGCCCAGCAACGACGGCGACGCCTCGCTCGTTTCGGCGTTCACCTGCGGCTCCGGAACGGCGACCGCGATGACCGGCGCGGCGGCGAACAGCTCGCGGAACCGCCACCAGGGCGTCGTCACATGCAGATGGCGGCGAAGCGGCGTCTTCATGATGGCGAGGCACAGGCCGATGCTGAACAGGCACCACACCGCCGGCCATTCGTTGATGTTCGACGTGGTGAGGCCCGCCGCGAACGGGCCGGCGAGATAGGAGAACAGAGTGAACCGCCAGCTGCCGACGAGCGCCGGCAGCAGGAAGGCGAGCAGCGGATAGGCGACGAAGCCCCGGCCGAGGTAGGGATTGTCGGTCAGGCTGTTGCCGATGCCATTGGTCGGCACGAGCCAGGCGAGATGCCATTCGCCGCGCACCGTGCAGAGCAGCTCGCCGCACAAGGGCCGCCCGGTCTGGCAATGACCCGCCCAGCTGAACGGATAGAGCTGCAGCAGCATGCTGATCGCGCCGACGAAACAGGCGGCGTAGACCCAAGGCGCGGCACGCGAGGCGACGTCCTTCGGCAAGAAATACAGCGCCACCGCATTGATGAAGAAGGGCTGAAAGGTGATGTGCAGATAGCCGAACAAGGTCATGATCTGATTGAGCGGCGTATCGCACTGATTGATGACCGCATAGCTGACGGCCTGCAGCGCCTCCATGCTCGAAAAATAGAGAAGACACCCCCACAGAGCCAAAGGCTCCCGTTTGAATGCGCTGTAACCTGCTCCGGCGACGCCGACCGCCGCCAACACCGTAGACGCTTCCCCACTCCAGCACATCGGATTTTATCCTATTTTTCTTTATAGTTGCGGCCCCCATAAACGATCTTCCGCAACCTGTCGAGCGCGGTTGCGCTCGAGCCGCTCCGCCATCGACCCGAGCCGGCGCCCGCTTTCGCCGGGAGCGTTCCCCGGCCCTTCGGCCGCTTCCGTTTAATCCCTGATTAACCTTGCGCTCCGAGATTGACGGGACTTCGCAATCGCATTGGCTCGGAGGTCTCGATGCCGACGGAAATGGAAGGGGACGCGACGGCTCAGGCCGAGGAGTCGCCCGCAACCGAAAAGGTCGTTCTCCTGCCGATGAGGATCGACGCCGGGCGCGACGGACCGCGCGGCGCCGGGCCTTTCGCTTGGTTCAGGTCGAGGCCATACGCTTTCGTCGCCGCGTCGGTCGCCGCAGGGGTCGTCGTCGGCTTTCTTATGGGCTCCCGCACGGGCGTCAGGGAGGCGCTCGACGCCGGCGCGAACATCGATGGGCCGGCGATGTCCAAGGCCCTCGCCTGGAAGCCGGAGATCGCCTCCGGCGCCGCCGAAAGGCAGGAGATCGCGCGTCTCACCGACGAGGTCAGGTCGCTCCGCGCGCAGGCGGAATCGCTGCGTCACGGCGGCGAGACGCTGCGCGTCGCCGAGCGGCTGCGCGCGCTGGAGACCGCGCGCGACGCCGATCGCGAAGCGGGCCGCGCCAATGAAAGAGCGATCGCCTCGGCCTCGGCGAGGATCGACAAGATCGAGGCGCGGCTCGATCTCGTCGAACGCGCCAAGATCGACCGGACGCCGACCGGCGCCGTCCCCAAGGCGGATCGCGACGGCGCCGCTCGCCAAGCCGACGCCAAGCGGAACGAGACGCATGCGGCGCCGGAGCAGAAAGCGCCGCGCCCCGTGGCGGCCCCCGGCGGCTATGTGCTGCGCGAGGTCGCCGGCGGCCTCGCGCTCGTCGAGCGCCCGGACGGATGGGTGGAAGAAGTGGCGCGCGGCGACGATCTGCCGGGCGCCGGCCGGGTGACGGCGATCGAGAGACGCGCCCAGGGCTGGGTGGTGGTGACGTCGCGCGGCGTCATCGCCCAGCGTCCGTACTGGTGACCGACACATAAACGTCATGTCCATTGGCCATTGCACGGCGACCCGTGATACGGCCTCCAGCCATCCGGTCGGGCTCTCCGCTCGTGGAGGCGAGCGAGCCTGAAGGCTCGCGGTCCGAGGAAGCCCCTGGACCGCGAGCTTTCAGGCTCGCTCCTCACCCTGAGAACGGGGCGCTCGACGACATCCCGATTCCAGCCCCGGTCGTTTCATGCTCGACAGTTTCGTGGCTCTCACCTCGCTCGGCCGCCGGACGCTTCCCAATGTCTGGGACGTCGTCGCGCTGTGCCTCGTGCTCGGACTCTTCGCTCTGGCGGCGTTCGGCTCGCGCGGCATGGCGCTGCCGCTCGAAGCGCCGGAGACGGCGAGACTGTCGCTCGATTATTTCGAGCTTCCCTATTACGGCCTGCGCACGACCTTGCGCATGTTCGCGGCGATCGGCTTCTCTCTGATCTTCACGCTTCTCTATGCGACGCTCGCGGCAAAGAGCCGGCGCGCGGAAATGATCCTCGTGCCTCTGCTCGACGTGCTGCAATCCGTGCCGGTGCTCGGCTTCCTGTCCTTCACCGTCACTTTCTTTCTCGGCCTTTTTCCCGGCTCGACGCTCGGCGCGGAAGGCGCCGCGATCTTCGCGATCTTCACGAGCCAAGCCTGGAACATGGCGTTCTCCTTCTACCAGTCGCTGCGCACCGTGCCGCGCGACCTGGACGAGGTCGCCGCCGGCTTCGGCCTGACGCCGTGGCAAAAATTCTGGCAGCTCGAGGCGCCTTTCGCCATGCCGGGGCTCATCTGGAACATGATGATGTCGATGTCGGGCGGCTGGTTCTTCGTCGTCGCCTCGGAGGCGATAACGGTGGGCGACGTCAACGTCCGGCTGCCGGGCGTCGGCTCCTATCTCGCGCTGGCGATCGAGAGCCGGCGCATCGACTGCGTCGCCGCCGCCGTCGTCACCGTGGCCCTGATCATCCTCGCCTATGATCAGTTGCTGTTTCGCCCGATTGTCGCATTCGCGGACAAGTTCCGCGTCGAGCTCTCCGCTTCGCAGACCGAGACGGAGTCCTGGGTCCGCGACCTGTTCGTGCGCACGCGCTGGCTGCGCGCGGCGGCTCTGTGGCCCGCGCGGCTGTTGCGAAACGCTTCGCTGTGGAAGATGGCCCTGCCCTTCTCGCCGCCGAGCGGATTGAGCGAGCGGCGCGAGGCGTCGATCGCCTTCGACGTCGTCTGGTTCGCGATGATCGGCGCGGCGTCCCTCTATTCGATCTATCTCGTCGTCGACTTCGTGCGCACGGGCGTCACGCTCGACGAGTTTCGCCATGTCGTGCTGATGACGCTGATCACCATGGCGCGCGTCGTGATTCTGATCGCGCTGGCGACGCTCGTCTGGGTTCCGATCGGCGTGTGGGTGGGCTTGAGGCCGCGCATCGCCGAAAAGATTCAGCCGCTCGCGCAGTTCCTCGCGGCCTTTCCGGCCAATGTGCTGTTTCCGGTCGCCGTCGTCGGCATCGTCGCCTATGGATTGAACCCGGACATCTGGCTATCGCTGCTGATCGTCTTCGGCACGCAATGGTATATCGTCTTCAACGTCATCGCCGGCGCTTCGGCCTTCCCGAACGATCTGCGCGAAGTGTCCGACAATTTCCGCATTCGCGGCTTCACCTGGTGGAAGAACGTCATCCTGCCCGGCGTCTTTCCCTATTACGTCACCGGCGCCTTGACGGCCTCCGGCGGGTCCTGGAACGCGGCGATCGTCGCCGAATATGTGAAATGGGGCGACGAGACGATCAAGGCCCATGGCGTCGGCGCCTATATCGCGGAGGCGACGGCGCAGGGCGACTATCCCAAGATCGTGCTCGGCGTCGCCGTCATGAGCGTCTTCGTCATCTTGTTCAACCGCCTGTTCTGGCGCCAGTTGTTCGGCTTCGTCGAACGGCGCCTGCGCCTTTCGTGAGGGTCGACATGCCCAACGCCAATTCCACGCCGCTGCTCGAACTCAGGAACGTCTCGCAATCCTACGGACGGTCCTCCGGCGAAAAGGGCCCTCTCGTGCTCGACGATATTTCGTTGCGGCTCGACGACGGCGAGATCGTCGGCCTGCTCGGCCGCTCGGGATGCGGCAAGTCCTCGCTGCTGCGCATCGTGTCGGGCCTCGCGCGGCCGTCGCAGGGCGAGATCGTCTATCGCGGCGCGAGCGTCGACGGCCCCGTCGAGGGCGTCGCCATGGTGTTCCAGAGCTTCGCGCTGTTTCCCTGGCTCTCCGTGCTCGCCAATGTGGAGCTCGGCCTGCGCGCCAAGGGGGTCGCGGAAGCGGAGGCGCGGCGGCGCGCGCTGCAGGCGATCGACGTCATCGGCCTCGACGGCTTCGAGAACGCTTTCCCGAAGGAGATTTCCGGCGGCATGCGTCAGCGCGTCGGTTTCGCCCGCGCGCTCGTCGTCGCCCCCAATATTCTGCTGATGGACGAGCCCTTCTCGGCGCTCGACGTGCTGACGGCCGAGACGCTGCGCACCGATCTTCTCGATCTCTGGGTCGAAGGGCGGATGCCGATCAAATCCATTCTGATGGTGACGCATAATATCGAGGAGGCGGTCCTGATGTGCGACCGCATCGTCGTCCTGTCCTCCAATCCCGGGCGCATCGCGGCGGAGATCAAGGTCTCCCTCGCGCATCCGCGCAACCGCCTCGATCCCGAGTTCCGCCAGCTCGTCGATCAGATCTACGCGCTCATGACGCGCCGGACCGAAGCCGCGAAGACGCGCGAGACCGCCTTCCCGGGATTGGGCCTCGGCATGGCGCTGCCGACCGTCTCGACCAATACGCTCGCCGGCATGATCGAGGAGGTCGCCGCCCCGCCCTATGACGGCAAGGCCGATCTTCCCGCGCTCGCCGACAGCCTGCAGCTCGAGATCGACGAGCTCTTCCCCGTCGCCGAGACGCTGCAATTGCTGCGCTTCGCCGAGCTCGCCGAGGGCGATATCAAATTGACGCAGGCGGGAAAGCGCTTCGCCGAGCTCGACGTCGACCAGCGCAAGAAATTATTCGGCGATCATCTGCTCGCCTATGTGCCGCTCGCCCAGCGCATCCGCCGCGTGCTCGACGAGCGCCCCTCGCATTATGCGCCGGCGACACGCTTCCGCGAGGAGCTCGAGGACTATATGAGCGAGGACTACGCCGAGATGACTCTGCGCAGCGTCACCACCTGGGGCCGYTACGGCGAGATTTTTTCATACGACGAGGGCGCCCAGACGTTCAGCCTGGAGAATCCGCAGTGACGGCCTCGTCGTCATTGCGAGCCGAAGGCGAAGCAATCCAGCCCCATGAGGCGGCCCCTGGATTGCTTCGTCGTTTCACTCCTCGCAATGACGGACCCCGGTTCTCGAGGCCGGGACAGCGTCACACCTGCGTCGCGGTCCAGCGGACGATGTCGCGCAGAGTCGTCGCCAGCGCGTCCTCCAGCGCTCGGGTCGCCGCCGCGCCGGTGGTGTGCGGGGCGGGAGTCCGCGCCGCGAAGACACGGCCGGCGCCGATCTTCGCTCTGCGCGGATCGAGAACCTTGGCGGCGATCTCGACGACCGCTTCGCCGCTCGTCACGTCGATTTCG
Organism: Methylocystaceae bacterium; assembly: GCA_003105285.1. Lineage (GTDB taxonomy): Bacteria > Pseudomonadota > Alphaproteobacteria > Rhizobiales > Beijerinckiaceae > Methylosinus. The sequence continues at coordinate 6,302 of PQAN01000250.1, forward strand.
AAACGCCTGATCTCCGTCGCCAGCACGCGGTCCGCCGTTTCGCCCGGACGCACCACCGAGCCAGTCGAACGGCCGACGTCGAATCCTTCGATGAGGCGCGACTGGACGAGACGCGGCAGGCGGTCGACCCATTGCGCGCCGCCGAGATTGGCGACCTCATTGGGGCCGGTGCGAATGACGATGCGATCCGAGGCGATCGGCTGCACGGCTTCGGGCTCGGCGACGGCGAGCGTCGTCCGCAGCGGCCGCGCGAGCGCCCGGCCGCCGGCGTCGGACCTCGCGAGATCGAAGGTCTCGCGCTCCGGCGCGGCGCAGGCCGATAGCGCCAACGCCGAGGCGAGGATGGCCATACGCAGCCCGTCATTGCGAGGAGCGAAGCGACGAAGCAATCCAGACGCCGCCTGTGCCTTCTGGATTGCTTCGCTTCGCTCGCAATGACGGGTCAATTGTCGGGGCCCCTGATTTATATTCGTCCAACTCACGGACGAATCGAGCTTACTCGAACGTGGCCTTGGTTTCAAAGACCGGCCGGAGGCTCGATCAGCGCCCCCGATATTCGGGGAGCGGCGGGCTCGCGCCGAAGATCACCTGCTGGGGATTTTTCTCGAGCGACCGCACGGCGCGCTCCAGCGTGTCGATCGCCTTGCGCCCGTCGACCGCGAGCTGCTCATATTGGCGCAGCCCGGTGGCCGAGAAATTCTTGATATTGGCCGAGGCGCCGGCGATGTCGTTGGCGATGCTGTTGATTTTTTTCGGGTCGAGGGCGGCGAGCAGCTTGTCGAGACGGCCGGGAAGCGGCTTCAGCGAATGTCCGACCTCGGTCATGTCGCGGATGAAGGCGTCGATCTCGCCGGAGCGATCGGCGAGCGCCTTGGTGAAGGGCTCGGCGTTCTTCAGCGTGCCCGCGATCGTCTCGGAATTGGCGTCGAGCACCTTATCGACCTTTTCGAGCACGTCGGTCGCCCGCGTCGACAGTTTCTGAATATTCTCCAAGAGGTTCTGAATTTCCGACCGCTCCGCCTGGATGCGCGGATAGGTCTCGCCCGGCTGCGCCTGCAGTTCGGGAGCGCCGGGCGTTCCGCCGGCCAGCGAGACGACGGAGATGCCGGTGAAGCCCGTCTGCTCGAGACGGGCTTTCGTATTGGTCTTGACGGGCGTTCTCTTGTCGATGCTGATGAGCACGGCGACGCGGCTCGGGTCCTGTTCGGAAATGGCGAGTTGCGTGACCTCGCCCACCTTCAGGCCGTTGAAACGCACGTCGCTGCCGCGCGACAGGCCGGCGACCGAGCCGGGAAACACCAGCTCGAAGGTTCGGTATTGCGCCGTCTGGCTCGGGCCCGAGAACCAGAAGACGAAGCCGAAGGCCGCGAGCGCCACGGCGATGGTGAAGGCTCCGATCAGCGCGAAATTGGCGCGGGTTTCCATGTCTCGTCTTTCTTCGTCTCGTCTTTCTGTCGCGCGCGCGCTCCGGTCAAGCGGCTTCCGCGAATTCCGTGGAAATAGGCCGCGAGCCAGGGGTGATCGGAGGCGAGCAACGTCTCGATCGGGCCGGCGGCGATCACCTTGCGGTCGGCGAGCGCGGCGACGCGGTCGCAGATCGAATAGAGGCTGTCGAGGTCGTGCGTCACCATGAAGACCGTCAGTCCGAGCGTGCGCTGCAGCGTGCGGATCAACTCGTCGAACTCGGCGGCGCCGATCGGATCGAGCCCCGACGTCGGCTCGTCGAGGAAGACGAGCTCCGGATCGAGCGCCAGCGCCCGCGCCAGGGCGGCGCGCTTGACCATGCCGCCCGACAATTCCGCCGGAAATTTGTCCGCGGCGCTCGCCGGCAAGCCGACGAGCGCGAGCYTGAGCATCGCCARCTCGTCCATCAGCCGGGGCGARACATCGCGGCTCTCGCGCATCGGCATCTGAATATTCTGCCTCACGGTGAGGCTCGAGAACAGCGCGCCGTTCTGGAACARCACGCCCCAACGCTGCTCGACGCGGCGTCTCTCCGCGAGGGAGAGCGCGTCGCGATCGGCGCCGAACAGCTCGATGCGGCCGGCGCGCTTCTCGACGAGGCCGAGGATCGTGCGCATCAGGACGGATTTGCCCTGGCCGGAGCCGCCGACGAATCCGAGGACCTCGCCGCGATAGACGTCGAGGTCGAGGCCCTGCATGACGATGTGATCGCCGAAACCGACGACGAGGTCGCGCACGCGAATGACCGCCTCGGCCTTGGGCGCGGCGTCTTTCTCCTCGATCGGCGGGGGGAGAGAGGTCATCCGTTCGACTCTAATATTTGATCGAGGCGAAGAAGATGGCGAACAGGCCGTCGACGACGATGACCATGAAGATCGACTTCACCACAGAGGCGGTGACGTGACGGCCGAGCGACTCGGCCGAGCCCTTGGTGGCCATGCCCTCCATCGCGCCCACGAGGCCGATGATGAGCGCCATGAAGGGGGCCTTGATGAGGCCGACGAAGAAAGTGTTGCGGCGGATCGCCTCCTGCAGCAGCGACAGATAGCCGATGGGGCTGATGCCTTCATAAACCCAGGAGACGAGCAGTCCGCCGAACAGCGCCGACATGTCGGCGATGAAGGTGAGGAGCGGCAGAGCGACGATGAGCGCGAGGATGCGCGGCGCGACGAGGACCTCCATCGGCGACAGCCCCATCACGCGCAACGCGTCGATCTCCTCGCGCATCTTCATGGAGCCGAGCTCCGCCGTGATGGCCGAGCCCGAGCGGCCGGCGATCATGATGGAGGTCAGCAGCACGCCCAATTCGCGCAACACCAGAATGCCGATGAGATCGACCGCATAGCTCGCCGCGCCGAAGCGGCGGAGCTGGAAAATGCCCTGCTGCGCGACGATCGCGCCGACCAGCAGATTGATGAGCGCGATGATCGGAATGCTGCGAAAGCCGAAATTCTCGATATGATAGACGAGCGAGGTGAAGCGGAAGCGCCGCACGGATGTGGCGACGCCGCCCGCGACCGACACGAATTCGCCGAAAAATCCGACGCCCCGATAGGCGTCGCGAAAGGCGGCGACCGTCGAGCGGCCGAGATCGGCGAGCATCTCGACGACGATATTGCCGCGCTCGCGCTCTTTGGTCTCGAAGCGGCGATAATGCGCCTCGTCGAGCAATATGCGATATTCCGGCCGCGCGCCCTCGACGCTCGTCTCGACGCCGGCCCGCCTCAGTTCGTCGATCGCGCGGCCGATGACCCAGACGCCGGCGGTGTCGAGCCGCGTCACTCGCGAGAGGTCGATGACGGCGCGGCGCGCGGCGCGGCCGTCCGCGACGATCGTCGCGGCATGCGCCTCGACCGCTCGCGAAGCGACGAGCGCCCAGTCGCCGCTGAGGGCGAACCCTATCTCGTCTCCCATGCGTCGCGAGGAGACATCGGCGGCGTGGTTTGCTAGGTCCGTGGCCATGGGTCTCGGCCGTTCCGACGACGACAGCGCGCCCGATGAGGAATCGGCGCATTCTCGAACTTTGCGAGCGTCTTAGCTTTACATGTGAGCGAAGTCGAGCGTCGCCGTCGCGGCGACGGGATTTGGAGCGAGCCCGAAGGCTCGCCGATGAATGCGGAAAGAGACGATGCCCATCGAATTATCCGTCGCCGTCGAGACGTTTCCGATCGCCGGCCGTTTCGTCATTTCGCGCGGCGCCAAGACCGAGGCCGCCGTCGTGGTCGCGACACTGCGCCAGGGCGCGGCGATGGGGCGCGGCGAATGCGTGCCCTACGCCCGCTATGGCGAGAGCGTCGCAGGAGTGGCGGCGACGATCGAGAGCGTTCGCGCTCCGATCGAGGCCGGCGCCGATCGCCCGGCGCTCGCCGAACTGCTGCCGCCCGGCGCCGCGCGCAATGCGCTCGACTGCGCCCTCTGGGACCTCGAGGCGAAGCGTTCGGGCGTTCCGGCCTATCGGCTCGCCGGATTTTCGCGCCTCGAGCCGGCGACGACGGCCTTCACGATCTCGGTCGGCGCGCCCGAAGAAATGCGCGCGGCGGCCGCAAAGGCCGCGCATCGCCCGCTGTTGAAGGTCAAGCTCGCGGGAGAGGGCGACGTCGAGCGCATCGCCGCCGTCCGCGCCGGCGCGCCCGAGTCGAAGCTCGTCGTCGACGCCAATGAGGCATGGCGCGACCGCGACCTCGTCGCCAATCTCGAAGCCTGCGCACGCGCAGGCGTGCTGCTCGTCGAGCAGCCTCTGCCGGCGGGCGAAGACGAAATATTGGCCCGCATGTCGCGCGCCGTCCCGATCTGCGCGGACGAGAGCGTCCATGACCGCGCGAGCCTGCGAAAGCTCGTCGGCCGCTATGACGCGGTCAACATCAAGCTCGACAAGGCCGGCGGCCTGACCGAGGCGCTCGCGATGGCCAAAGAGGCGCGGAGCCTCGGCTTTACGATCATGGCCGGCTGCATGGTGGGCAGCTCGCTCGCCATGGCGCCGGCGACGCTCGTCGCGCAATACGCCGCCTTCGTCGATCTCGACGGGCCGCTGCTGCTCGCGCGGGATCGCGAACCCGGGCTGCGCTACGAGGAGTCGCTCGTCCATCCGCCCGAGCCGGAGTTGTGGGGCTGAGGCGGGCCTGAAAAAAGCCCGGCCGAAAATGCCCCCTCGCCTCCGGCGTCATTGCGAGCAAAGCGAAGCAATCCAGAGGCCGCCTCACGACTCTTGGATTGCTTCGCCTCGCTCGCAATGACGGGGCAAATTCGCGGGACGGGCTCTGTGGGCTCGCGATGTCGATTTCTACAGACCCTCGACGACTTTCTCTCCGGCCTTCAGCCAAGCGAGAATGCCGCCGCCGAAATGGGTGTCCACATCGCGCCGGCCGAACAGGCGCGCCTGCTCCATGGCGCTCACCGAACGCCTGCCGGAGCGGCAATAGATGACGATCTTCTTGTCGGGCGTCGGCGCCGGCAGTTTCGCCGGATCGAATTTCGACAGCGGATTGAACAGCGCGCCCTCTATGTGGCCCGCCGCATATTCGTCCGCCTCGCGCACGTCGACGAGCGCGATGGAGCCGTCGGCCAAGCCGCTCTTCAATTCCGGGAGACTGATGTCGTTGAAAGGTTCGGCCATTTTGGAATCCTGTCTGGAGCGAGGCCCCGGCTATGCAATCCGCTCGCCAAGCGGCCCCGGGGACAGGGCGCCGACTTGAAGCAGGGCGGCGGCGCGTTAGGTGCTGGCGCCTCGGGAGTGCTCAACTCGCCATGTGACATAGGAGGTCTACAATGTCCAGAAACGCATTGTTTCCGGCGGCGCTGGCGTTCGCCCTGGCGGCGGGCCCGGCCTTCGCTCAGGCGCTGATGTTCAAGGGCGACCTCACGGGCGGCGCCGAAAATCCGCCGACGATGAGCAAAGGCTTGGGATCGATCGAGGTGACGCTCGATCCGTCGACGCGCAAGATCACCTGGAAGGGCGAATTCAAGGGTCTCGAAAGCGCCGAAACGGGCGCCCATTTCCACGGTCCCGCTCAGCCCGGAGAGAATGCGGGCCCGGTCGTGGGCGCGCCGGCGAAGAAGGGCGTATTCGAAGGCTCGGCGACGCTCGACGCCAAACAGGTGAAGGATCTCGAGGACGGCAAATGGTATTTCAACGTCCACACGTCCAAACACCCCGATGGCGAATTGCGCGGGCAATTGCTGCGCGTGCGCTGAGCCGCTCGCGAGCCTGCCCCGCCGGAGCGGCGCCGGTCAGGCGCCGCAAAATTCCTGACGAAAGCGAAGGCTCGCGATCCCGGCTCCTTCGCATGAGCCGCGAGCCGTCGGGCTCGCTTTCGATGACCTGACGATTTCTCGCCGGCCGCAAAAACTCTTCCGATACGTTCGACACATCAAAATGCCGGCGAGACGTGTCGGCGACCCGCGCTCTTCCGCCGCGCATGACGCGTCGCTTCGCCTCGTCCGAGCAGACGAGCGGAGGGACTAGCGCGCTCAACTTGCCGATGGTAACTGATCGCTCGATGCGACATCGCGTCGGGTGGGGCCTCGACCATGGGACTCGGGCCGGGCGGCCGATGTCCTCCAGCAAAACGCCGGGCCGCGCCGACACACGTCAAGGGAAGAGACACACATCATGGTGAAGACCAGCCTCGATGACCAAGCGACCCGCTATGGCGCCGAACCCGGAGGCGCGGCCGCGCCGACCAAGGCGAAGATCACCTTCATCGATTCGCATGGTCAGGCCCGCACGGTCGAGGGAGAGACCGGCTCGACCGTCATGGAGACCGCGCGCCGCAACGACATTCCCGAAATTCCGGCCGAATGCGGCGGCGCCTGCGCCTGCGCGACYTGCCATGTCTATGTCGACGAGGCCTGGACCGAAAARGCGGGCAAGCCGTCGCAGATGGAAGAGGACATGCTGGATTTCGCTTTCGAGGTGAAGCCGAACTCCCGTCTGAGTTGTCAAATCACCGTCAAGCCCGAGCTCGACGGCCTCGTGCTGCGCACTCCCGCGCAACAAGGCTGACGAGCCGCGCCGAGCAGATCCGCGGATATTCGCCAATCGGTCGTCGCCTCCGGCGGTTTGCGAATGCGCCGATTTTCGAGTCTTTCGGTCGCGAAACCGGTTGCGCGGCGAAGCAAATGCTTTAGACCATGGTCCGGAAAAGATGCGGGTTCGCCGGCCCGGCCATGATCGGATTCGTCCCGGCCGCCGGGATGTCGCGCCTGCCGGAAATTTGCGTTTCAGCGGAGCCATGTCGAACGGAGCGCCCGACGATCCGGATCGCGAGCGCGCCATCCGGACGATGGCGGGCGGGGATTTCCGCCGGACGAACGGCCGAGGCCTCGAGGGACTCTCGCGCCGCCGGCGGCTCGACGCGCCACGGACAGCGAACGCCTCATCTCCTGGAAATCAAGAGATCGAACTTTCGTAAGGATAGAAGATGAGCGAAACGATCGAAACCGATGTCGTCATCGTCGGCGCCGGCCCGGCCGGCCTGTTCGCCGTATTCGAACTGGGCCTGCTGGACATCAGGGCGCATGTCGTCGACATTCTGCCGCGCGCCGGCGGGCAGTGCTCCGAGCTCTATCCGGAGAAGCCGATCTACGACATTCCGGGCCATCCGATCGTCACAGGCCAGGAGCTGACCGACAATCTGCTGAAGCAGATCGAACCGTTCCACCCGACATTCCATTTCAACGAAATGGTGGAAAGGCTCGAGTCGACGGGCACGGCGGAGGCGCCGTCGTTTCGCGTCACGACCGACGCCGGCAAGACATTCTCGGCCAAGGTCGTCATCGTCGCCGCGGGCGGCGGCTCGTTCCAGCCCAAAAAGCCGCCGATCGCCGGCATCGACGCCTATGAGAACAAATCGGTGTTCTATGCGGTGCGGCGCGTCGAGGACTTTCGCGACAAGCATGTCGTCATCGTCGGCGGCGGCGATTCCGCGCTGGATTGGACGCTCAATCTCCAGCCCGTCGCCAAGAGCCTGACGCTCGTCCATCGCCGCGACGCCTTCCGCGCCGCGCCCCATTCGGTCAATGCGCTGCACGAGCTGGTGGCGCAAAAGAAGGTCGACTTCCGCCTGGGTCAGGTCACCCATGTCGAAGGCGCCGACGGACAGCTCGGCGCCGTGACCATTCGCGGCAATGACGGGAGCGACACGGTCGTCCCCGCCGAGCGTCTCGTGCCCTTCTTCGGCCTCACCATGAAGCTCGGCCCCGTCGCCGATTGGGGGCTGAACCTCCACGAAAATCTCGTTCCCGTGGACACGGAGAAATTCGAGACCAATCACCCCGGCATTTTCGCCATCGGCGACATCAACACCTATCCGGGCAAGCTGAAGCTCATCCTCTGCGG
>PQAN01000251.1 GCA_003105285.1 Methylocystaceae bacterium
CGCGAAGCGGGCGTCTTAAAAGGGCGAGGACGTCCTTCACCCGATCGCTCTGACAGCGCGCCTGCCGCGTGCGCCGCCGCACAAACCTTTTCCCTCGCCATGGTTAATTTCGCGACGTCGGCGATCGAGCCGGCCCGAAATTCGTCATCGCCCAGGAGAGCGCGTCATGATCTTCGAACTTTCCGCCTTCGCCAAGAAAGCGTCCTTCTCCGCCGCGGCGCTCGCCATGACGGCCGGCCTCACGGCCTCGACGGCGCGCGCCGACAATCTGTTCGCCGCTCTGTTCGAGGGGCGCTCGATCGCGGCGCAGGCCGAAGGAGCGCGGCTCGGCCGCGAATATCCGACCTCGACCCGCACATTGGTCGAGGACCCGACGGGCGCGCAGCCCGGCACGATCACCGTCGACACGCCAAATCGCCATCTCTATCTGTCCCTGCCGGACGGCCGGGCGATCCGCTACGGCGTCGGCGTCGGCCGTCAGGGCTTCGCATGGACCGGCCGCACGCATATCGGCCGCAAAGAAGCCTGGCCCGATTGGACGCCGCCCGCCGCCATGCTGAAGCGTCGTCCCGATCTGCCGCGCCACATGGAAGGCGGCGAGAACAATCCGCTCGGCGCGCGCGCCATGTATCTCTACTCCGGCGACCGCGACACGATGTTCCGCATCCACGGCTCCAACGAGCCCTGGACCATCGGCCACGCCGTGTCGTCCGGCTGCATCCGAATGCTCAACGACGATGTGGCCGATCTGTTCGACCGCGTGCCCGTCGGCGCGACCGTCGTCGTGCTGTGATGCGCGGACGCTGGACGCCGCGAAAAGGACCGCCCATGAGGCGGATCAGCGCGTCTGCGAGCGCAAATATGCGAAAGAGTCGGACACGATGTATCGCTCCTTCGAAGCCTTCTGCGGCGCGCGGACGGCGTGGCGCTATTCCCACAAATATGGAACGCGGCCCTGACGCGCGCGTGGGTCGCGTCGGCCCCGCTCGCGAGTTTTAAGAAAATATTAGCGATGTCCGTCGAAGCCCTTTTCTTTCCACGATTTGACCGCGCCCGGCGGAAGCCTTCGAAACCGCGCCGCCTTCGCCGGTTCGGGCGTCGCGCCGCCTCGCCCGAACGGCGTTGCGGCGCTTGTCGCAAAGCTCCGCTCGGCCTATACGGACAGCCCCGCGTCAGGGCCGCTCGCCCGTCGCCACAGCGCCTCGCCGCTAGACAATGGCCTCATGCCCACGCTCTATCATCATCCGCTCTGCCCGCATTCGCGTTTTGTTCGGCTGATCCTGGCCGAATATGGAATCGAGACCACGCTGATCGAGGAGAGGGCGGCCGAGCGGCGCCACGACTTTCTGCTGCTGGACCCGGCCGGCCGGACGCCGGTGCTCGTCGACGACGATGGGACCGTCGTTCCCGGCGCCGGCGTCATCGCCGAATATCTGGACGAGACGCTCGGGCCGGATTTTTCGGGCCCGCGCCTGATGCCGCGCGGATTGCGCGAGCGCGTCGAGACGCGCCGGCTGATGGACTGGTTCAACGGCAAATTCTTCGACGAGGTGACGAATTGGCTCGTCACCGAAAAAGTCTACAAGCGCTTTCTCGCCCCGGAGATCGGCGGGGGCGCGCCCGATATGGACGCGGTGCGGGTCGCGCGCGCCAATATTCGCGCTCACATGCGTTATATCGGCTATCTGACGGGCGTGCGGAAATGGCTCGCGGGCGATGCGCTCACCTATGCCGATTTCGCCGCGGCCGCCCATATCTCCTGCGTCGACTATCTGGGCGACGTTCCATGGAACGAAGACGAGACGGCCAAGCACTGGTACCAGCGGATCAAGTCGCGGCCGGCGTTCCGGCCGCTGCTCGCGGACCGCGCGCCGGGGATGACGCCGGGGCCGTGCTACGCCGACCTCGACTTTTGAGCCTGACGCCGGCCATCCGCCAAAAAGCCCGGGAGCTCGGCTTCGATCAGTGCCGCATCACGCCCGCCGGCGCGCCGCCGCTCGCCGGCGAACGGCTCGCCGACTGGCTGAAGAGCGGCGCGCATGGCGATATGGAGTGGATGGAGACGACGGCCGAGCGGCGCGCCTCGCCCGAGGTCCTGTGGGCCGAGGCGCGCTCCATCGTCATGCTCGGCGCCAATTATGGCCCGGCGGAGAACCCGCTGGCCGTTCTGAGCGAGCGCGGGCGCGGCGCCATATCCCTCTATGCGCGGCGGCGCGATTATCACGACGTCGTCAAGGGGCGGCTCAAGCTTTTGGCGGGTTTCCTCCTGTCGCGCGCCGGCGGCGGCGAGGCGAAGGTTTTCGTCGACACGGCGCCGGTGATGGAGAAGCCGCTGGCGCAAGCGGCGGGGCTCGGCTGGCAGGGCAAGCACACCAATCTCGTCTCGCGCCGGTTCGGCTCATGGCTGTTCCTCGGCGCCATCTTCACCAATCTCGAGCTCGAGGCGGATTCTCCCGAGAGCGATCATTGCGGCTCCTGCCGCGCGTGCCTCGACATTTGTCCGACCAACGCCTTCCCCGCGCCCTACCGGCTCGATGCGCGCCGTTGCGTCGCCTATCTGACGATCGAGCACAAGGGCGGCATCCCGCGCGAGTTCCGCGCGGCGATCGGCAATCGCGTGTTCGGCTGCGACGACTGCCTCGCCGTCTGCCCCTGGAACAAATTCGCCAGCGCCGCGCAGGACGCGCGGCTCGCGGCGCGCGACGAACTCGAAAGCGTCGCGCTCGCCGATCTCGCGGCGCTCGACGAGGCGGGGTTTCGCGCTCTCTTCGCCGGGACGCCGGTCAAGCGGCTGGGCCATGCGCGCTTCATGCGCAATGTGGCGATCGCCATCGGCAATTCCGGCGATCCCGCGCTGGCGCCGGCGGCCGAGCGGCTGCTCGGCGATGCGTCGCCGCTGGCGCGCGGCGCGGCCGTCTGGGCGCTGGCGCGCCTTCTGCCGCGCGACGAATTCGCGTCTCTCGCCGATCGCCTGGCTCCGCTCGAGGCGGACGCCGAGGTTCTGGAGGAATGGGCAAAAGAGACACAGTCGCCGAAAAAGTGACGCCGCAGCCTCCATTACGGCGCCGCAACCGGCCCCGTCGAATGGATTCGCTAAACCAATCTCTGTAGAATCCCAACCATTGAATTCTCTCAGCCCGCCGCCGAGCTCATGTCGAATTTTCCGCGACGCACCATCGACGATCCGGCCGCCGACGCCGCCCGTCTGCTCGCGCGGCTCGGCATCATGCTGTTGTTCATCGTCTCGCAAGTGGCGCCGATTCTCGCCCGGCAGACGATCTATATTCTTCTGCCGATCGGCGCCGCGCTGCTGCTGGCGTCGGCGAGCCTCGCGCCGGACGCGCGCAAGCTGAAGGAGATCGCCGTCCTCGCGCTGAAGCCGACCTCGCTCGGCGCCTTGTTTCTCATCGGCTGGACGGGCCTGTCGCTCGCCTGGACGCCGTTCAACGCCGGACCGGCCGAACGCTTCGCCAAGAGCAGCGCCACCTTGGCGCTGGTGGCGATCGCCTGCGCCTTTCTGCCGGCGCGCACCAAGACCTCCAATCTCAATCTTCTGCCGATCGGCACGGGCGCCGCGGCGGCGTCGCTGGCCGCCGTCGCCTTCGTCGCGGCGAAAGCCCCCGACGCCCAGAGCGGCCTCGATCTCAACGCGCTGCAGCGGGCCGGTCTCGGCCTCGCGCTGCTCGTCTGGCCGGCGCTCGGCGCGCTGGCGCTGCGCGGCAGATGGTTCTCGGCGGTGGCGGTGGCGGTCGCGACCGTGGCCGCCTGCATCCTGGCCGGCGCGCCCAACGCGCTGCCGTCGCTTCTCGTCGGCTCGGCCGTTCACGCGATCTCGCTCCGCAAGCCGAGGCAGGCGGCGAGAATTCTCGCCTATGTCTCGGCGGCGATCGTCCTATTGGCGCCGCTGGCGCCGGCCGTCGCGCATTTTGCCTTGGCCGGGCGTCTGCCGGCCTTCGCGCAGCCGCTCGCGGTCTGGGGCCATATCATCGCCAATGACGGTCCGCGTCTGTTGACGGGACATGGTTTCGGCGCCGCCGTCTACGGCGTACTCGGAAATTATCTCTATCAGGACACGCCGCGCAGCCTCGTCTTCCAGGTCTGGTTCGATCTCGGCATTCTCGGCGCCGCCGGGCTCGCGGCTGTGGCCGCGCGCTCCTTCATCATCGTCGGCCGCACGCGGCCGGTGCTCGCGCCTTTCCTGCTCGGCGGGCTCGCCACGGGCTTTACCATCTCGATCCTCGGCCCGGCCGCCGAGCAGCTCTGGTGGCTGACGCTCGCCGGCTTGGACGCGATCGCTTTCGCTTTGGTGATGAAGGGCCAGTTCCGCACGCGCCGCCCTTCGATCCAGCCCGACTGGGGAGCGGGCGGGATCGCGGCGCGGTGACAGGCTTCAGTTGGCGCAGGCGATCCCGCGCGTGACGCTGACGCGGCCGTTTCGATCCGTGACCTGCGTCACCACGAGCGTGCAATCCTCGTCTTCCGGGTCATAGGCGCGGCCGACGCGAATCGCCGGGCCATGTCCGAGCGGCCGCAGCGCCGTCGCGCTGTCGCCGAAGGCCGCCTTGATCGGAACGGGGAGCGGCGTATCCGCTTCCTTGCCGACCGAGGCCGAAGGCGCGGCGGCGACGGCGGCGCATAGGCTCGCGGCGACGGTCGCGGCGAGGACGATGCGCGAAGCGCGGCTCGAGAACAGACTGTCACGCATGACGCCACGCCCCCCGAACGGTCACGGGCTTCGACGATGTCGAAGCGCTCTCGACCTTCAACGCGGGGGTTGACGCATGGGTTCCATCGGCGGCGCGAAGAATTGCGGGCGCAAAAAAGGCGAAGCCTTCCGCCCCGTTCACGGGGAGAAGGTCTCGCCTTGCCGGTCGGGGCTGTCGTTCGCGACGATTACTCGCAGACGCGCGTCGGCCGGTAGCCGACGACCTCGCCATATTCGTCGAACACAGGCCGGCGCTCGCGCCAGCAGCGATAGGGCGGCGGCGCTTCATAGGCCGGGGCCGGATAATAGGCGGGCGCGCCGTAATAGGGCGGCGGAGCCGGGCGGGCGGCGCCGCCGGCGATCGCGCCGAGCGCGAAGCCGCCGATGCCGGCCGCGATCGCCGCGCCCGGGTCGCCCGCCGCGGCGGGAGAGGCGCCGGCGATCGGCGCCGCGCCGATAGCGAGAGCGACGAGGCCGCCCGCGATGGTCTTTGTCAGTCTGTCGTTCATGGATATCTCCGTGGAGCCTGCCGGACGAAAGCGGGCGCTTTTCGCCGCCCTTTGGAATCTGCGCCGGGCGTGTTCGGGGTCACGCCAGTTTCGATGAAGCATCTGAATCGTAAATGAACGGCGAAAACGTGACCGTCGGCGCGCGCGTTCCGGATTTTCCCCCGGCGAACGACATCTTCAAAGAGAGGAGACTTTCGGTTTGCCGGCGGGCTTGCCCTCCGGCTTCGCCGGCGCCTTGACATTCTCCCGGCCACCGTGCTGCGGCGGGGCGACGTCGTTGCTCGCTTTGTCCGGCTCCCTGGGCTTGAAGGCGTCGACGAGCGCCCTGGCGGCGGCGAGCTCCTTGGAGTCGAGCCTCGCGCCCACCTCGTCGCGCTTCTTGGCGGCGTCCTCGTCGCCCTGCGCGGCGGCGGCCGAAAACCAGAGATAGGACTTGATGAAGCTCTGCCCCACGCCCAGCCCGCGCGCATAGAGGATGGCGAGATTGAACTGGCTGTCGCGCACGCCGAGCTCCGCCGCTTTCTGGAACCACTCGGCGGCCGAGACATAGTCCGGCTTGCCCTCGCCGCCCTCGGCATGGAGCACCGCGAGATTGTGCATGGCCCGCGCATTGCCGGCGCGGGCGGCGCGCCGATACCACTCGCGGGCCCGCGCGTAGTCGCGATCGACGCCGACGCCCTTCTCGTAGAGCGCCCCCAGCCGATATTGCGCGGGCGCCAGCCCTCGGCCGGCGGCCTTCTCGAACCATTGAAACGCCGCTTTCGAATCGCGGGCGAGGCCGCGACCTTCGGCATAGCGCAGGGCCAGCTCGAATTGGGCGGCCGGGTCGCCCGCCGTCGCGAGCTCCTGGATCGTCGCGACGACGTCCGGCGCTCCGCCCGGACTGGTCGCGGCGGGGCCGATCGATCCGACGGGCGTCGGATCGACGGTTTCGTTTCCCGTCTTGGCGGCCATCGGAGCCGCGAGCGGGGGAACGAAGCCCGCGCCGGGAGAGGCCGAAGACTGGGTCGGCGGACCGGCGAAGGTCTGGGAGAGCGACGACGCGCCGGGTCGGGACGGCTCCTCGGCGGCGGAAGGGGCGCTGGCGACGTCGGACTGCGCCTGCTGCGCCGAACCGGGTTTGGCGGCCTCGCCCCCTTCGCCATGAACGGAGGCGGTCCCCTGATTCGGCAAGTCGACGCTGACGCGTGCGATCTGATAGGCGCCGATCAGCATGACCAGCGCGCCGAGACCGAGCAAGAGCGGGCGCTTGCGCGCCTGGATCGCCGCGCCGACGCTCTGCGCTTCCTTCGCTGGCGGGATTTCGTCTCTCCGCCGCTCGACGGCGGAGACGATCCTGCCGTTATCGTGCGCTTGCACCGCGGCGCGCGCCTCGACGGCCGCCTGCTGGGCGGCGCGGCGCGCGGCGGCGATGAAATCGGCTTGCACGGAGTGCTCCGCCTCGGGGGCGGGGCCTGCCTCGATCTCCTGGTCTTGCCGGGCGGAGCGCCGGGCGCCGGGAGCGGGAAGCGCCTCCTCTCGATCGAGGGTCGACGAGGCGGCGTTCTTGGTCCACGCCTCGCGGCGCGGTCCGCCGACGTCCTTCGAATGCGCGGGCGCCGCGGCCGGCGGCGCTTTGCGCAGATCGGCCAGCTCGTTTTCGAACACGGACAGCCGGTCGACGACGCGCTCCAGGGTCTCGTGGACGGCGGCGAGCGTCTGATGCGTGCGCTGGCTGCTCTCGTCTTGAACATTGCGGAGATCGCCGATCTCCTTTTCGAGCGCGTTCTGCAGAGCGCCCGGGGCCGAAGCCGCGCGCAGCGCGTCCTGAGCGGCCTGGCGCGCTGCGAGTTCGGCGGCGCGGGCGTTCGCATCGCGCGCATCTTCGATGCGCTCGAACAATTCGCCGATCGTGCGCTCGATGGAGACGAATGACGCGATGCTCTCGTCGGACCGATCGAGGCGCTCCGACAGCCGCTCGATCTGCTGCTCGAGCGAGGAGAGGGCGGCGCGATCGGCGTGCGGATCGAGCGCCGCATCCATTTTTTGGGCGAGCTGGCCGACGAGTTCGGCGAGCTGCGCGGAGGAATTGTCGGCGCGCGCGCCATCGTCGATGCG
>PQAN01000252.1 GCA_003105285.1 Methylocystaceae bacterium
GTCACGATCGGAAAGCCGTCGTCGAACATCAGGATGTTGCGAACGCCATTCGACAGACGATTGCCCGAACCACGGATGGAGACGATCAGATCGCGCGGCGTCAGGCCCTGACTGAAGGAGACCCCAGGGCTGTATCGCAAGATTTCCTGCACAGTGGACAAAGGCGTCGAGCTCAAGAAATCACTCTTGATCTGGGTAACTGTCTGTCCGGGCGGGTCTCGATAGATGGGCTCCTTTGCCCGCGCTGGGTCGAAGCCGGGCGCCACCGACGTCGACGATGGCGCTTCGCTCGGCCTGGTCGCTCCAACGTCGATGGTGGGTAACGCCTCCTGCGCCTGACCGGGAACAGACATCAAGGCGATGGCGATAGCGCCGGCGGACGCGCCGCGCTGCAAATAGTGCGAAAACATTCGAAATTCTCCCATAGGCGCGACGCTGGGCGTCGGCGATCACGTGACGGAAACACATGCAGCCGCTAGGGCCACACTCGGTCAGTCAGGGGAATGAAGGTGGAGCACGAGACGACCAGGAGCTCCCCCAGCCTATCCGCCGCCGGTCGGCATCATCCGTCGGAGCAGAAATAGCGCTGTCGCTCAGCCGAGCTTCTGCAGCAACGAGAACGGAAACTAGGACGACAACGAACGACAACGCGACGTTCCGGCCCGCGTGTTTGCACAAAATGCAGCAATCGCAATGATCGTGCGTCCCACTGGGAGGAGTTCCCCCGGCGCCGTCGCTTTTCTGCAAACAATATTCATGGACGACGGAGGAATCGGACGACAAGTGGCGATCGTGCGAAGCGGTCCCGACCCCAGGACCGAGCGCAGCCATCAGCCCTTGTAAGAAGAACAGACAGAGAGTGGCGCGGGCTACAAATGCGCGCGCCGAAAACTGCGACTGTCCAGCAGATGTCAACATGCCACTTTGGTAGTGTGGCGGAAGCTTGACTGTCAATAGCCAGCAACTTGTTGGATCGAGATACTGCTCGGTCGTTGCTCGCTTACAACAAATATCGATGCTTGTGTCGATGGCCGAGGAGAACGGCTTCACTCCTGGACGAAAGCGCAAATTGGTCACGCTCTCTCCAAGAGCTTACCGCGAACGCCGCAACTCACTTATTCGAGAGATTACTGCCGGCGCGTCGCTCTGCCGGCTTCTTCTCCCACGGGTCCGAGAATCGAGGGGAGTTCAAGAACTCTTCATCGGTGAGCGTTTTCAGAAAGGCCACGAGATCGCGCTTTTCCTGCTCGCTGAGGTCGATCGGAACGATCAACTCGCTCTTATGAGCATTGAGCCGGCCGTCGCCGCTCGCCGGTCCGCTTGTCACATTGCGTCCCCCTGAGGCGTAGATATCGATCACCTCTTCGAGAGTGGCGACGCTCCCATCGTGCATGTACGGCCCAGTTACGGCGATGTTTCTCAAACTCGGAGCGCGGAATTTTCCCATATCGTCCGCCGCGCCGGTGGACTCGAACACGCCCCGATTGGGGGCCGGATAAGCCCCCTTGCCATCGACGTCATAGAGGCCGGTATTGTGGAAAGGCGTTTCGATCTCGCGCGTTCGCGCATGATAGAATTGGTCGTCGAAATTCACGCTGCCATGGCAGTGGTGGCATTCGGCCTTCTCGCCGAAGAACAAATCTTTGCCGCGCGATTCTTCCGGCGTCAGGGTCGCTTTTCCTTCCAGATAGAGGTCATATTTCGACCCGGCGGAGACGACGCCGCGCTCGAATACCGATATCGCCTTGATGACATTGCCGAAGGTGACGGCGTCGGTTTCGCCGGGGAAGGCCGCGGCGAATTCACGAGGATAATCCGGATCGGCCTTGAAGCGACCGAGTATTTCTTTCTTGTTCTGGTCGTTGACGCCCATTTCGATCGGACCATCGCCGAACAACGGGGCTTCCATTTGGCGCTCCAATGTCACCATTGCCGGATTGGCCCACGTGAGTGTGGCCCGCCAAGCGGAATTAGCGATGCTCGGCGCGTTGCGTGGCGTCGTTTCGCCGGTCGACCCGACGGCCACTTTGCGGCCGTCGGTGAACGCCAGCTTCTGCAAATGGCAGGACGCGCAGCTCTCCTTGCCGTTGCCGGACAATCTCGTGTCGTAGAACAGCTTTCGCCCGAGTTGAAAGCGCGTTTCGGACATTGGATTGTCGGCCGGAACGTGCGGGGGCGGCAGATAGCTCGGCAACGACCAAGTCCAGCCCGGTTGGGCATTGTCGGCCGCCGCCGACCAAACGAGCGCCACGCATGGCAGCGTTGCGAAAAGCAATGAGCGCCTTTTCATTTTTTTGTCGCCGTCAGCCGTTTCGAGTCGACGCGAAAAATCTGAATGCCGGTCTTTGAGGGCTTGCCGGCGTCATTCGCATCTGGCGCCGTCTCTTTCAGATTGAGCCCGAGCCTTTCGAAGATCGGCGTGCATTCGGGATCGACAGGACCGCTCATGCAGCCGGTCGCGCCGCCAGCGTCGCGGTTGAGGTCGACTCCGTTGAACAAGCTTTCCAGATCCAGTACGACGCGCTGCTTTTGCGGATCGAAAGCCGCGAAGCGAACAGGTATCCGATTGGCGCTGGCGCAAGATATGATCTCGCCGGTCAACGGGTCGCCTTTGCAGCCCGTAGACCCGAGATGCAGCATCCAGGTTGACACGGTGACGGTGCCGTCGGCGTTCACTCTGGCTGCTTCCGGGGGATCGGACTTGGCGGAATCGGATTTGGACGGATCGGAATTGGCGGCTGCATCCGTCGTCTGGCTCGGCGCGGCAGCGGCCGTTTGCACCGATCTGCGAGGCAATGGCGGGCGCGTGACGCCGCCTTCGGGATCGACTTCGATTTTCACGAATTTGCGTCCCGCCAGCCAGTTCCAGGCCATGGCCTGGATGTCCAGCGGCGCGGGCGCCGTGGCGAAATTCGAGTGGTTGAGGACGATGTCCTTTCCGTCCTCGCCCTTGGCGAGACTGGGGACGCCGACGACGAACGTGAAGCCTCGATAATCGCCGGGCGGAACGGTTCCCTTGACGCTGTCGTTGAGAGCCGTCATACCCTTGCAACTCCTGCTTCTGTCGGCGAAATTCAGGAGAGCCGTGTCCGCATATTGCCAATCGTTCTGATCCAACTGGATCGGCACTTCCCGCCCCGCCCGGTCGATCAGGGCTGGCGCAGAGATATAGAAACGGGCGTCATGGAGCTTTGCGTCGACATGAGTCTTGCCGAGGCCTTTGATTTCGTGCCCGCAGTCGACTCCATTGGAGCCCGCGGACAGTCCGAAAGCGACCGCGATCGTCTGTCGTGGCGGAGATGCGGCGAGCGAGGCGGCGGTCGCCGCCGCCAGGATCGTCGAGCCGAATATGAAACTCACGGCACGCATATTGATGCTTCTCCTCCGGACGCGGCCTTCGAGACGGGCCTTCTTTAAAGGTTAGACGTGTGGCGTCGGCAAAAGCGGACAGCTTTTTTTGTGGTCGGGCGCCTTTTTTTGGGGCAGTCTCTCGACTAACAGCACGCCGCTTAGCTTCCCGGCAGCCCATCCGTCGCGTCGGCCCGCACTCCGCGAGCGACGCGGCGTTGCAAATGCTCAAGCGCCCTCGAGAGGTAGCGATTCACCGTCCTGACCGTCACTCCGAGCTGGAGGGCGGTCTCCGAATGGTCCAAGTCGTCGAGCCAAAAGAGCAGAAAGGCTTTCCGGCACGGCGGCGGCAGTTCGTCGAGGTGCGCGCAGAGCTGTCGAAGTTCGACGAAAGCCTCGATCGCCGCTTCCGACTGCTGCTCCGGTTCCGTGGTCGCAGGTGCGTTTCCTTCACCATCAGCATAACGCGCTCGTACCTGCGCCTTGCGGGCGGCATCGATTGTCAGGTTGGCTGCAATGCGAAACAGGTAGGCTCTGTGACAATGTATCGACGCAACGTCTCCTTCCTGTAGCGCCCGCAGGTAGGCGTCCTGCACGATGTCCTCCGCGTCCTGCGCTCCGACGCGTCGGCGTGTGAACGCTCTGAGTTCCCCCGCATGGGAACGATAGAGACGCTCGAGCGTTGTGTTCAGCGAAACCATGGAGAGCCTCCTCGCACAGGACACGCAGGCTTCGAACGTGCGAAAGCGAGGCGAACGACGAAATGTCGCCAGTTATTCGAGTACGACATAGAATGACCTATCGAAAAGACGTGCGTCGATCCGCGACGGTCTCAGTCGTTGCAAACAGTTATGGAAACCCGTCGCGAGTGGGCGGCCGCGCATCGTCGACGAAGCGCTTCGATCAGCGGTCGCCTTCAAGAAGATTCGGAGAGATGCGCCTCAGAAAAAGGCAGGGGGGCCGCGGGCCGTGAAATATGCCCCGCGAGCCCGCGCGATCCCTCGAGCGTCTGTGTTCGTCCAGCGAATAGAGACGAACAGGCGCTGCTGAAAATGATCGCTTTCGCCCGGGTTCGTGATGTAGCCACAGACGCACGCGCTGCAAGCGACGATGCAGCACAAACTTGGCGCGTGATGTTCGATGGGCTTTTCAGGGCCGGAAAAATCTTTGGCGCAGAAGACGCCCGCATTCGCCGCCATGGTGTGGCTGGCCGTTGCGCCCAGAGGCGTGAGCGCTTGCAACAGCAGCCAAATAAACGCGATCACCCCGACCGCGCGGCGTCTCCCAAT
>PQAN01000253.1 GCA_003105285.1 Methylocystaceae bacterium
AACCGACGCGGATTCGCCGCAGCCGCGCCCGCTTCTTTCTCGCCGGCCCTTGGTGTAGAACGGCGCGAACGGAGAGGATGAGGCCATGGATCGAGCGGACGCCCGGCAGCCCACGATAAGGACGCAAATTTTGGTCGCGGGCGCAGGCTCCACCGGCTTGGCCGCCGCCCTGGCTTTCGCGCGGAGCGGCTGGCAGGTGACGCTCGCGGGCCGCTTTCCCGGCCCATTGGCCGGACGCACCGTCGCCTTGTTCGAGGCGTCGCTGCGCTTTCTCGAATCGCTCGGCGCGCTCGACGCGGTGAAGGCGAAAGCCTGCCCGCTCGAGACGATCCATATGATCGACGACACGGATCAGCTCTTTCCGGTGCCCGATCTGACGCTGCGGGCCGAGGAGATCGATCTCCCCGCCTTCGGCCTCAATGTCACGAATGACGAACTCGCCGCGATTCTGCTCGATCACGCGCGCGCCGCCCGAAGCTTCGAGATCATCGAGGCGAACATCGCCGATTACGAGTTCGAGGACGACGGCGCGACGGCGATATTGGAAGACGGCCGCCGCATCGAGGCGGAATTCGTCGTCGCCGCCGACGGCCGCGCCAGCAAGGCGCGGGCCGCCGCCGGCATCGACATCACGGAATGGACCTATCCGCAGATCGCCTTGACCGCGCTGCTGCGGCACGAGGCGCCGCACGACAATGTCTCGACGGAATATCACACGCGCAGCGGCCCGTTCACGCTCGTGCCCCTGCCCGGCCGCGACGACGCGCCGAACCGCTCGAGCCTCGTGTGGCTCATGAATGTGCGCGACGCGCACAAGCGCCTGGCGAAGCCGCGCGAAGACCTCGAATATGAGATCGAGGATTATGCGCGATCGAAACTCGGCGCGATGAAGATCGAAAGCGATATCGGCCAGTTCCGCATGGGCGGAATGCAGGTTTCGCGCTTTACGTCGAAGCGGCTCGCGCTCGTCGGCGAGACCTGCCATGTCTTTCCGCCGATCGGCGCGCAGGGGCTCAATCTGAGCCTGCGCGACGTCGCCGATCTCGAGGACTGCCTGTCGAGCGTCGATCTGCGCAACGACAAGGAGCTCGCCCGCGCGCTGGCGCGCTACGAGCGCCACAGACGCGCCGACATCGGCCTGCGCACCCATGGCGTCGACCTCCTGAACCGCTCTCTCATCATCCCCCATCTGCCGATCGATCTCATCCGCGGCGCCGGCTTTATCGCCATGACGGCGCTCGGACCTCTGCGGCGCGCGGTCATGCGGGAGGGCGTTCTGCCGCATCTCGTGCTGCCGCGCTCGATGCGCGCAACGAACGTCCCCGAGCCGCGCGCGCGAGGCAAGAGGTTCGCGCGCGTATAAGGACCGGCAAGAGGAGCGAATGCGCCGACGTCCGTCAGTCTGCGCCGAAGGTCGGAACCGCGAACAGGGTCGGAATCGTGAAAAAGAACGTCGCGCCTTCGCCGGGATGCGACTTGACCGAGATCGACCACCCATGTCGATCGGCGATCGACTTGCAGATCGCCAGCTCGATTCCCGTGCCGGCATATTCGATCTTGCTGCGCGGGCGACTGAACGGCTCGAAAATCCGCTGCGCGAATTCCTCATCGAAGCCGACGCCATTGTCGACGATCGCCAGGCGGACGGCGGACTCGCCCTCGAGAGCGGCGGTGATGTCCACTTTGGCCACACTGCCCGGCTTGCGATATTTGATGGCGTTGGCCACGATATTCTGCAGCAGGCGCGCGAATTGCGATCGGTCCGCGATGAATGCCACGGCGGGTATTTCGATCCTGACCTGCGTATTGCTGGCGGCGATCAGCTGCGTGAGATCGGCGAGCGAAAACTGCACCTCCTCCCGCAGCTCGAGAATTTCCAATTGCTGGTCGCCATAGATCGTGCGCGCGTAAATCAACAGATCGTCGACGAGCTTGCGAGCGTCCAGCGCGCAGCTTCGCATTTGCCGGCTCACATTGCAGATTTCCACGCGATTCGACGAAGCGATGGCCGTCTCCAGCCGCTCGGACAGCTCCACGATCTCGAGGAGGGGCTCCTGGAGATCGAGCGACGCCACATAGGCGAATTGCGCCAGCCGCTCGTTGGAGCGCTCCAGTTCGGCGATGCTCTGCGCCAGCGCGTCTTCGGTCTCGCACCGCTGCGTGCAATCGACCACCATCGCCATGACGACGGTTTCGGACGGCGTCTCGACCGGGACCAGGCCGATCTCGACGGGAAATTCTGCGCCGCCCCTCCGCCGCGCCCGCAGATCATGGCGGTAGCCCATGACGCGCTTGGTCGGAGCGGCCAGGAACGCCCGCCGATAGGAAGCGTGAACCCGACGCAGCCGCGTCGGCACGAGGAGTTCGATCGGCCTGCCGATCAATTCCTCTCTGTGATAGCCGAACATGCGTTCCGTTTCGGGATTCGCGTATCTCACCTCGCCATTCGCGCCGGTCATGATCATCGCCGCGGGCGACGCCTCGACCATCGAGCGAAAGCAATTGTCCCACATGACATCCGAACCCATCGGCGCCCCCTTGCCGCGCCGGTTGCGGGCGATCGATCCGCAATCGTAAGCTGCACGGCCTCCCCTTTCGAGGGGGTCTCCCGCGCGAGCCTGGAGGCTCGCGGCCCCTTCGATCGACAGGGTTCGAGCCATGAGATCTCTCCCGCCGAATAGACGCTCCTCCCCATCGAGCGGCTAGAGTCATGAAATATGTGCGCTGTAGAGATAAAGGAAAGGCGACGACATGGAATTATCTCGCGGACGACTTTGAAGAGATCGGCGTCCGAACAAGCTGTAACTTTGCCTTGGTCGGCCGATTCGTTGTGCTGCGGCGTGCGGCCGCCGCGCTTTTCGGCGCGTCCGCGATCGCTCCACATCCGGAGCGTCGGTACATCGCGGTTGACTCCAGAAGTGAACGATCGCAAGACAGTCATAGCGGTCCATGAAATTGTGCGATAGTTCGGCGCCGTCTTCATTGACCGGCGCTTGCCTTTCGAACTTTCATCTAGGCGACGACTCGCGCCAATTCTGCCCAGATTCGTATGCAGAACATCTCGCGGCTGGTCTGTAATCTAATTGGTCAAATACGTCCGGAGTGACGAAATGCTGCCGAAACTAAAAACTGCCTTGTCAGAATTATTCAACACGGAGCCCTCTATCGTCGACCCGAACTACTATTTGAGGAATTATCCCGACGTCGCCGCCTCCGGAATGGATCCGAACCATCATTTCATGCAATTCGGCTGGCGCGAAGGCCGCAATCCTTCCGCCTCGTTTCATACGTTATTCTATAAAGACAAGTATATGCGGGACATAAAGTTCGAAAACCCCGCCAAGCATTACATGAAGAGCACGCTCAGGAGAAGCGTGACGACCACTCCCGCTTCTGCAAGAGATTTCGTCGAAATTCAGCGTCCTATGGTCGAACCCTATTTCGATGAGGACTTCTACCGCTCGACATATCAGATTCGCCTGGATGTCGACGCCCTGGAACATTATCTGACAATCGGCTGGCGAGAAGGTTTCGATCCCTCGCCGACATTTTCCGCATCCGAATATCTGAAATTCAACTCACATGTGGCGACCACGGGCGTCAGTCCTCTCTATCATTGCGTCAGCACGCAATCCAAACCCTTGTCTCGGGCCGCAAGACGATCGACCCAGCCGTTGCGATCGCTCGACGCCGCGAATATCCAGACCGAGTCCAATCTACCGGATCGGGAGAAACTTCTGAGCGTCATAGCTCAGGAGTTCGACGCAGCTCATTATCTCCGCGAAAACTCCGACGTCGCCGCCGCCAACGTCGATCCCCTCGATCACTATGTCGATCACGGCTGGCGGGAGGGCCGCAATCCGTCTCCGCTGTTCTGGACGAATTACTACCTGTCGCAATATGGCGACGTGCGCTCCGCGGGTATTAATCCCTTCTATCATTATATCGTCTTCGGACGGTCGGAGGGCCGCAGTCCGAACCCCATCGGCCGGACGCTCTGGAGTCGACCGGAAGCCCCGAGCGACGACGACTGGCTCGAGGCCCGTCCCGCATCGCGGACGCCCGGAGCGACCGTCACCGTCATCATGCCGGTCTACAAAGGCTACGCGGACACATTGGCCGCCATCTATTCGATCCTGGCCAATCCGCAAAAAACGAAATTCAATCTTCTCGTCTTGAACGACTGCAGCCCCGACGCCGCCCTGACGTCGGCTTTGCGGCGACTGCATGAGAAGGGCCTGTTCGATTACTTCGAAAACGAGGAGAATCGCGGCTTTGTGGCGACAGTCAATATCGGGATCGCTCGCGAGCCCCTCCTCGACGTCGTTCTCCAGAACTCCGACACCGTCGTCTATGGCGACTGGCTCGACCGCATTCTGGCCCATGCCGACCATGATCCATCTATCGCGTCGATTACGCCGATGTCGAACAACGCGACGATCTGCAGCTATCCGGACACGAATCGAAACAATTTGATCAGCGTCGAGTCGTCGCCCTCCGTGATCGACGAATTCGCCCGTGTCTGCAACCGCGGCATTCACACTTCGATTCCGACGGGAGTCGGCTTCTGCATGTACATGCGTCGCTCGGTCATCGATAATGTCGGCGCATTGGACGAAGCCTCTTTCGGAAGAGGCTATGGAGAGGAAAACGATTGGTGCGTGCGCGCGATCAAAGCCGGCTTCAAGAACGTGCTGGCTCACGACGTCTTCGTCTTTCACACGGGGCAGATTTCCTTTGCCGATTTTGCCGCGGACGAATATGGCGCGGGGCAGACCGCTCTTTCTCGCAAGCATCCTGATTACAAATTGCGGGTCCAGCAATATATAAGTGCGGACCCCGGGCGCTGGGCGCGGATGCGCCTCGACCTCTATCGGTTGGCGCGCCGAATCGGCCGAAATTCGGCCGTGTTCGTCACTCACGTCTGGGGAGGCGGCATCGAGACCCATGTGCAGGATCTGGCGAAACGACTCGCCGAAGAGAATTTGGACGTCGTCTATCTGCGCGTCGGCGTCGGAGGAGACGGAGCGCGAATCGAACTCGCCAGCGACCAGCACATATACGCGCCATCGATCGAGCAGATCTCCTTGTCGCGGGAAGGCGAGTTGATCGGCGACTTCTTGTCCTGGCTCGAACCGAGGATGGCGCATGTTCATTCTTTCGCCGGCCTGTCCTGGAACGCGACCAAGAATTTGATGTCGATCATTCGAGAGACCACTCCCGTCTATTATTTCACGTCCCATGATTTTTCTTCGATCTGCCACCGACATCATCTGGTGACGAACGAGGGTCTCTATTGTGGCCAGCCGTCCGTCGACATCTGCGCCGTTTGCGCCAAGACCGATAGCGAACATTCCGAATATGTCGATCCGCTCGAACGTCGCGCCGTCTACGACACGTTCCTGTCGGGCGCGCAAAGCGTCTTCACGCCGTCGTCCGACACCCGTATGCGACTGAGCCGCGCCTATCCCTCGATCGACTGTCGCGTGCGCCCGCATGAAGAGACCTTTCCGACGGCCGAGGTGATGACGACGACCGAGGAAACGGACGGTCCGTTACAGATCGCGATCATCGGCGCGATCGGCCCGCACAAAGGGGCGGCCATCGTGCATGCTCTCGCCCTCGACGCAAAGCAGAGGGCCTTGCCGATACATTATTCGATCGTCGGCTACTCCTGCTACACTCCCCTCTTGGCCGAACTCGGCGTGATGGAGACGGGGCGCTATCGGGATGTCGAAGAAGCTTTCGAACTCTTGCGCCAAATCTCGCCTCATTTGGCTCTCTTCCCATCGATTTGGCCGGAGACGCATTGCTACACGCTGTCCATCGCATTGGCCGCCGGCATTTCGCCGGTCGTGTTCGACATCGGCGCTCCAGCCGAACGTCTCAGAGCCCTCGGCTTGGGGGGCGTGCTCGATTTCGCACTCGCCGACGACCCTTGCGCGCTCAATGACGCCCTGCTTTCTCTGCGTAGAGCGGACCTTGGATTGGGCGGCAAGAAAGTAACGTTCCAATCCTATCGGTCGCTGCTCGACGACTATTATGCTTCGAACAGTTCAGGCGCATATGGCGCATGTGCGACAGATGCGCGCGAATCCGTATCGGACCCCACGGCGAGTTCGAAAATCGAGGTCGGATAGGCCGCCATATCGCTCGCGAGAGCGAATGCGCGCTTACGACGCGACCAGATTGACGTTTCGCGATGCTCGGCTTTTTGTTAAGAAAGTCAGCTGAGCGTTTCACTCGATATCTGCCGCGAGCGAGCCGAAGAGCTGATGATTCGAATATGCGAGATGGCATGACGGCGCATCATTTGCGCGAGACATTCGGTCAAATTTTTCGCGTTCTCGGCGCCGTATTGCTGCGCGACATGCGCACGCGGTTCGGGCGAACACATCTCGGCTATTTGATCGCCATCGCATGGCCCTTCACGCATCTGGTGGTGCTGGTCGGAGCACGCACCGTCCTGAACAAGCTCGCCCCTCTGGGCACGGAACCCGCGGTCTTTTATGCGACGGGAGTTCTTCCCTATATTCTCTGCCTCTATCCGGCGCGCATGATGGCGATGGCCGTTGTTCAAAATAGGCCGCTGCTACAATTTAGAATCGTCACGCCGGCGATCCTCATATTCGGAAGGGCGATATTGGAGTCGCTCAACTCGATCGTCGTCTTTCTCCTGCTACTCCTGGGACTTCGCTTATTCGATGTCGAATTCGCGCCGGACGACTGGCCGGGCCTGGCCCAAGGCATATTGGTCGCCGTCTATCTCGGAGTGGGCATAGGATTCTTCGGCACGCTCTGCTATTCGCTCATAGGTTTTCCGGCCATATTGGCCATCATCTTGATTCTCGTAGGTCTCTATCTGACGTCGGGCGCGCTGCTTCCGATAACCTTTTTTCCGGCCTGGGCGCTGGACGTGCTGCTGTACAATCCATTGTTTCACTGCGTCGAATGGATACGTTCAGCCTACTACGGCCTAGACAGTTTCTATCTCGACAAGTTCTTCGTTGTCGGGACGGCGAGCGTTTTTATCTCTCTCGGCCTGCTGGGCGAACGCCTGTTGCGTGGACGTCTCCTATAAAGGGAAAGGCGGAACGAAAAGACCGAGCACGAGAAAGCGAAGCGACGCCCTTAAAAAAAGTCCTTTCTGTGTTTCATCGAAACGCGGAAAGACTTCAGGTCATTGTTTTTAACGCGCTTCCAACGCCGAACCGGCATCCATTTCTGCTGGAAGCGCTTTCCTATTGGCTTCGCTCGGAAACGCAGATCGCGGGAGAGAGCGGCAATGGCTGCTTTCGCAAAGCCTTTTCCAGCTCCGCAGTCCGGCCTGTCGCGCGCGCGACGCCTCTCAATCGGTCGGCGCCGGAGCAGAGTGTCGGGGCGAGAATGCCGCCCTCCGCAAATTCGTTCCAGGCATAGATGACGATCGATCTGAACGCGGAATCCGGGGTCGTCCGCAATCCTTCGGAAACGGCTTCTTCGACCTCTTCGGTGGAGGGAAACTCACACCATTCCGGATCTTTGTTGCGTCCTTGCTCGGCAAGGGCCGGTCGATAATCCCATCCGAGCGAGACGGGCGGAAGAAATGGAAGTCCGCTGGCGCGAGCGACCGACCAATAATAGCGCGACGAACTCAGGCAGCGGCGATAGGGACGCGCTCCAGTCGGACTGTCGGGGCTCCGCCCGCCCAAAGGATTGCCATAAGAACTGATGGCGTCGAAGCCGATGGATTTCACCAGAGCGGGGGCTTCCGAAGGCGAGAAGGTCATTGCGACGACGTAAGGCTGCGCGCCAACGTTTGCCCGAACATCGGAGCGAAACTTTTGCAACGAACTCTTCGCTGCGTCGACCCCACCGACGGCATCGATCCAGGATTGCCCGCGAGGCAAGAGCCAGAACACCACGGGCCTGCCATCCGCCGTGCGAAGGAAGCTCGGATCCTTAAAATATCCATACAAAAGCTCGTGAAGTCTCACCGAGGTTTCGAGCTCGGGAGGATGCGGAAGATAGACGGAAAATTTCATGAACTTGTTGCTGTTTCGAATGAAAAGATCGATCGCACGATTGAATTTCGCCATGGTCGGATTCAGCTTACCAACATCGTTCACGTCGAGATACAATCCGTAAATAAAGTAGTCTACTCCGGCTGCGATCGCATAAAGTTTCTCCTGCTCCACAGCCGCTGCGGACAGCTCGTCGAGATCGATGTTGTTGTCGGCGTCGACCGTCGCATAGAACGGGAGCCTCGCCTTCCAAGCCTCGGTTCGAATTGATTTCGCCCATGGGCTGCCTGAAAACCATGCGTCCCACCGAATGACGCCGATTTGCGCCCTCTCGTCCGCCGAATGGCCGATTCCCATCGAGAACGCGAGCGATAGGATTGCCGGCAGCATGCCGATAAAGCTCTTCTTCGCGCCGCGCATTTTGTCGCCTCGCGGTTTCAGGGTCCGGAATCAGGCGCCCCGCCGCTCGGGGAAGCCTGACCGATATGTAGCCCTAACCAATTGGAGAGGCATAGCAATTTTTGTCACGCTGTGTACATTGACGCGACTCGTCGTCGAGGACATGAGGAGCCGACTCCGCCAGACACGCTTTGGAAACATCGGTGTGCGCGATCCGTCGCCGACACGCTGCTCGAACAAGATCCCCTGACGATCCTCGTTGACGCGTGATGCTCATGCTCGCAGTGGTTTCAAAAGCGCGAGGGCTCGACGCCTGCTCGCAAATCGGAACGCGCCGGAGAACTTCGACATGCTGCAGTGGAAGACCGACTCTCAGACCATCGTCGAAAGGATTTCGAGATCGTCCCACACTGCAAAAATTCTTCTGAAGACGTCCGACGATCCTATTTTGCTACCCCTATGGCTCGAGCACTATCTTTCGTTCCTGGAGCCGTCGCAGATCGTGATCGCGGACAACAAAAGCACGGACCACGAGGTTCTCGACATATATGAAAATATCGAAAGCGGCGTATCGATATTTTCCTACGATGACGACATCGATCGGGGATTTCATAACAATATCCATGACAGGGCCGTGTTCCCCGCGCTCTACGAAGCTTTTCGCGAGTCCTGCGAATATCTGTTCGTGGTCGACACGGACGAGCTTCTCTATTTATTCGATATCGACAGCTGGACGGCGGATCGCTCCACCTTCCAGAATTATCTCGGCTGTTGGAGCGGAAAGGGAATGGCTTCGACCTGGCTGCATACGGTGCGAGGTTCGACGGACACCTGTTACATCGGCCACGATCCAAAGCATCTCGCGTGGGAGCTACGATGGGGCAAGCCGCTGATTCCGTCTGCGTTTCGACATGCCGGCGTACGGATCCACAACATCCAGTTCCCGGAGGACAGCTTCGACCCGAACCCCGACGGCGCGCTCTTTCTCTTGCATCTGCGCGACTATTCCAGAGAGCAGCGTTTGCGGATCAACAAGAAAAAATTGGTGACGCGCGGCGCGGCTTCCGCCGACGATGACTTTGAAAGCATCGTGTCGCGAGACTATTCGCGATCGGGCGATCCGACGATCGAGAGGCTCGTCGCAGAAACGGTTCGCTTGCTCGAGGAAGAATGGTCCCCTCCTGACACGTCCTCCCTCGAAAGCGGCTTCTTGAGGCTCTGTGACGACGGCCGGATCGAATATGGAGACGCCGCGACCCGGCAGATCATGATCAGCTACCGTGCGCATTTCTCCTCCCATCTACGCGCCGCATTCGAGGCTCCAGAATCCAAAATGGCGAACCAGGATCATCAGAAGAACGATACGGCTGCGTCGGCGGATCGAGAAAACGCAGCATTTTCCGCAAGCGACGACGCGCTCTCTCGGAAAGAGAGCGATCGCGGGATCGCATCGAATGTCGACGAGGGCGCCTCGTCGCTGCGGCCGCACATGACAGATTCCGAAATCGAGCTTTTCACGCAGCATCTGCACGGTGCGCGGCGTCTGCTCGAGTTTGGTTGTGGCGGCAGCACGGTGTTGGCCGGCGCGGAGGGCGCATCCGGCATCGTCAGCGTGGACAGCGACCGCGCATGGCTCGACAAGGTGGCCGCTGCGCCGGAACTGAGGAAAACAAGCTTTCAGCCCGTCCATGTGGATATCGGCCCAATCGGCGCATGGGGCGTTCCCAGCGATCATTCACACGCTCTGAAATGGCCCGATTATTATACAGCGGTCTGGGCGCATGTCGCGCAGGAGCCTGACGTGGTGTTCATCGATGGACGCTTTCGAATCGCCTGCACGCTTTATTCGCTGCTCAAATGCGGCGGCAGAGCGAAATATCTCATCCATGATTTCTGGAACAGGGATCACTACCATTGCGTGCTGGAATTCCTCGACTGCATCGACCGCGTCGATACGCTCGGAGTTTTCGTCGCCAAGGAGACGATCGACTGGCGCAGACTGGCGCTCGTGCTGCAAGCTCATGCCATGGATTTCCAATGAGCTCGACGACCTAAAAGAGCTCGGCTTCGGCTCCTGGCCCAGAGAGACGAGAGGCGAACAGGCGCCTTCGAAAGGTCGGGCGACCCCGTTCACCAAGCAAAATAATACGATGAGTTTCCATTACTTAAATCGGATTTGGCTGAAAAAATCGCTTGCCTAGTCCGCGCCCGATGGTCATCATGACCAGCACATTCGCGCAATCGTCATTCCGAGTTGCGCAAACCAGACACTCATGTCCTAAACGCGATCCAAAGGCTGTCGATGGCTGTTGAAACTCCTGCTGGTCATCTGTCCGAAGACCTCGGCGACGAGGCGCCTCACGAAAATGCAATCAGAGGCCCGGGCTCCGACTCTCCTGACGAAACGGCTTCTGTGGATTCTGCCGCGGACAATGACCTTCTCGGGAAACAAATCGTCGACAGCGTCGCCATGCACGGGGCGCGCCTCGACATCGCGCCGGACGGATCCGTTTCGGTGCTGGCGCCCAAAAGTGTCGCCGATGGCGTCGACGCCGATTTGTATATCGCCGGCGCCGACACGTCCGTCGAGGCCGAGATCACGGAAGACGAAGACTTCTATCGATACTCGTTCGATCTCGCCGCCTTCGACAATTTCAGGGAGAGTTTGAAGAGAGCTTCGCTCACCGCCCGCCTCCTCATGACGCAAGCGCCAATGGAAGTGCGGACCCGGTCGGACGACAGGCTGCTGTTCAAGGGATCGATTCCGCTCTTCGCCGTGCGCCGCGCCTTGTATGGACGCGAGCAAAAGCCCTTGCCTTCGAGTCTCGGCGATCTTCGCAGCGCGCCCGCGTACAGAGGGGCGTTCGAGGTCGCCACGGCAGACGAGTTCAGTGGCTGGGCCTTGAGCGTCGGCGATCTCAAGCCGGTCAAGCTCGAGTTCGAGCTCGAAGGCATTCCTTTCGCGCCCACGACGATCGCCAACATCGAACGCGAGGACATTTCCGCGATCCTCGAGCGACCTGCGCAATGCGGCTTCGCTGTGAGCCTCACAACCATCAGGCGCAAGATTCCAAAAGAGATCGTCGAACTTTTGAGCCTGATGGCCGCGGAGTATCCCGACTATCGGCCAGACCTGAAAGTGAGACTCTCCGCGACGGAGTTTTTCCTATCGCCGATCGGGGAGGAAATCGACGCGATTTCCGTCGTGGATTGGCTCTCGCTCTTTAGAATTCGCGTCGACCAGGAGGAGACAGACTTCGTCGCGCGCGCCGAACTCGTCGAGAGATTGGCGCGTTTGGACGACTATGCGACCGAGGTGAAGCTGATCGCATTCTACCTTCCTCAATATCACCCGATTCCGGAAAACGACGCATGGTGGGGCCCCGGATTTACCGAGTGGAATAATGTTTCGACGTCCAAGCCGCTGTTCGAGGGGCATTATCAGCCGCAACTGCCGGCGGATCTCGGCTTCTATGACTTGCGCCTGGCGGACACGCGCAAGGCGCAAGCCGATCTCGCGCGGGAATATGGCGTCTACGGCTTTTGCTACTATTACTACTGGTTCTCGGGACGAAAAATTTTGGACCGTCCGCTCCGCGAAGTCGTCGAGAGCGGCGAGCCCGACTTTCCGTTCTGCATTTGCTGGGCGAACGAATCGTGGTCTCGGCGCTGGGACGGATCGGAGCAGGAGCTTCTCATCGCCCAGGAACACCACCATGAGACGGACATCGGATTCATCTACGATATCCTGTCGATCATCGAGGACCCGAGATATATCCGCATCGACGGCGAGCCGCTGGTGCTCATCTACCGCGTAGGAATCATTCCTCAGCCGCAGAAGCTGTTCCAAGAGTGGAAGAATATCGCGAAGGAGAACGGCCTTCCGGGCCTGCATATCTGCATGGCCGAGACCTTCGGCGCCCATGGACCCTACGAATACGGCTGCGACAGCGCGGTCGAATTTCCGCCGCACCGCGTCGTGTCCGAGCTCAAGAACTCCAAGATCCCTGATATTCCACGCGATTACACCGGCAATATATACGACTATCGTGAGGTGATCCAAAACGATCTGCTGCAGCGACAACCGCCGTACACGCGCTTTCGAACCGTCATGCCGTCCTGGGACAATACGTCTCGGCGCGGGAAGAGCGGGCATGTTTTTCACGGCGCTTCGCCGGAGCTCTACGAGACCTGGCTGTCGCAAGTCGTTTCAGACGTCCGCCAGCGTCTTGCCGGGGACAAGCGAATCGCCTTCGTCAACGCCTGGAACGAATGGGCCGAAGGCGCCCATCTCGAGCCCGACCGACGCTACGGCCGTCGATATTTGGAGGCGACGCGACGCGCCGTCAGCGGCCAATCGAACTGGCGCACAGTGCTCGACGGGCTCGAGTTGCGGGATGAATTGGACGAGCATCAGTTGCCTCGGCTCGTTCAAACTCTCAAATCGCAGTTCACGGCTCTTCAGGAGGCGAATGACTTTCTGTCGCGGAAACTGAAGGACAAGGAAATCGCCTGGGGCCAGTCCGTATTCACGGACAATGTGCCGATCGGCATAGCGAACAATGCGATTGTGCCCGGAGGGCGCCTGGAAATCGACCGTCTGAACCAATATTGGTCGGGCCTCTGGCATGTTCTGCATCGCCATGAATGCCTCATCCTCCATGGGTGGAGCTTTGTCCCGGGCCTCCATGTCGGAAGCGACACGAACTCTTTCCTGAGCCTCGTCGAGGTGAGCACCGGCGCTCGGTTCTTTGCTGCGGTTTGGGACAGGATACAGCGGCCGGACGTTGTTTCCGCGACCAATTCCAGCGACTCGGAAGCTTTATGGGCGGGCTTCCGGTTCGTTGCGAGCCTGGGAAACGTTCCGCCGGGGGAATATCTGATCAAGATGATCTATTCGGGCTCGGAAAACAGCTTTCAGGCCGTCAGCCGTCGGAGGCTCGTGCTTGTCTAGTTTCGACGTCTCGTCCAACGGCGGCGCAAGCCTGTCGTCGCCTCTCGTCTCGGTCGCCTTCGCGGCCTATGGTCATGAGAACTATATCGAAGAGACGATGCTGTCGGTCTTTCTCCAGACCTATGACCGGCTGGAATTGGTCATCGTCGACGACCGGTCTAAAGACGCGACATTCGAAGTGGCGCAAGCGCTGGCCGCCCAAAATTGGTTTCGCGATCGCTTCGAATCGGTGACGATCGTTCAGAACGAAAGAAATCTCGGCGCCCACGCCTCGATCAACCGGGCGATGGCGCTCTCGCGCGGAGATTATATCTCCCTGCTGAACTCCGACGATTCGTATGTCTCGACCCGGATCGAGAAGCTGGTCGCAGCCTGCCGGCTGTCCGGGGCCGAATGCGCTTTTACCGGCGTTCTTCCCATCGACGACAAGGGGAAGCCGATTCGTTCGGGAAACCTAGCCGAATCGATCGTCTATAATCCCCTAAGATCGGCGGACAATCTTCCCTCCTTGAGTTGCGGCTTTCTGCGATTTCAGTTGACGTCGTCGAGCGGGAACCTGTTCCTCTCGAGGCGCCTGAGCCAAAAAATCGGCGGGTTCATCGATCTTCGTTATTGCCACGACTGGGATTACATGATGCGGCTGATCTCCGTCGCCGAGCCGTATTTCATAGAAGAACCGCTCTATCGATATCGCCTCCACGACAGAAACTCTTTCCGCTCGCTCGCCGGCGTCGCCGAGGTCGAAAGCGAGATCGTCTTGCGGCGTTATTACCTCGGGATTTTGCTGGGCAAAGTGAGGAACAGGCGGGCGCCCTCGCCGCATAATTGGCCCGGCGTTTTCGA
>PQAN01000254.1 GCA_003105285.1 Methylocystaceae bacterium
GGCGGAGGGGGCGGGATTCGAACCCGCGATACGGTTTCCCGTATACACACTTTCCAGGCGTGCGCCTTCAACCACTCGGCCACCCCTCCGTAGACGCTCGACCGGCAAGGAGCCGCGACCGTGACGCGCCGGCACTATATTCAGGCGGCGCCAGAGTGCAAACTTTTCCGCGCGTCTCGGAGCATTTATCTTTTCACCTCCGAACGCGCGGCGTGGACAGAACGACCGGCGCATTCTATTGATCGGGCGCTCGGACGAGGGCTTTTCGAACCGTCATGCTGAGATTGCTCATCCGCTTCTTGGGAC
The DNA here is from genome assembly GCA_003105285.1 of Methylocystaceae bacterium. GTDB lineage: Bacteria > Pseudomonadota > Alphaproteobacteria > Rhizobiales > Beijerinckiaceae > Methylosinus. The sequence goes on from PQAN01000254.1 coordinate 307, forward strand.
TCGTCCTGCTCGCCGGCGGCTTCGCCGCGCTCATCGTCGACGGAACGCGCTCGCTCGCCGGCGGCGAGCTGAGAGTGACCCCTTTGAGCCGAAGCGCGCTCGATCTGTTTCCGGCCAAGATGCAGGCCTGGCAGACGGCCGTCGAGCAGCACCTGCCGCTCCTGTGGGATCCGGTCATCGTCACGCTCCTGCTCGCGCCGCTCAGCCTGACATTGACAGGCCTCGGCGCTCTTCTGATCGCGCTCAGCCAGAAGCGGCGGCGGCCGATCGACTACGCCGGCCGCTGACGCCTCCTTCGCCCTTTTCCAAACGAGAAACCGGCATCATACTATCCGCCTCCTTTTCAGAGAAGGCGGGCGAGGACATGATCCATTTCGTCAATCATCGGCCTCTGCGCGGGCCGTTCCCGCCGGGAAGCGAGAGCGCGCTTTTCGGCCTCGGCTGCTTCTGGGGCGCGGAGCGCAGATTCTGGCGGCTCGGCGACGGCGTCGTCGTCACGGCGGCGGGCTACGCCGGAGGGATCACCCCGAATCCGAGCTATGAGCAGGTCTGCACGGGAGCGACCGATCATGCGGAAGTCGTGCTGGTCGTCTTCGATCCGGCGCGCCTCTCCTATGAGACGCTGCTGCGGACATTCTGGGAAAGTCATGATCCGACGCAAGGCGATCGTCAGGGCAATGACGTCGGCACGCAATATCGATCAGCGATCTTCTGCCATTCGGACGAGCAGTTGCGGCAGGCGAACGCCTCGCGCGACGCCTATGGAGAGGCGTTGAGGGCGCGCGGCTTCGGCCCGATCACCACGCAGATCGCTCCCGCCCCGCCCTTCTATTTCGCGGAAGACTATCATCAGCAATATCTGGCGAAGAACCCGGACGGCTATTGCGGCCTCGGCGGGACGGGCGTCGCCTGCCCGACGGGGGCCGCGGACTCCGCCGCCTGATATTTCGCCCCTCCTCTTTTGCCACCGCCGCCCGTCTATTTCGCGTCGAGCACCTCGCGGCAGTCGGAAGGCAGTTTGGCCATCGTCATCGGCGGCCAGCTCTTGGTCGATTTCTTCGGATGCAGGGCCTCCTCGGTGAACCACCAGGCGAGCGAGGCGTCGCAGCCGTCTCCGGCCGGCGTCGGGTCCTGGTCCGCGCAGGCCTCCGCGCCGCGCGGACAGAACAGGCGAATGTGGAAATGGTAGTTATGGCCCCACATCGGCCGCACCTTGGCGAGCCAGCTCCTGTCGCCGCGCGCCGAGCGGCAGATCGCCCGCTTGATGGCCGCATTGACGAAAATGCGCTGGACCTCGGGAGAGATCGCCGCGGCGCGGATGACGGCCAGATGCTGGTCGGTCCAGACATTCGGGTCGACGTCGAGACGGTCTTCGCGCACGACGTCCGTCGCCGACATCTCCTCCCGCTCCGCGCGCGTGAGCTCGCGTTGCGGCGCGGGGGTCAGCCAGATGTCGGCGTCGAGGCCGATCTGATGCGAGGCGTGGCCGGTGAGCATGGGCCCGCCGCGCGGCTGTGAGATATCGCCGACGAGAATGCCCGGCCAGCCCGAGGCGCGCGCGGCGGCGGGCGCGAAGCGCTGCAGAAAGGCGATGAGCGCCGGATGACCCCAGTTGCGATTGCGCGACAAGCGCATGACCTGCCATGTCGGGCCGTCGACGGGCAGCGCCTCGGCGCCGGCGAGACAGCCGTGCGAGTAGAATCCGATGGGTTCGGGATCGAGCGGCGCGGGACGCGTCGCCCGGCCGAACAGCTCCTTGGCCGGCGTCGCCGGATCGCGTGGGTTGGCGAGAGGCGGCAGCGGCTTCGGATCCAGCGTGCCCCTGTCCTGCGCCAGCGCCGCGCCGGCCGCGGCGAGCCAGACGGCTGAGACGATCGCTCTCCAATAGACCATGTTTCGACCTTCACGGGGTTTCGCCGAGGGAGAAACCTCCTACGGGGAGAATGGACGCCGAGGGCAGCCTCAATCTATCAATGGGGCGATTTCTTGTCTCGCGAAGCGGGCTCGGCTCTGGTCGGCGCGGTCGCTCCCTCGCGAAGAGGCCGCCGGCGGCCCGATCGATGCTTGTCAAGCTCACTCTCGAATATAGTTTGTTCGAGTGCGGAGGCTCTTCCTGCGCCCGCCTCGAGTCGGTCGCATGCGCCTCGCGCGTCTCGGGGAGTGTAGCCATGCGTATTTCGAAAGCATTGTTGGTCGTCCTGATCGCCCTGTTCGGCCCGATGGGCGCGGCGCAAGCGACCGTGCGAATCCACATCGACCTGTCCACCCAGCGGATGCATGTCGAGTCGTCGAACGGTTCTTATACATGGCCCGTGTCGACGGCGCGCTCGGGCTATTCGACGCCGCGCGGCTCCTATGCGCCCACCGGGCTGCAACGGATGCACTATTCGCGCAAATACCATATGTCGCCGATGCCGCATTCGATCTTCTTCCGGGGCGGCTACGCCATCCATGGCACTTACGCGACCGGCGCATTGGGACGCCCCGCGTCGCACGGCTGCGTGCGCCTCGCGCCGGGCGCCGCCGCGCAGCTCTACAGGATGGTGCAGGCGGAAGGCGCGCGGATTTCGATCACCGGAGCGCCGCGCCACGCGACCCGTTTCGCCGCACGCGGCGGCCATCGCCACATGGCTCACGCGCGCGGTCGTCATTCGCAGCC
>PQAN01000255.1 GCA_003105285.1 Methylocystaceae bacterium
TACGCGCTCGTCAATGCGGTCGCGGTGCTGATCATCGCCTGTCCCTGCGCCATGGGCCTCGCGACGCCGGCCGCCATCATGACCGGAACGGGGCGCGCCGCCGAGCTCGGCATATTGTTTCGCAAGGGCGAAGCCTTGCAGAGCTTGCGCGACGTGACGCTGATCGCCTTCGACAAGACCGGCACTCTGACACGCGGGCGGCCGGAACTGACCGATCTCGAGACCGCGCCGGGTTTCGACCCGAATGAGGCCTTGCGGCTCGCCGCCAGCGTCGAGGCGCAATCGGAACATCCGATCGCCGGCGCGCTGGTCGCCGCCGCGAAGGCGCGAGGGCTGGCGCTCGACGCTTGCCGGGACTTCGTCGCGACGCCCGGCATGGGCGTATCGGCGCTCGTCTCGGGCCGTAGGGTCGCGGTCGGCGCCGGCCGCTTCATGACGTCTCTTAGTCTCGATCCGTGCGCCTTCGAGGCGACCGCCGCGCGTCTGTCCGACGAGGGCAAGACGCCGCTTTATGTCGCGATCGAGGGGCGCCTGGCGGCCATTCTCTGCGTCGCCGACCCGCTCGAGCCGACGAGCGCCGGAGCGATCGCCGCTCTGCACGCCGCCGGAGCGGCGACGGCGATGATCACCGGCGACGACGCCCGCACCGCGCGCGCCATAGCGGCGAAGCTCGGCATCGACGAGGTCATCGCCGGCGTCTTGCCGGAGGGCAAGGTCGCCGCGCTGAAGCGCCTGCGCGAGGGCAGAAAAATCGCCTTCGTCGGCGACGGGGTGAATGACGCGCCGGCGCTCGCCGCCGCCGATGTCGGCATTGCGATCGGCACGGGAACCGACATCGCGATCGAGGCCGCCGATGTCGTCCTGATGTCCGGCGACGTCGCCAAGGTTCCGGCGGCTCTGGCGCTTTCGCGCGCGACGCTCGCCAATATCAAGCAGAATCTGTTCTGGGCTTTCGCTTACAATGCGATCCTGATACCCGTCGCGGCCGGCGTGCTCTATCCCTTGAACGGAACGCTGCTGTCGCCGATGCTCGCCGCCGGCGCCATGGCGTTCTCCAGCGTCTTCGTGCTGACGAATGCGCTGCGCCTTCGGCGTTTCGAGCCGCCGCGCGGCGCGGTCGAGATCGGCCCGGAGCGCGGCGTCGCTCCGGAGTCATTGCCAATGGAAGAGGAGACGATCGTGACGACGACATTCGACGTGCAGGAAATGTCCTGCGGGAAATGCGTGGCGCATGTGACGAAGGCCGTGCAGTCGGCCGAGCCCGAGGCGCAAGTGAAGGTCGATCTCACGACCGGCAAGGTGGAGGTCTCGCCTTCGCCCAAGGATCCGGAGGCGCTCGCCAAGGTCATCACCGACGCCGGCTATCCGGCGCGCGTCGCCGCCTGAAAGGCTCATAAACCGCCTAGAGGCTCATGAGACGAGAGGCGCCCATGGCGAGATCGCTGGCCGGGAAAACCCTGCTCATCACCGGCGCCAGCCGCGGCATCGGGCTCGCCATCGGCCTGCGCGCGGCGCGCGACGGCGCCAATGTGGCGATCGTCGCAAAGAGCATCACCGAGCGCCCCAAGCTGCCGGGCACCATCTATACCGCCGCGGCGGCCATAGAGGCGGCCGGCGGACGGGCGCTGGCGCTTCCTTGCGACATTCGCTTCGAGGCGCAGGTCGAGGAGGCGATCGACAAGACCGCCGCCATATTCGGCGGCGTCGATATTCTCGTCAACAATGCGAGCGCGATCGATCTGCGCGGCGTCGAAGAGATCGACATGAAGCGCTACGATCTGATGCATCAGATCAACGCGCGCGGAACTTTTCTCTGCAGCAAGCTGGCGCTGCCGCATCTGAAGACAGCCGGCAATCCACATATTCTCAACTTGTCGCCGCCGCTCGACCTGAGCCCCGAATGGTTCTCGCCCAATCTCGCCTATACGACCGCGAAATATGGGATGAGCTTCGTCACTCTGGGTCTCGCGCGCGAACTCGCCCAGTTCGGCGTCGGCGTCAATTCGCTGTGGCCGGAGACGGCGATCGCCACCGCGGCGGTCGGCAATCTGCTCGGCGGGGAGGTCGCGCTGCGCCACTCCCGCAAGCCCGACATCGTCGCGGAGGCCGCACATGCGATCCTCACGCGCGAGGCGCGCTCCTGCACAGGCAATTTCTTCATCGACGCCAACGTGCTGGCGGAAGAGGGAGAGCGCGACCTCGCAAAATACGCCGTCGATCCGAATGTCGACGCCATATTGGATTTCTTCCTCGATGCGCCGATCAGCCCCGGCGTGCAGAAATCATCCTTCCGGCCGTGATTGGGGGAGGGAGGCGAGCCTGAAGAACCCGCCGAAAATTCAAAAGCCATCGCGGCCGTCTCATTCCCGATCGCTCGCTAAAGCGAGTGCCGGGAATGACGCGCCCGCGGAGAGGCGATGTTCGCGATCCAGGCGCGACCCTGCGGACCGCCGGCCGGCTTCCTCGGCTGGAGCCGCTCTAATGCGCGGAATTCTCCGGCGTTTCGAAGAATAGCCGCAGCACATGCGAATCGCCGCAGTCCTCGACGGGCACATGCCAGAATTTCGAATCGATGTAAGGGAACCGCGCCATCGGCAAGTGGATTTCGGTGAGCCTCGTGTGATTGTCGAAGCCCCTGACCATGGCGCTGGCGAGCAAGTGCAGCAAATCTTCCGCTCGTTCTGGAACCTCGGTCACTGTGAGGATGGTTTTGCTGGGAAGGGGAAGGGCCTTGTCGAATACGCGTTCCAAATTGGCTTGCTTCATCTCGAGTCCCCACTGTCGTCGCTAGAAGTTTAGCAAAAAATATGCCCGGCAAAAAAGTTCGTGGAAAAGTTTTCGGCCGACTCGAAAGCTCTATATCGCCGAACTCCTTGGAGCTGTGCAGTCAACGGTCTGAAATTGTCCAAAAAATGATTTGGGCGTCGAAATCACAAATTTGGTCGGCTGGGCCGCGGGCCTTCCGGCTCGCCGCGCTCGCATCGGCGGCGGCCGCATCAGCCGAAATCGGCGCGGATCGGCACATGGTCGGAGGGCTTGGCGCCGGCGCGCAATTCCTTGTCGATCGCGACGCCCTGCAATCGATCGGCCGCTTGCGGCGAGAGCAACAGGTGATCGATGCGCAGGCCGTTGTTCTTCTGCCAGGCGCCGGCCTGATAGTCCCAAAACGTATAGAGGCCCGCATCGTCCGTCGAAGCGCGCAGCGCCTCGGCATATCCGAGATTGAGCAGCGTCTGGAATTTGGCGCGCGTCTGCGGCAGGAACAGCGCGTCGCCGGCCCAGCCGGCGGGATCATAGACGTCGCAGGCGGCCGGAATCACATTGTAGTCGCCGGCGAGCACGACGGCCTCCTCCTGCGCCAGGAGAGACGCCGCATGGGCGATGAGGCAATCCATGAAGGCGAGCTTGTATGTGTATTTCTCGGTCGCCGGCGGATTGCCGTTCGGCAGATAGATGCTGGCGACGCGCAGGACGCCATTGTCGGCCGGAACGAGCGCCTCGATATAGCGCGCCTGCGGATCATGCTCGAATTTCGGCAGGCCGCGCACGACCTCGATCGGACGCTTGGAGAGAATGGCGACGCCGTTGAAGGTCTTCTGCCCATGCGTCTCGACATTATAGCCTAGGTCCTCGATCTCGGCGCGCGGGAAGGCCGCGTCCTCGCATTTGATCTCCTGCAGGCAGAGCACGTCGGGCGAGACGTCGCGCAGATAGGCGAGGAGCGGCTCCAGCCTCTGGCGGACCGAATTGACGTTCCAACTGGCGATGCGCAATGATCCGACTCCAGCATAGAGAAGGCCCGAATCTTAGCCCGTCCATGATGCGATTGAAACGTCCAAGGTCGATTTCATGATTTCTACTGTCGTGTTCGATGTCGGCAATGTTCTGCTCGACTGGAATCCCCGCTATCTCTACCGGAAGATATTCGACGACCCGAGCGCCATGGAGGCTTTCCTGGCGGAAGTCTGCACCGCCGAATGGAATCTCGAACTCGATCGAGGGCGCCCCTTCGCCGACGCCGTCGCCGAGCGCGTCGCGCTCTTTCCCGAATTCGAGCAGGAAATCCGCGCCTTCGACGAGCGTTGGAGCGAGACGATCGCCGGCGCGATCGGCGAGACGGTCTCGCTGCTCGAACGTCTGTCGGAACGCGGCGCGCCGCTCTATGCGCTCACCAATTTTTCCGCCGAGAAATTCGGGGAGACGTCCGGGCGCTTTTCGTTCTTCGAGCGATTTCGGGGCGTCGTCGTCTCCGGCCGGGTGAAGCTTCTGAAACCCGATCCGGCGATCTATCGCCTCCTCCTCGACACCCATGATCTCGACGCCGGCTCGTGTCTCTTCATCGACGACTCTCCCGCCAATGTCGAGGGAGCGCGCCGGGTCGGATTTCACGCCGTTCTCTACGAGAACCCGCGTCGATTGGAGGAGACGCTGGCCGGCTTCTCGCTTCTGTAATTCGATTGTTTCGAAGCGAGCCTCCAGGCTCGCTTTCGGCCGCCTGCGAACCAATCAGCGGGGATGGTTCAATCGCGAGGCGATATCCAGCCCGCTGGCGATCTCGGCGACGATCGCCTGGGCGGCGGATCGCGGATCGGCGGCCCGCGTCACCGGACGGCCGACAACGAGATGATCGGCGCCCGCCGCGATCGCGAGGGCGGGCGTCATCACGCGCTTCTGGTCGCCGGTCTCGGAGCCCGCCGGCCGGACGCCCGGCGTCACCAGCAGCATGGACGGGCCGACGAGCGCGCGGATCGATTCGACCTCCTGCGGCGACAGGATCAACCCGTCGACGCCAAGGTCCTTCGTCTGCGCGGCGCGGCGCGCGACGAGTTCGCGGACGCCGCAGGCATAGCCGGCCTCGGCGAGATCTTCGTCATCATAGGAGGTCATCACGGTGACGGCGAGCAGCCGCAGGCCGCTGTCGCCCGCGCCGAGACGCGCCGCCCGCATCGTCTGCGGAAAGGCGTGGATGGTGAGGAAATCCGCCCCGAGCTTGGCGATCTGCCGCGTCGCGCGCTCGACGGTCTGGCCGATGTCGTGGAGCTTCAGATCGACGAACGCCTTGCGGCCGGAAGATTTCAGCTCCTGGACGAGCGCGAGCCCGCCGGCGAAGGCGAGCTCCATGCCGATCTTGTAGAAGGAGACCGCGTCGCCGAGCGTTGCGACGAGCGCGCGCGCGTCTTCCACGCTCTCGACGTCGAGCGCGACGATGAGGCGGTCGCGCAAGGGGAGGTCTTGCAGGCTCGTCATGTCGCGGTCGCTTCTGCGGGCCGAGGTCTCTCGGCGCTCGGCGGCCCCTCGAACCGCGAGCTTTTTCTGGAATCCGTCATTGCGAGAAGCGAAGCGACGAAGCAATCCAGGGCCGCGAGGCGATTGCCGGATTGCTTCGCGGCGCTCGCAATGACGGCCGAGGCTCGCATCCTCTCAGACTCCGGCGCGCCGATAACGCCACACGCGTGCGGGCGGCAGGTTGAGCCAGATCGGCGCCGATCCCTTGCCCGAGTAGGCGGCGCCGTTCGGATGGCGTTTCAGGGGCATTGGGGAGATCAGCAGGCCGTAGGTGAACTGAATGAATACGCCGGCGGGGACCAGCAGATCGAACGCCTGGTCGAGTAGCGCGAGGCGATCGCTCTCGGGCTGGTTGAGCAGCGGCAGGCTCGAGACGACCGCGCCGATCTTTCCCTCGATCTTGCCTTCGAGCGTCTTCTTCAGTCCATAGGCGTCGCCCTGGATGATCCTCACGCCCGGGAAGCGCTCGGCGAGCAGCCGGCAGAATTTCGGCTCATATTCGATGAGCAGGAGGCGCTCCGGCGCGACGCCGCGCGCCAGCAGCGCCTCGGTGACGGGACCGGTGCCGGGACCGAGTTCGACGATGGGCGCATCGTCCGCGACATCGACATAGCTCGCCATCGCCTTGGCGAGCGCCGGCCCGGAAGGGGAGACGGCGCCGACGATGCGGGGATTTTCGATGAGGGAACGGATGAAGCTCGCGCCGTCGCCGAGCGTGGATTTCTGGGGCTGGAGATTTTGTGGCACGTTGAAAAATCGCCTCTCGATGGTTTCGCCTTCGCCCGACCGCTCCCGTCACGCCGAGCCACGCTCGAGGCCGTCGGCGTCACTTCCCGAACAGCTCCTTCATTCTCGCGAAGAAGCCGGTCGCTTCGGGATGCGTGTGATGCGAGGATTCCTCCTCGAATTCGGCGAGCAGCTCGCGCTGGCGCTTGGTGAGATTCTGCGGCGTCTCGACGCTGATCTGGACATAGAGATCGCCATGGTCGCGTCCGCGCAGCACCGGCATTCCCTTGCCTTTGACCTTCAATTGCTTGCCGGACTGGGCGCCTTCGGGAACCTTGATGTCCGTCTCGCCGCCGTCGATCGTATGCACGGTGATCTTGCCGCCGAGCGCGGCCCGCACCATGGAGATCGGCACGCGGCAATAGAGGTCCACGCCGTCGCGTTGAAAGAAGCTGTGCGGCTTGACCGACAGGAAGATGTAGAGATCGCCGGAGGGGCCGCCGCGCAGGCCTACTTCGCCCTCGCCGGCGAGGCGGATGCGCGTGCCGTCCTCGACGCCGGGCGGCACATTGACGGAGAGCGTGCGCTCCAGCGTCGTGCGGCCGGAGCCGGAGCATGAGGGACATGGATTGTCGATCGTCTCCCCACGCCCTTGGCAGGTCGGACAGGTGCGCTCGATGGCGAAGAAGCCCTGCTGCGCGCGCACGCGCCCATGGCCGGCGCAGCTCGGGCAGGTCTTGGGTTTCGAGCCCTTTTTGGCGCCCGTGCCCGAGCAGGACTCGCAGGTCACGGAGGTCGGCAGCTTCAGCGTCGCGGTCTTGCCGTTGAACGCCTCCTCGAGCGTGATCTCCATATTGTAACGAAGATCCGAGCCGCGCTCTCGCGCATTGCCGCGCCCGCCGCGGCGGCCCATCACATCGCCGAACAGATCGTCGAAAATATCGGCCATCGAGGCCGCGAAGCCGTCGCCCGCGCCGAAACCGCCGCCCTGCTCGAAAGCCGCATGGCCGTAGCGATCATAGGCGGCGCGCTTCTGCGTGTCGGACAGGCATTGATACGCTTCGTTGATCTCCTTGAACCGCGCCTCCGCGTCCTTGTCGCCGGGGTTTCGATCCGGATGGCACTGCATGGCCGCCTTGCGAAAGGCGATCTTCAGCTCGACATCGGTCGAAGTGCGGGAGACGCCGAGAATTTCGTAGAAGTCGCGTTTGGACATGTTCAGTCGGGGGTTGTTTCGTCAGACGACCCGCTCTGGGCGGCGAGTTCGTCGAAGATCGGCTTCAGGCTGTATATCAGTTCGGGAAGCGATGTCATTACGGTGTCCCAGATCGTGTCCAAGTTCAGGTCGAAATAGCCATGAGCGATCCGGTTGCGCATCGACTCATCTGTCGCCACGGCGCTTGCGGGTATTTTTCCCAGAAGTCCGGGTGCTCACGCGCGAGTCGAGACGCCATTTCTCCGATGACGAGCAAGTCCATTGTCACGGCTTGTTGCGTGCGTCGGTCGTCGAGAAAGTCTTCCTTCGCCATCCCCTCGACGTAGGAAACCGCCCATTCCGCGCAATCGAGCATATGGCCGACCGGAGCGAGCGGCGATTTGCGCTTCATATGGGCCGGGCCTCGGCCAAAACGCTGTCCCGAAAATAGCGTGAAATATCCCCCGGCGTGAGCAGGTCGACCCGAACGCCCAGGATATCCTCGAGTTCTATCTGCAATCGCCCGAGGTCGAAAAGCGTCGCCCCGGGGAGGGCGTCCACGAGAATGTCGATGTCGCCCCCTTCCCGATCATCCCCATGCAGGACGGAGCCGAACACTCGCGGATTGGCGGCCCGATTGCGGCTGACCGCGGCGCGGACCGCCTCGCGATGCGTGTCGAGCGCGACGGAGGGCTTCATAAGTCTTTCCAATATCACATATTCGCCGGACGTCTCGAAAAAGCCTGAACGCGCCGAAGGCGAGCGGGAGGGGGTGATTTCCCGAGACTTGGGGGCTCGCCCCACCCCGGTCTGCTGCGCAGTCCGACCCTCCCCTTGAAGGGGAGGGTCGGGACGCCTCACTTCTTCTTGTCGTCGCCGCCGACTTCCTTGAAATCGGCGTCGATGACGTCGTCCTTGGCGTGCGCCTCATGGCCGTCGGGCGCGGCGCCTTCGGCCTGCTGGGCCTTGTAGACGGCCTCGCCGAGCTTCAGCGAAGCCTGCGCCAGCTCATTGGTCTTGGCCTTGATATGCTCGGCGTCCTCGCCCTCGAGAGCGGACTTGAGCGAGGCGACGGCCGCCTCGATCGCGCTCTTGTCGGCGGAGGACACCTTGTCGCCGAATTCGGCGAGCGACTTCTCGGCCGAATGGACCGCCGCCTCGCCATGGTTCTTGGCGTCGACCAGCTCGCGACGCACTTTGTCCTCTGCCGCATGCGCCTCGGCGTCCTTGACCATGCGGTCGATGTCGGCGTCGGACAGGCCGCCCGAGGCCTGAATGCGGATCTGCTGCTCCTTATTCGTCGCCTTGTCCTTCGCCGCCACATTGACGATGCCGTTGGCGTCGATGTCGAAAGTCACTTCCACCTGCGGCAGGCCGCGCGGCGCCGGCGGGATGCCGACGAGATCGAACTGGCCGAGCAGCTTGTTGTCGGCCGCCATCTCGCGCTCGCCCTGGAAGACGCGGATGGTGACGGCCGTCTGATTGTCCTCCGCCGTCGAGAACACCTGGCTCTTCTTGGTCGGGATCGTCGTGTTGCGGTCGATGAGGCGCGTGAACACGCCGCCCAAAGTCTCGATGCCGAGCGACAGCGGCGTCACGTCGAGCAGCAGCACGTCCTTCACGTCGCCCTGCAAGACGCCCGCCTGCACGGCCGCGCCGATGGCGACGACTTCGTCAGGATTGACGCCCTTGTGCGGCTCCTTGCCGAAGAACTGCTTCACGACCTCCTGCACCTTCGGCATGCGGGTCATGCCGCCGACGAGCACCACTTCGCCGATCTCGGCCGCCGACAGTCCGGCGTCCTTCAAGGCCTTGCGGCAGGGCTCGATCGTGCGCTGGATGAGATCGTCGACCAGCGCCTCGAATTTGGCGCGCGTCAGCTTCAGCGTCAGATGCTTGGGACCGGAGGCGTCCGCCGTGATGTAGGGCAGATTGATCTCGGTCTGCGTCGCCGAGGAGAGCTCGATCTTCGCCTTTTCGGCGGCTTCCTTCAGGCGTTGCAGGGCGAGCTTGTCCTTCGTCAGGTCGATGCCCTGCTCCTTCTTGAACTCGCCGGCGAGATATTCGACGAGTCGGCTGTCGAAATCCTCGCCGCCGAGGAAGGTGTCGCCATTCGTCGACTTCACCTCGAACACGCCGTCGCCGATCTCGAGGATCGAGACGTCGAAGGTGCCGCCGCCGAGGTCGTAGACCGCGATCGTGCCGGCGCCCTTCTTGTCGAGGCCGTAGGCCAGCGCCGCGGCGGTCGGCTCGTTGATGATGCGCAGCACTTCGAGGCCGGCGATCTTGCCGGCGTCCTTGGTGGCCTGGCGCTGGGCGTCGTTGAAGTAGGCCGGGACGGTGATGACCGCCTGGGTCGCTGGCTGGCCGAGATAGGCCTCGGCCGTCTCCTTCATCTTCTGCAGGATGAAGGCGGAAATCTGCGAGGGCGAATATTGCTTGCTGTCGGCCTGCACCCAGGCGTCGCCATTGGGGGCCTTGACGATCTTATAGGGAACGAGGCCGATGTCCTTCTTCGTCATCGGGTCTTCGAAGGAGCGGCCGATCAGGCGCTTGATGGCGAAGAAGGTGCGCTCGGGATTGGTGACCGCCTGGCGCTTGGCGGGCTGGCCGACGAGACGCTCGCCATCCTCCGTAAAGGCGACGATGGACGGCGTCGTGCGGGCGCCTTCCGCATTCTCGATGACCTTGGGGCTCGACCCTTCCATGACGGCCACGCAGGAATTGGTCGTGCCGAGGTCGATGCCGATGATTTTTGCCATATCGCCGTTCCTTTCGTTCCTTGAAAATCGCCGGGTCCCGTAGCGGCCCGTCATATGCCGGCTGCGCGGCGGCTCGAATCTGTCGGCCCGCCGGCGCTCGGCCGTTCACTGATCCTTCAGATTGTATTCGGCCCGCGCCGACGCAAGAGCGAAGGCGCATATAGAATGAAGGATTCGAGGCGGGCAAGCGGCGCCTCGGCGGGAACTGCGCCGGCGTCCAGGCGACGTCGATTTCGAGCCGGCTTTCGCTCGCTTTCTCGCCGACTTTCGGCGATGGGCCGCATTGGTCGAGGCTCGCGGAAATCCGCGGAAAAGACGGCCGAGCGAGCGTCTTGCGGCGCTTGGACGCAGCCTCGGACGGCAAAGCGGTCGTCCCGCCGGCGGAGCCTCTTCGTCGAAGAAACGCTCGAGCGGAACGCACAGCTCTTCGTCGAACGCATTGCCGATGCGGCCGAGCGTAGGAGTGACGACTGACGAAAATTGAATTTCGTCAGCAATTATGAGATAGTCGTTTGATAGTCGGATTTGATCGGGCGGAGACTCGCCGAAATGCATGAAAGACGTTTGTTCTTCAAGTTCGCTTCGGCTTCGTTCGTTCTTCTCGCTCTGGCGGCTTGCGACAATTCGGCCGGCCGCTCGGACGAACGCGCCGCGCGGGTCGTCCTGGTGGCGCCGGTGCGCTACGCCCCGCAAGCGCCGGCGCGCGAGTTCGTCGCCTCGATCCGGCCGAGAATCGAGACCGACCAGGCCTTTCGCGTCACCGGCAAGGTCGTGCGGCGTTTCGTCGAGACCGGCCAGCGGGTGAAGGCGGGCGATCTGCTCGCGACGCTGGACGAGGCGGATTTGCGTCTCCAGAAGGAGCAGGCCGACGCGGAGCTGGCGGCGGCGCGCATGGCGCTCGAGCAGGCCTCCGCTGACGAGCGTCGGGCGCAGAAACTGCGCAAGGACGGCTGGACGGCGCAGGCGGCGCTGGACCGGCAACGCACCGCGGCGGAAGAGGCGCGCGGCCGCAATCAGCGCGCCGGCCGGGCCGTGGAGCTCGCCCAGAACGCTCTCGACTATGCGTCGCTTCGCGCCGACGCCGATGGCGTCGTCACCGCCACTTTCATCGAACCCGGCCAAGTCGTCGCCGCCGGTCAATCGGCGGTGCGCGTCGCCCGCTCGGGCGAGCTCGAGGCCGTCGTCGCCGTGCCGGAGGCTTTCGTCGCGGCGGTCGGCGCCGGCGAGGCCAGCCTTTTCCTCTGGTCGGACCCCGGCAAGACCTATCGCGCCAAGCTGCGCGAGCTCAGCCCGTCCGCGGACCCGATGACGCGAACCTTCGCAGCGAGATTTTCCATCGTCGGCGCGGGATCCGCGATCGCGCTCGGCATGAGCGCCACTCTGACGATCGAGACGCCGCGAGCGGGCTCCGCCGCCGCCGTGCCGCTCGCCGCGCTGTTCAACCAGGGCGACGGGCCGTCCCTCTGGAAGGTGGAGGGCGACGGAAGGCTGACGCTCGCGCCCGTCACCGTGCTGCGATACGAGGCGAAGACGGCGCTCGTCACCGGAGGCGTGGCGGAGGGCGACAATATCGTCGTGCTCGGCGCGCACAAGCTCGACCCCGGCCAGAAGGTTCGGCCGGTCGCGGCCGACACGCTCTAGAGTCTTTCCGTGTTTCGTCGAAACACGGAAAGACTCTCGTTTTTTTGTATTTTACGCGTTTCCAACGCCGAACCGGCGTCCACTCCGGCTGGAAACGCTCTAGAGGGCCGCCGCCGATGAAGAGCCTCAATCTCTCCAACTGGGCCGTTCGCCACCAGACTCTCGTGCTGGCGCTGATGCTGGCGCTCGCGATCGCCGGGCTATTCTCCTATCTGCGCCTCGGTCGCGCCGAGGACCCGTCCTTCACCATCAAGGTCGCCAATGTCACGGCCGTCTGGCCTGGCGTGACGGCGCAGGAGATGCGCGACCAGGTCGCCGACCGCCTCGAAAAGAAGCTGCAGGAGCTTCCCTATCTCGAGAAGCTGCAGACCTACGCCAAGCCCGGCTTCCTGGCGATGCAGGTCACGTTCAAGGACACGACGCCGCCGTCGCAGGTGCCCTATCTCTTCTATCAACTGCGCAAGAAGCTCGGCGACATTCGCAACGAGCTGCCGCAGGGAGTCGTCGGGCCGAGTGTCAACGACGAATATGGCGACGTCGATTCCGTTCTCTACGCGGTCTCCGGCGACGGCGCCGATCTTCATCAGCTCGATCGCGTCGTCGAGTTCCTACGCCAGCGCCTGCTCGAAACGCAAGACGTCGTGAAGGTCAATGTCTATGGCGCGCAGGACCGGAAAATCTTCGTCGAGTTCAGCCAGGCGAAGCTCGCCAATCTCGGCTTCGCGCCGCAGTCCGTGTTCGACTCGCTCGCCAAGCAGAACGCCGTGAACGCCGCCGGCGTCTTCGAGACGCCGGCGAACCGCGTGCAATTGCGCGTCACCGGCGCGCTGGAGGGCGCCGATGCGATCGCCGCGACGCCGGTCGAGGCCAATGGCCGAGTGTTTCGCCTCGGCGATGTCGCCAATGTCGTCGCCGGCTACGAGGACCCTCCGAGCTTTCTGGCGCGCTACAATGGTTCGCCGGCCATCATCGTCGGCGTCGTCATGGCGAAGGGCGCGAATATTCTGACGCTCGGCAAGAATCTCGCCGCGACGATGGCGGAGGTGCGGGCCGCGACGCCTGTCGGCATCGACATCGAGCAGATCGCCGATCAGCCGAAAGTCGTCTCGGAGGCGGTCGGAGAATTCACGCGCTCCTTCGTCGAAGCGCTCGTCATCGTTCTCGTCGTCAGCTTCGTCTCGCTCGGCTTCCGCACCGGCGTCATCGTCGCGCTTTCGGTGCCTCTCGTGCTCGCCGTCGTATTCATATTCATGAATGCGATGGGCATCGATCTTCAGCGCATCTCGCTCGGCGCGCTCATCATCGCGCTCGGCCTGCTCGTCGACGACGCGATCATCGCCGTCGAGATGATGGCGGTGAAGATGGAGCAGGGGTTCGGCCGCATGAAGGCCGCGACATTCGCCTGGCAGTCGACGGCCTTTCCGATGCTCACCGGCACATTGGTGACGGCGACGGGCTTCATGCCGGTCGGCTTCGCCAATTCGGCGACGGGCGAATATACGGGCGCGTTGTTCTGGGTTCTCGCCGTCGCGCTCATCGCGTCCTGGTTCGTCGCGGTGATCTTCACGCCCTATCTCGGCGTGAAGCTCCTGCCGGATTTCGCCAGGGCGAGCGCGCATCACGATCCGGACGCCATCTACGCCACGCCTCTCTATCGGTCGTTGCGCCGCCTGATCGCCTGGAGCGTCGACCATCGGCGTCTCGTGGTCGCGTCGACGATCGGCGTATTCGCCCTCGCCGTCGTCGGCTTCGGCCATGTGCAGAAGCAGTTCTTTCCGATTTCCGAGCGGCCGGAGTTGTTCTTTCAACTGCGTCTGCCGGAGGGCTCGTCGATCTCCGCGACTTTGGCGGCCGCCGAGCAGGCGGAGGCGCTGCTGAAAGGCGATCCGGACGCCGCCCATTACGCGACCTATGTGGGCCAGGGTCCGCCGCGCTTCTGGCTCGGGTTGAGTCCGGCCCTGCCCAATGAGTCCTACGCCGAAATCGTCATCGTCGCGAAGGATGTCGAGGCGCGCGAGCGGTTGAAGCGCAAATTGGATCAGGCGGTCGGCAAGGGCGCGCTGCCGCAGGCGCGCGTGCGCGTCGACCGCTTCAACTTCGGCCCGCCGGTCGGGTTCCCCGTCCAGTTCCGCGTCATCGGCTCCGATCCCAACGAGGTTCGCGCCATCGCCTACAAGGTCCGCGACGTGATGCGCGGCGATGAAGCGGTGATCGAACCGCATCTCGAATGGAACGAGCAGACGCCTGTCGTGCGCCTCGTCATCGATCAGGATCGGGCGCGCATGCTGGGCCTGACGCCGCAAGAGGTGGCGAGCCGGCTGCAGATGATGATCTCCGGCGTGACGGTGACGAGCCTGCGCGACGGCATCGATCGCGTCGACGTCGTCGCGCGCGCGGTCCCCCAGGAGCGCGGCGATCTCGGGCGCCTCGCCGATATGGTGGTCTTCTCCAAGGGCGGCGCGCCGGTTCAGGTCTCGCAGATCGCCAGAATCGTCTATGAGCATGACGAACCGATCATCTGGCGGCGCAATCGCAACATGCTCATCACTGTCAGGGCCGATGTGAAGGACGGCGTTCAGGCGCCAGACGTCACCAGCAGGATATGGCCGCGCCTCGACGAGCTGCGCGCGTCTCTGCCGGCGGGCTACCGGATCGAAGTCGGCGGGGCGATCGAGGAATCGACCAAGGCCAACGCCTCGCTCGCCGAGGTGTTTCCGGTCATGGGTCTCTTCATGTTGGTCATCGTGATGTTCCAGTTGCAGGACTTCACGCGATTGGGCCTCGTCATGATGAGCGCGCCGCTCGGCGTCATCGGCGCGTCGCTCGCGCTCAACGTGGCGGGCGCGCCCTTCGGCTTCGTCGCGCTGCTCGGCCTCATCGCGCTCTCCGGCATGGACATGCGCAACTCCATCATCCTCGTCGATCAGGTGCGGCAGGATCTGGAGCAGGGCGCGAACTACCGCGAGGCGATCATCGGCGCGACGGTGCGGCGGACGCGGCCGGTCGCGCTCACGGCGCTCGCCGCCATATTGGCGATGGCGCCCTTGTCGCGCTCCCCCTTCTGGGGGCCGATGGCGCTGACCATCATGGGCGGCCTGTTCGTCGCGACATTTTTGACCGTGCTGTTCCTGCCGGCGCTCTATGCGTTGTGGTTCCGGCGCTCGCTCGATGCGCGGCTCGCCGATATTCCCTCTTCGCAAAAGGCGGGTTACGATCTGCGCGGCGTCGCGGGAGAAGCGGCCGAATGAGCCATGACAGCGGAGCGGCCGCCGTGCGCGAGCACGAGCAGCGCTGCAAGATCATCACGACGGCCGAGCGCCTGTTCCGGCAGATCGGCTTCCAGAAGACGACGGTCGCCGACATCGCCCGCGAACTGCGCATGTCGCCCGCCAATATCTATCGCTTCTTCAGCGCCAAGTCGGAGATCAACGCCGCCGTCGCCAGACAGTTGATGGGCGAGGTGGAGACGGCGGCCGAGGCGATCGCGACGGGTCCCGGCTCCGCCGCCGAGCGGTTGAGGCGGCTCGTTCAGAGCAATCATACGATGAATGCGGAGCGCTATGTCGTCGACCGGAAGCTCCACGACATGGTGCAGGCGGCGATCGAAGAGAACTGGCCGACGATCGACGAGCACATTCAGCGCATCGAGTCGATTTTTCAGCGCGTCATCGCCGCCGGCATGGAGGCGGGAGAGTTTCGCGTCGGCGACGCGCGGCTTTCCGCCAAGCTCGTCTGCGGCGCCTGCATCCGCTACTGCCATCCGCGGCTGATGGTCGAATTCGCCGATTATCCCGAGCCGACCTGCGATCAGATGGTGGATTTTTGCCTGGCCGCGCTGCGGGCCGGGGAGTAACGCCGTCCGCGTCCTGCGCGCTTTCGCTCTGTCTCTTCCACTCGAGCTATATTCCTATGGCCTGTAGAGCCATCCTGCTCGGCTCCGCCGTCGAGAT
>PQAN01000256.1 GCA_003105285.1 Methylocystaceae bacterium
CCATTACGTCGAGCTTATCAGGAATGGTCAAATGCATCTGGTAGAAGCGTAGCGGTCCACTCCATGGAAAGTGAGGATTGGCCAGCAGCAATCCCCTGCCGTTGCGACTGAGGGCTTTTCCGATCGCGAGCGCGTTGCTTCCGTTCGCGCTCGCGAAATTTTCCCCGGATTCCCCGAATCGTATGCCCTCGATAGAGAATTCACCTGAATGCGGGTCGAGAGAACTTTTTTTCGAGGAGGTCGAGGCACCCGAAACGATGGCTTCCGCAAAGCGCCCGACGCCGCCTCTGACGACGAGACGCCGCATGTTCTTCAGCAGGTCAAATTCGGAAATTGGGCGGACCCATTTTTCGTTCCGACAATCGAAAGGCAGCCCCTCTACTCCCGCTTCTCGCAAATAATAGTTATAGCCTGCGGCATAGCCCTCGAGCAGGCTTTGGATCTCTGCAGGTTGTGATCTCCAGGCTGCGGCGATCGCCTCTTCGTCATTCAACCAACGGAAGAAGAAGTCGCTGTCGACATTCGTCATCGTCG
The DNA here is from genome assembly GCA_003105285.1 of Methylocystaceae bacterium. Classification (GTDB taxonomy): domain Bacteria; phylum Pseudomonadota; class Alphaproteobacteria; order Rhizobiales; family Beijerinckiaceae; genus Methylosinus. Next base: position 535 of record PQAN01000256.1, read on the forward strand.
CGGAGGCCTTCGCCTCGGCACCGAGATATTTGGAGCGTTCGCCATTGACCGTGAGGATTTCCGCCGCCAAGAGACAGAGGTTATCTTGAGCATAGGCGTAGCCGATCCCGAATCCTAGTCCTTTCTCATCGGCGGATCGTATGTGCGGAATACCATGCGACGTTCGACGAATTTCCACCGTTCTGTCCGACGGCGGCGCATCGATCGGCTGCCGCCATGTCCAGTCGACGCCGGTCGCGACTGCGATCAGGAATATAAGTGCTGCGCCAAACAAAGTCCGAGAGCTTCGCAAATCAGCCGCCATCGATCGATTCTCCTTTAATTCACACAGGGCTTGCGACTGCCGACGGACTCTGTTGCTCGATTTGTCCGAAAGCCATTCGCACTAATCGATCGCACATATGGAAATATCGGTCGTCATGAGTGATCGCTATGACGGTTTTTCCACGCGCCTTCAGCTCCGGCAGCATTTGCCGATAGAAGAATTCGCGGAAGTCGGGATCTTGTTCGGCGGCCCATTCGTCGAAGAGGTAGAAGGGCCGATCCGCGAGATACGCCGACAGGAATGCTAGGCGTTTCCGCTGCCCGCGGGACAAATCGATCGTAGAGCACCGCCCATTCTCGATTCGCAGCTTATCGTCCAATCGAAGAAGAACGAGCAATTCCTCCGCACGCGCCTGAGCTTCAGAGTGCGAATAGCCTAATAGAGTGTCGAACACATACGCGTCTGCGAATACTGCGGAAAAGTTCTGGCGATAGGCGTCGCGATGTTGCGCCGTGATCGGCTCGCCGCCCAGCCGAATCTCGCCGGACACCGGAGAAAGCAAGCCGAGGATGAGAAGCGCGAGGGTGGTCTTGCCGCTCCCGTTCCCCCCGGTCAGGAACATGAGTTCGCCGGGTTCGACACGCAAGCTCAGGGGGCCGAATGGTTGTCCTCTCGTTCCCGCGACATCCGGATAACGGAAGCTTACGTCGACGAGTTCGAGCACGGACGGCGTTTTTGCATGGCTGATCGGCTCGGTGCCCGCGCCGACCTCGACTTCGTCCGTAGACCACAGACGCAGTTCTTCGATGTTCTTCAGAGCCACGATCCCACGTCCGATAATGGGCGCGATATTGACGATGGCCGAGAGAGGAGCGCCGATGAACAGGATCGTGAGAGTAAATCCCGTCATGCCTTCCTGACCGGCTCGGTCGCGGAGAAGCGGAACAAAAAGGATCAGGCCGATCAGCAAAAAGTAGAGAAGTTGGCTCCAACGCCCAGCCAAGGCATAGATACGCGACGCCATGTTTCGCCGCGTTCTGATCGTATCTGCGGTTTCGTGTAGCTCCTGCTCGAGGAAAGCGCGGCGGCGCCGGGCGTCCAACTTCAACTCTTTGAAGCCGTCCGTTATGGCCCGATAGTGACGGAACAATGTGTCGTTCGCGTCCCTCGCCGATCTGAGCCAACGCTTGGCCCGACTTTGCAGGGTCATCCAACTCGCGACCCCGCAGACGAGAAAGACGGCGACGAGCTCTAGCAGCTCGAAAGACACGCAGCCGAGGTAGACGAAGGCCCCGGCGAGCTTGGCTCCTTCAACGAGCAGCACAGGAATTGCGTCTTGCGCCTGCACGACAGCGTCGACGTCATCCGTCAACACGGTCATAATTCTTTGAGGGCCACACACGTACAAATGTTCGAGCGGCGTCGACAGGGCCTTGCGGCTCGTTCGCAAGCGGAGATTGTAATGATTGTCTTGGGTGATCCATGACGACAATGTCACCGACAAGACGCCCGAGACGAAAATGAAAAGGCAGAGGGCGAAAAACGATAGCGCAGCGCCGTCGGCGTTCTCGTGTCCTTTAGCGAGGGCCGAAGTGATGAAAGCCAGCAGATAGCCCTGACCGGCGCCTGTCGCGACGCCGGCTATCGCCGAAAACACGAAGAGCATCTTCGACTTTCTCGGCATGTCCGAGAGCCATCTGGACCAAAGGCCGTATAGGCCCTGTCCGGCACTGCTCTTTTTCATCGTCTCTGTTCGCCGAGCTCGTGTGTGCCGCTTCATTGGGAATCGCCGGCCTGAGTGGGTCGGAGCGAGCCGAGGATCGACTTTACCCTCCCATGAACGTCGATGCTGCGAACGATCTCGTCATGATCTCCGTCCACGATTTCGAGCGTCACGGAGCCCCGGGTAAAAGCGCGCCAATCGACAGGAAAGCTCTCTCCGTTCACGAGAGAGCGACGCGCCCACCAGACGTGAATAGGCGAGGAAATCATCCCGAGTCGCAAATCGCGCGTGAGTTTCGAGGCGTTCTCGGCGTCCGAATATAGGAACTCGAGAAGATCGGAAGAGACGTTGCGCCAAAACCCCTGCTCCAATCCCCAAAGCGCAGCATAGACGAAACGTTCGCGGTCGCTCATTTGCGATGTGACGTCCTGCAACTTCTCATAGTGGGCCGGTTGGAGTTCTCGGGACAAATCCACGCCTTCGAGCTTCGCGAACTGATGAAGGTGATCGAGGACGCTCCGCTCGACTGTCGCCGAGCCTTTTGAATGAATATGTGTGTCGAGAAGCCCCAGAAACGCGACCTCTTCCCCGGATCTTTCGAGCTTTGCCGCCATAGCCACGGCAATTGCGCCACCCATGCTCCAACCCAACAGATGATAGGGCCCTCGCGACTGCCGCAGTCGAATCGCGTCTACGTAGGTCGTCGCCATATCGTCGATCGATCCATCGAGGTGGCGTGGGTCGAACACGGACCGTGATTGGAGGCCGTAGACGGACGTTACTCCATCCAAAGAATCCGCAAGAGCCTGGTAGCGAACGACTGTCCCCCCGGCGGGGTGAACGCAATACAAGGGCCGCCCGTCGCCACCGTTGCGCATCAGAACCAATGGAGCATATTTTTCTTTTCGCTCGCCAGAAATCCAGCTGCTCAGTCGGCTTGGGGTCGGCGCTTGAAAAATTGCCATTACGGGAAGATCGCTGCACAGAGTTCTTCTGATTTGCTCCACCAGTTTGACGGCGGATAGCGAACTGCCACCGAGCCGGAAGAAATCGTCGTCGACGCCGACAGGCGATACATTCAGGACCTGTTCGAATTCCCGCACGAGAATCCATTCGGTAACCGTTCGCGGCGCCGAATGGGCGTCGGTCTTTTGATCCGCGATATCGTGCGCCGGCAGCGCCTTCCGATCCACTTTGCCATTCCGCGTCAAAGGCAGGGTGTCCAGGAATACGAAAGCGGCCGGGACCATGTGATCGGGTAGTTGCCGCTCGAGAGTCTTCCGCAAATCCGCGACCGAAAGAACCGAGCCGAGCCGCGTGATCACATAGGCGACGAGGCGCTTCTCCCCGGAGGGGCCATCGCGCGCTGTCGCCACGGCGCCGTCGACGCCGTCGATCCGGGAGAGAGCGCTTTCGATTTCGCCGAGCTCCACGCGGAAGCCGCGGATTTTGACCTGTTGGTCGATCCGCCCCAGAAATTCCACGGCGCCATTCGTTCGGTATCGTGCCAAGTCTCCCGTACGATACAATCTCTC
>PQAN01000257.1 GCA_003105285.1 Methylocystaceae bacterium
GAGCTGGCGCGCGTCGAAGCGAAGCTCGCGGTAGCAAGGATCGACGCTCCCGCGGTCGAGGCGAAGGCGCCCGAGCCGGCGAGGGCGCCGGCGTCCGCGCCGATCGGCGATCCCGCGCATGCGCTCCACAAGGCGGATTGGCGCGCGATCGCTCCGGGCGGCGCGCGCGGCGCGCATGGCGCTCTCGAGATTCGCTCGATCGAATTGCCCGGTGGATTGATCGGAGTCCTCTCTCTCTACGCGAGCTCCGAGCCCGCCCCGGGGGCCGAATTCGCGATCCAGTTCGCCTGCCGGGTCGTGGGGCAGAGGGGCAGCATGAATTTCCAAAGCGTCGACCTGTCCGTCGCGGGCGCACGGCTGCCCGCGATTTCATTGGGAATCGGAGCCTACGGGCTTTTTCATGCGCGTCTGTCGAAAGCCGAAGCGGAGAGTTTCGTTCAGACGCTCCGCGACGCCAGCGCGCTCAGACTCGTGGCCTATGGCGACTCCTTCGAGAAAATCGGCTTGCCCAGGCGCGAGACTGATGTGGAAATCGAAGACGCCGCCCGCACGGCTATTCGCGCCTTTGCGCTATCTCTCTCGAGCACGACCGTCGCGCATCCGCCTCCCGTGGACGCGCAACGCAAGCCGCTGGCCAAGCGCGGGCGTTGAGTTCGCGATCGCTTCCGCCGAATAAGGGTCATGTCTGCACGGCGCCCCTTATCTGCGCTTATGACGCAGTAGAATTAGACATCTCCGGCACTTCTGGATGTCTCGGATTTGATCCATTCAATGAAACGTCGACTTGGGTAGGAAAGGGAGCGCCCCTTGGGCCAGACCAGCCAATGTGCATAGGTGGTGTGATGTTGCTGCATCCGGCCCACGGGGGCGACAAGGCGCCCGGCCTTTATATCGGCCTCCGCCAGAGTGTATCGCGCCAAGGCGATACCTTTGCCGGCGACCGCTTCGTCGACGAGGAGACCCGCCTGATTGTAGCGTGGCCCTTTATGAATCGCAGGGTCTTTCACGCCTCGCGCAAGAAACCACATGGGCCATGTCGGGGAAGAGTCGCGGCGCGTATCGCTATCGTGCAGCAGTCGTGCTTTCAGAAGATCCTGAGGAAGTGAGAAGGGACCAAACTGGTCCATGACCGCAGGCGAGCAAAGTGGCAGGACAACTTCGTCCATCAGTTTCTCGACTACCAGCCCCTCATATTCGCCCGGACCATAGCGTATTGCCAGATCAACTTCACTTTTGTTGAAATCGACGAGATCCCAACTCGTCGCCACCCATACTTCCAGGTCCGGGTTGGCTTCGCGGAAGGAATCTAGGCGCGGCAACAGCCATTTCGAAACGAAAGAAGGGGAAGCCGAAACCCATACGAAAGAATTTCGCTGGCTTCCCGACTTGAGTGTCTGAGATGCCTCGTTCAATAACTCAAAGGCCTCGTGCAAGCGCGGCAGGACGGATTGTGCTAGGTCCGATATGATCACGGCGCGCCCCGTGCGCCGAAAGAGAGGCCTTCCCGCCCAGGCTTCAATGGCGCGGATATGCTGAGTGACGGCGCTGGGTGTCACATCGAGTTCCAATGCCGCCTTGCTAAAGCTCTTCAATCGGATGCTTGCTTCCAGCACCCTTAGAGAAAGCAGGGGCGGCAGACCGGCGGCATTCGCTATTGCAGCCTTCGCCGGCACACTGCTCTGTATCGCATCGCTTTTAGGCGGTTTCGTTATCGGCATGACATGGCAATTTACATCTTTGAGTTCCTTTTGGGAGCGCGAAGTTGATCCCCGTGACCGGGCTCACGGGAAGGGAGCAGCAGCCAGATGCTCTGAAAGGCAGCCATCATCGCCAGCGCGAAAAGGAGGAAAGAAGCGCCGAGGACCTGCTGGTAAGCGGCTGCTACGCCGGGAGCCAGTGGCCTCTGGCCATGCCGGGGGAAGAGTGTATCGGTTGTCGCCGTCGCCCCGACCCAGGCATTTACCATCGCCCCCGCCACCGCAACGCCCAGTGTGCTGCCGAATGCCCGCGTGAAAGTCAGGGTGGCAGTCGCGGTGCCGAGATCGCGCCTGCCCACCTGACTTTGCAGCGTGGTGATGATGTTGGGCCACGCGATCCCCATGCCGCTTCCCATCATCGCCAGAAACAATCCGAACATCACTGGTGATGATCGGACGTGGCAAGCGAGGGCAAGCCCCGACACGGCAAGAACTTCCAGGGCGAGGCCAAGGGAGATGACCCCTCTGTAGCTGTAGCGGCGCAGCAATATCCGGGGGCCCAGCACCGAGGACAGAATCATTGCGACGATCCTCGGCAGGATCATCAAACCGGCCTCGATCGGATTCATCCCATGCACGACCTGAAACCAGACCGGCGTGTAGACATTGACGCCCATCGTGGCGAATCCAAGCCAGACTGCGGCGCTGGACGCGGCGAGAAAGGTTCTGTCTCCCAGCAAGTGCAGGCCGAGGAAGGAATGTTCGGAAGAGAGTTCCCGTTTAAGGAATATCGTTCCGAAGACCAGGCTGGAAAAGGCGAACAGAACTGATTCGCGCGATAGCCAGTCGAATCTCTCGCCCGCGAATGTCATCCATAAGAACAGGGGAATTACACTGAATGAAAAGTACATCATTCCTGTGTAGTTTATGATCGTTCCGCTATTGTAATGACTTTTCTCAAGATTTATCCTGAGAAGGAAAATGGCAATAAGTCCGAGAGGAATGTTGATATAGAATATCCACCTCCAGGACAGGTAATAGGTAAGGGCGCCGCCGACCAAGGGGCCAGCGATGTTGCTGACAGCGATCGTCGAGCTGAAAAAGCCTTGGTAATAGGATCGTCGTTCGGGACCGACCTCGATAGCGATCAGGGTTTGCGCCAGGGCGATCAGCCCCCCGGCGCCAATTCCCTGCAAGCCGCGGTAGAGCACCAACTGATCGATCGTATGGCTTGATCCTGACAGGGCAGAGCCGATGAGGAACAAGACAATCGCGCTGCAAATCGCATGTTTGGCGCCATAACGGTCGGCAAGTTTCCCATATAGCAGCGTGCTGACGGTTGAGGTCGGCATGAAACTGGAAACAACCCATGAGAGTTTGGAAAGAGAGCCCAGTTCACGGGCGATGATCGGCAGGGATGTGTTGAGGATCGTGCTGTCGAGAGACGACAATAACAGCACAATGAGAAGGCTGCAGAGCACCATCCGAAACTGTTTCCGCTGGCCCGGCAACCCGGTCTTGATGGTATTGGCGGTCGAATCTTGCGTGGGCACCTGCTTCTCCCGGCGCGTTTGCGCGCAGTCGGGTCAATCCATCTGAGATGGCCTGAGGCGAGGCAACTGAAACAACGCTTAAGGTTTTCTTCCGCCTAGCTGGAACCAAGCGCTTTCCTGCCGCAGGCCACGATAGCATTTAAGAACAACTTAATTGACGATTGCGCCGCAGGGCCTTCTAAATCTCTACTGATTTGGTAGTGATTTTTGCACTCGCGATCTAGTTCGCGGTCGTCCAAGAAATCAGTGTGTTCCAAGAAATCAGTGTGTGCGGTACGCCAGGAGGCAAGCACTCCTCGATACATCCGACCAACATAAAACGGGGAGTAATGGAATTGATTCGTAATCGTAAGGTATTTTCGCTTGGGCTTCCCCTTACTGCGCCATGGGGAAGTGTCGGTGTTGCTTCGGCCGCGACATCCGATCAGGGCGCAGATGACCAGCACGCTGCCCCTCCGGTGGAAGAGGCTATCAGGAACCCGGAAGAGGCGCGACTCTATATAGCACGCGAACAATTCGCGTCCGAACATGCCGTGACGCAGGCCTATGGCCCCGATCTCTCCAAGATTTTCAATATCGATTTCGAGCCTCGTAAGATTGAGGCGCTGAAGTCGCAAGTCGCCTTCCTGCACCGGATCGGGGTTATCGACCAGCCGACCGATGCGATAGTTGGCTGGCTCCGGGGCCTTTGGCGGTCGCCCGGGCCGCTTAGTGCGGCGCGTTCTCGCGCGGGAGCGGTGTGATGGCAGATCCTCTCAAGATCCTCTGGTATATCCGGCACAATGACGGCCCCTATCCGTGGGCGCCCGAAGGGGCCTTCCCAAAGGACCAGAACCGCGTCAACGAATTGGCGCGCGCGGTGGATGAACTCGGCTTCTATGGCGCTTTGGTCGTCGGAGACAGCCCGTTTATCGAGATATCCAGCTTTATTCCGATCACGAAGCAGATGCGGTTCCTGATCCCGATCTATCCGGGGCAATATCCGCCGGCCACGCTCGTGAAGCAGGCCAAGGAGTTCGATCGGCTGTCGGGCGGGCGGCTATTGTTCAACCAAGTCAACGGCACCGATCTAATCCTGCCTCAGTTCGGGGTCAATTATCCCAGTGACCAGCGGTATGATTTCTCCGCTGAATATTGGGATGTTTTCAAGAGGCTCTACGCTGGCGAGATCGGAAGCTTCAAAGGCAAATATCTCGAATTCGGTGCGCCCCCGCCTCCCAGGGGGGCAGAGCGCCGCCGCCGTCTGGTGCAGGATCCTTACACCCCAGTGTGGGGGACGGGAACTTCGCCGGCCGGTGTCGAACATGCCGGCAAGGTGATCGACACATTCCTGACCTATCTGCATCGCCCGGACCGCCTGGGTGAACAAATGAACTCGGCGCGGGCAGTTGCCAAGCAACATGGGCGGACGATCAAGGTCGGGACGCTGGCGAACATCATCGTTCGCGAAACGGAGGAAGAGGCCTGGGCCCACGCGCAATGGCTGCTGGAGAAAACCGGGGTCGAGCGCCTGATCCGTGGGGTTGACGAGCGCCTGAAGATGGGCCGTTACAATAAGACTACCGGCTCCCGGAAAGCTGAAGCCTTTGATTCGCTGCACAGTGACGATCCGAAGATCCAGTCTCGCATCGACGCCTTGAGGGCTGGCCGGCTGCCCGATCTGCGGTCGCTGGAATCCTATCCCAATATTTGGTCCGGCCCGAACGGACAGCGTTTTGACCTCTTGGATCTGGGGTATGGCGGTTACCTGGTCGGCAGCGGTGAGAATGTCGCGGCCCGCATCAAGGAATTGCAGCGTGACCTTGGTCTCGACACCTTCATATTCATGGGCTTTCCGCTGATCGAGGAAGCAAAGAACGTAGCGCGTTACCTGCTGCCACTGCTCGATCTGGATAAATCTCCACCGGTTCTCACTGAAGAGAAGATCTTCGGGGAATATTCGGCCCTTCCTACAGTTGACTACGCGGTCGCCGCTCATTCTTGACTACGGAGGTCATATGGCTAATCCACTTAAAATCCTCTGGTACATCAATCCTCGAGATGGAGCTTATCCGTGGAATCCGGACGGGGGGCATGTGGAATATGATCCCCAACGCATCCGGGATATCGCGATCGCCGCGGACAAGGCTGGCTTTTACGGCGCCCTTACCGTGGGCAAGAACCCGTTTATCGAGATTGGTTCCTTCATACCCGTCACGCAGAATTTGCGTTACCTAATCCCCGTCTATCCGGGACAATACAATCCAGCCGCGCTGGTAAGCCTCGCCCAAAGCTTCGATGAATTGTCAGGTGGCCGCCTGCTGTTCAATCAGGTGAACGGCACGGACTTCATCCTGCCGCAATTCGGTATCGATGTGCCCTCCGACGAACGGTACAAGCTCAGCGCGGAATATTGGACCGTCTTCAAGAAGCTCTATGCTGGCGAAATCGGCGGCTATGAAGGGAAATACTTCCGGTTTGGCCCACCGCCGCCGCCCCGTGGCTGGCTGGAGGATCGGAAAGTTCTGGTGCAGGATCCGCACACGCCGGTATGGGGTTCCGACGCCTCGCCCGCCGGGATCGAACACGCGGGTCAGGTTCTCGATACCTATCTTACCTATCTGCACCGGCCCGATCGGTTGGGAGCGCAGATTGACGCGGCCCGCAAGGTTGCCGCCGAGCATGGCCGCAGCTTGCCGGCGGGAACGCTCGCTAACATTATCGTGCGTGAGACTGAGGAGGAAGCATGGGATTATGCCCTGCAACTCCTGGAAAAAACCGGTGTACAGAATATCATCCGGCAGATCGAAAATCGCCTTAGTCTCGGTCGCTACAATGTTGCGTTGAGCAGCCGGAAGATTCCCACCTTCAATGATCTCAACAGCGAAGATCCGATCATCCAGCGCCGCCTCGATGCTTTGCGTTCAGGCAAGCTGCCGGATGTGCGCGATCTGGAATCCCATCCCAATATCTGGTCGGGGCCGAATGGCTGGGGGGCTCTCGACATTCTCGACCAGGGCTGGGGCGGCTATTTCGTTGGCTCGGCGGAGAACGTCGCCGCTCGCATCAAGGAATTGCAGGCCAATCAAGGGATTGATGCCTTCATTCTGGCCGGTTGGCCCTTGCTGACGGAAGCGCAGCGCGTAGCAGATCTGCTGTTTCCGTTGCTCGATCTTGATCAATCACGACCGGTCTTGGGGCCGGTTCGCACCTTCGGCGAATATACCAAGCTGGCGCTCGCCAGCTGAAGGTGAGGAAATCCATGTCGCTTGTCCGTGAACGTACTGTGGCGGGTCAACAGACATTGGATCGCGTCAAGGCGCTGGGGTTGCCGTTTGTCGGCGATCCCAGCGAGGATCAGATTGAGGCCGAGCAGGCTGCCTTCGATGATCTGGCCCAGCGTAGGGAACTTAAGGCTGAACCGAGGAGTACTGGCGTGCAGCGTATCAGCCGCAAGGATGTACGCGACGCGGTGGCTGCGCTCGCGCCGGTCATTTTCCTGAAGGTCGGCGCCCAAAACGGCGAGGCTGTTGAAGTTCCGACTGATACGTTGGCAGTAGCGCTGGGGACAGCGAGGCTGGCCAGGGAGTATTGCTGGGAAATCTGGCAACTAGGCCGGGCGATAAACGTGATCGCGAACGCGCAGGACCATAAGGGCGAAGCGCGAGAGGGCCTGCGCCACCGGATTCTGGAGCGCCTGCGCAGCGCTGATATCCGCGAGGCTGATGATCCGGCTCTATTGGAATCGATTGATTGAAGGGTGATTGACATGAGCGACGGGCAGCAGGCGCGCCATAGTGATTTCCAGATTGACCCGACATTCCTGAGCCGTTGGTCCCCGCGAGCTTTCACGCAAGAGGAAATCTCCGAAGAACAGCTGCTTATGATTATCGAAGCGGCGCGCTGGGCGCCTTCCGGATTTAATGCCCAACCTTGGCGTTTCATCTACGTTCGCAGGTCGGCACTCGGTTGGGACACGGCGCTGGATATTCTCAGCCCCTATAACCGCTCTTGGGCAGTTCGTGCGGCGGCATTGATTTTCATCGGCTCGTTCGAGCGCGGGGTCTTGCCGGGAGCGGACAAGCCGACCGAGTTCATCACGCATAGTTTTGATGCGGGAGCCGCTTGGGCTTTTCTGGCATTCCAAGCGGCCAAACTCGGTATTGCAACTCATGCGATCGGCGGTTTCGATCGGGAAAGGGCAAAAGGGGTGTTGAATGCCCCGCCGGATTTCACGTTTGATGCGGTTGTCGCGCTTGGCACGCGAGGCAATCCAGACTCTTTACCCGAAAATTTGGCGGCTCGCGAAGGCCCGAGCGGGCGCCGGCCCTTATCGGAAATTGCATTTCCCGATCGGTTCAACTAGCCGATTTTCTGCTTGTGCCCCCATCGGCAAAGCAATTCTATGGCGCGACAATCTGGATGTGAATGACTCTCGACTTCTGTTTGATCGGGGAGCCACTCGACACAGGATGACATTATCCTTCTGACCATGATCGAGGCCGCTTCTATTCTCCTATTTCTCCAAATTTCCTGAAATCGTTCATCCCCTGCCGGCACCAATATTTGATTTATTAATGGAATATCCATATATATTAGATTAATTTACTAGACTTATGAATGGGATTTGGCAATAGTTTACACCATCGGATGCGCGGTTTCCGGGGCATCGCACTGGCAAAGGCGCTGTAGAATCGCACTGAATCAGTCGAGTATCTTAAGGGGCTGAGAAAGAAATGAAAAGAACTAATGTGGTTGCTATCGCCGTTTCTGTTATCAGTCTTTCGAATGTGGCATTCGGCGAAGAAGTAGAACGCAACACGGACAAACAGCAAAAGCAAGCGAACCCTGCGAAAGAAAATAAAGCGGATCCTGCCCTCCTCTCCCCCACACAAAGCGGCATCATTCAAGATGTCACTATCACTTCTGAACGCCGCAAGACCCCCCTGCTGAAGACGCCCGCCGCTGTGAGCGCGATCGGGCCGAGTCAGATTCAGGGGCAGAACCTGCAGATTTTGAAAGACTTGGAAGGCAAGATCCCGGCTTTCGCGACGCCCGGCGCAATCGCGAACATGCAGAGCATCTATATCCGCGGCATCGGGACCGGGGACGCCGGGACCTATCCGGCCGTCGGCCAATATGTCGACGACGTCTATCTTCCTCGCGTGTTCGGCAATTCGATCTTCGATCTCCCCGACCTCGAGCGGATCGAGGTGCTGCGTGGACCTCAGGCGACGCTCTATGGCCAAAACACGACGGCCGGCGTGGTCAAGCTGATCTCGCGCGACCCTTCCCAGGACACGGTCGCGCATGTCGATGCGAGCTACGGAAGCTTCAATGCGTTTCAGGCGCATTTATATGCGGCCACTCCGCTCGGCGAGGGCGTGAGCGCGAGCGTCGCTTACGGCCACCGTCAGGCGAGCGGCTGGATTCACGATTACGCCCTCGGCAGGGACGTCAACCGGGTGAACACCGATCAGTTTCGGGCCAAACTTCGTCTCTCGCCCTCCTCGAATCTCGACGCGATTCTGACGATCGATGGAGCGCAGGACACATCCGACAACGCCACGTTCCTTCCCACTTATTCGAATCTCGCTCCGCTCGCCGGCAAGCTGACGAATTTCGCCCTCCCGACAACTCCGACTCCCGGAAACCTTCAGCTCGGGCGTCATTCGGGCGGTGTTTCGCTTCGGCTCACCTATGTCCCGGACGAGCATTGGACGATCAAGTCGATCTCCGCGGGACGCTTCCTGACCGACAGTCCATCGCCTTGGGATTACGACTCGACGCCCTCGACGATCAACGACTTCACCCAATGGATCAACGAGCGTTACTTCTATCAGGAGCTCCAGAGCATCGCAGCCTACGGACCGCTCACCGTGACGAGCGGAGCGACCTTCTTCACCGAGAACTTCCGTTTCGGGCGCGTCTCGGGAACGACGTCGGGCAACACGGTCAAATATTCTGAAGTCCGGAGCAACATCGCCGACCAGAGCATTTCGCTCTACGCTCAGGCGAATTACAAATTCACCGAAGAATTCGGCGTCACGCTCGGCGTGCGCGGCAGCCGCGAGTGGCAAACCTATGGCAACGCTGGATACACGGACAACGCCCTCGGCGTTCCGACGGCGGTTGTCTATACGCTTCAAGGACAGAAGAACGCCTGGAATGGCGTGACGCCGAAGATATCGTTCGACTATCAATGGACGCCAGACCTGCTGACCTATGTGAGCTTCACGCAGGGACAGCGAACGGGCGGCTACAACCGCTCGGCGAGCACGGCGGCGATCGCGGCCCTCCCGACGAAGCCGGAAAAGGTCTCGACCTATGAACTCGGCGCCAAGTTCAAGACCCTGGACGGAAGGTCGCATACCACGGTGGCCGTCTTCTACAACGACTTCCGGGATTACATCGCGAGCGTGACAAACCCGGTCGTCAACGGCGTGCCAGTCACCGGCAGCGTTTTTGTGAACGCCGGCGCGGCTCACACCTTCGGCGTCGAATTCGAAGAGAAGCTGTGGCCGACCACGGACCTTGAGATTCGCTTCAACGGCGCTCTGATCAAATCGGCGTTCGACACCTTCGTCAATCCGACCGGCGCGGCGAACAGCAATTACACCGGAAATCGTGTGCCGTTCGTCTCGACCGCCCAGTTCGGCGGAAGCGTCGAATACACGTTGCCGGTCGATCTTCCCGGCCAGCTCAAGGCCAACGCCTACGCGAAATACATCTCGCCGTTCTATTCAGACATCGCGAACACTCTTCCGTTCCGAGTGGGCGAGCAGTTCTATGTCGGCCTCGGCGCCAACTATCAGCCCAACAACGAGCCGTGGTCGGTCTTCGTTCGAGTGACCAATCTCTTGAACAACCAGCCGCGTGTCCTGACCAACGGATATCAGCCTTCGCGCGGCGAATACGAGGTCACATACGCGCCGCCGCTGCAGGTCAGCGGCGGATTGGCTTGGGAATTTTGACGAATCGAACCGGAGCACGCACATGACAGTCCATACTCTCGCTTCTCGCGAGGACGCGCCCAATGTGGCCGCCGAACTCTGGTACACGCGGTGTGGCGTGCCGACGAGCTTCGGCATCGCCGTCCAGCGCGGCCTGTTCAAGGAAGAATTCGCGTCGGATCGCGCTGCGACGTTTCGCGCTCTTCAGGAGTCGTCGGACCCCGAGGTTCACCGCTCGCATTTCACGCATCGGCAGGAAAACTCCTTCCGGCACGGCAGCAACTATCCCGCCATCTGGGCGCAAGCGAACGGAGCGAACACCAAGGTCCTCGGCTTGTCGTTCCTGAGAGGCGCCCAGACCGTCCTCGCATTGCCGGAGTCGAATATTCGCAACCCAGCGGACCTGAAAGGAAAACGGCTCCTCGTCACGCGCCGGCCGCACGAGGCTCTCGATCATTCCTACGCTAACGCCATTCGCTTCTATGAAGTAGCATTGAAGCAGGCAGGCCTGACGCTGGACGACGTCGAGATCGTCGAGCGCGTGATCGAGAGATCCTTCATAGAAGACAGGCGAACGCCCGAGATCGTCACCGGGCAGCTGAAATCCGCGGCCGCCTTCGTCCGCACGAGCGAAGGCGCCGGCTGGCGCGACAGCGTGTTTCCTTTGATCCGCGATGAGGTCGACGTCATCACGTCCGGCGGCGGCATCGGCGCCTCGTCCCTTCAGTTGCAACAGCAGGCCGGGCTTCATGTCGTGTTCGATCTCGATTGGCTCGAGGATGAAGAGGAAAGGTCGAACCTCAGCACGCCGCTCGTCTTCGCGGTCAAGGCGGACCTTCTGGAGAGGCGCCCAGATCTCGTGACGCGTGTTCTCTATCGCACGCTTCAGGCCGAAGCCGACGCGAAAGACAACCCGGACGAGCTCATTCGCGACCTCGCACGGGAGCAGCTCCAATCGGAGTTCCTGGTGCGCAAAGCATTCGGCGCTCATCTGTCCGAGATCTTTCGTATCGATTTCGATCCGTTGAAGGTCGCCGCTTTGAAGTCACAGGTGCGCTTCCTACACGCCCATAAGACCATACCCGCCGAAATCGACGTCGATTCCTGGCTCGCGCCGGAGCCGCTGATCGAAGCGCGGCGCCGTTGGGCCGAAGAACGTGGCCCCCGCAGCGACGCTCTGCACGCCTGAATGGCCGTGCGCGGCGGCAGGCGTCGAATGCGCCTCCGCCGGGTTCTCGCAGACGTGTTTCGGAGTCGACATCGCAGGCAGGGCAGAATGACGAATCCGTTGCAGAACGACGCCCCTGCAAACTCGCCTCCTCATCCATAAATGGAGTATCCGATGACGAACGACCTCAAAATCTTGTGGTATATCAATCCGCACGACGGGCCTTATCCATGGCATCCCGAGGGGCGCGTCGCCTATGATCCGCATCGCATCCGGGATATCGCGGTCGCAGCCGATCGGGGAGGCTTCTATGGCGCGCTCACTGTCGGCAAGAACCCGTTCATCGAAATTTCCTCTTTCATTCCGCTGACCGAGACACTGCGCTATTTGATACCGATCTATCCCGGCCAGTATCCGCCCGCGCTTCTGGTTCAGCTCGCACAGAGCTTCGACGAACTGTCGGGGGGACGGTTGCTTTTCAACCAGGTAAATGGCACCGATCTGATCCTGCCGCAGTACAGCATCTACGTGAACAGCGACGACCGCTACGATCTCAGCGCCGAATACTGGACTGTCTTCAAAAAGCTCTATAACGGCGAGATCGGCGGCTACGACGGAAAATATTTCAAGTTCGGCCCTCCTCCGCCGCCGAGAGGCGCGCGGGAGGACGTTCATCTCGTGCAGGCGCCTCATACGCCTGTCTGGGGATCGGGCGCTTCCCCCTCGGGCGTTCGCCACGCCGGCAAGGTGCTCGACACCTATCTGACCTATCTCCATCGCCCCGATCGGCTGGGCGCGCAAATCTCGGCGGCGCGCGCGATCGCGTCACAACACGGCCGCACGCTGCCGGCCGGCACGCTCGCAAACGTCATTGTCCGCGAAACCGAGGAAGAAGCCTGGGATTACGCCCGCCAAATTCTCGAGAAGACCGGGGTCGACAACATTGTCAACCAGATACGAAGCCGTCTCAACCTCGGCCGCTACAATGTCACAGCGGGCACCCGCGAGATTTTGACGTTCGAATCGCTGCAGAGCGATGATCCGGCTATTCAGGCTCGCATCGACAAGCTGCGCGCAGGCAAGCTCCCCAGCGTGAGAGAACTCGAATCCTATCCAAACATTTGGTCCGGTCCGAACGGGTGGGGCGCACTCGACATATTGGATCAAGGCTGGGGCGGCTATCTCGTCGGCAGCGCCGAGAATGTCGCTGCGCGTATCGTCGAGCTCCAGGAAAAACTCGGAATCGACGCCTTCATTTTGGCCGGTTGGCCGTTGCGTGACGAGGCCAGGCGCGTCTCCGAGCTGCTGCTCCCGCTCTTGAAGCTCGACAAGACCCCGCCTGTCCTCGCGCCGGCGAAGGCGCCGATCGAGCACAGCAGCTTCGCAAAGGCGAGCTGAGCCCGCACAAGCCCCGAGAGGAGGTTGCAATGTCGTTGATACACGAACGGACAGAAGCGGTTCGGCGGACGCTCGACCGAGTGCGCGCGGTCGGCTTCCAGCTGGATGGAAACACGCAGGAGCAGATCGACGCGGCGCGCGACGCGTTTGTCGAGCTCGCGCGTGAAACGCATCTCTTTCCCGAAGAGCAGTTTCCGTATCTCTTCGAGCATCGGAGCGGTTTTTATCGGATCGGCGAAGACGCCGATCATCGCAACGCTCTCTATGTGCAGGTGAGCACGACCCATCAGGCGAATGGTCCGCACCAACATCCCTATTGGGCCATCATAACGGGCGTGAGAGGAAACGAGATCAACGTGCTCTATGAACGGGTCGACGACGGTTCGTCGACTACGCACGGAAAGCTGGGAAATCGCCGCGAAGAGCATGTCACCACCGGCCGCTCGCTCTTCATCCCGAAGAAGGATTTCCACACGATCCAGGTCTCGGAGGACGAGGTCGGCGTTCACCTCCATTTTTATGGCGTGGGGGCGGACACTGCGGCTCATCGCGGCGTGCCGCGATTCTCGACGCCCGACAGCAAGGATGTGATCATCAATTCGGGAACCCCGGAGCCCGGCCGCATCGGCGTGCAGCGGGTCTCGCTCAGCGATGTCGAGGAGGCGCAACGCGAGGGAAAGCCGCTCGGTCTGCTCGTGGTCGATTTCGTCGGCGATGCCCTTCCCGCGCCTTTCGCGACGGCGCCGCGCGTCGAGCTCGAGCGCATACGGGTGGGCGCGGATCTTCCCGCCGACGTGTCGACCCCCGTCGTTGTCGCGGGCGAAGGCAAAGCTGTGCGCCTCGCCGCCGAGAAGCTGACACGTCTCGGCTATTTCAGCACGTTCTGGTTCGACCCGTATCATGCGTAATTCGTCGAGACAGTCGATCATCGCTGCCGTCGCCGTCATAATCACGGCGGCGGCTTTCGCTGGCGTCGCGCGAGCCGACACAGAGGGGCTTCCTATTCTGCCGATCACGGTCTTCCAGGCGCCATCCTATAGCGTCTGGCTGCCGACGATCATCACCGAGAAGAGGCTCGACGCTCGCCGGGGGTTTCGTCTGAAAGTCACGGAGAAGCCGGGAACAGCGGCCTATATCGACCTCGCGCAGGGAGCGGACCTCGTCTGCTTCTGCGTCGCGCCCCAGACATTCACTCAATTCGTCGCGCAGGGCGCCGCAGTCACTCTTCTGTTCAACGTCTTCAGCCACACCAATCTCGTCGCCGTGACCGATCCGAGCATTAATTCGGTCGCGAGCCTTCAAGACAAAACGATCGCCGCCAACACCGCGACGGGCCAATGGGCCGTTTCCGCATTCCTGCTGAAGCAGGCCGGGCTAGATCTCTCGAAAGTCAAGATTCGTTCCGCGATCGGCTCGGGCGGAGCGATCGCCGAACTCGCGCTCGGCCGCGTCGACGCCATCCTGCCCGGCCCGGTCGAAGTCGCGTCGTTGCAAACGCAGACGTCGCAATTCCACGTCTTTTCCATTTTCGACAAAGCGGCATGGCAAGCGGTGGCGCCCGGGCCCGGAATTCCCAACATCCTGTTCGGCGCTCAGCGCAAATGGTGGGATAATCCGGCCAATAAGGATATTTCTCGGCGCTTCTACGCAGCGGTCCAGGACGCCGCGGCGTTCGCCGTCGCGCATCCCGAGGAAACCGCAGCGATCGTCGGGGCGCGCACGAAGATGCCGAAGGCGGCGGTCTTGTACACGCTGACGCATTTCCCAGAAGTCATCAACATTCGTCCCGCCAGCGAATTCAAACCCGCGATCGCCTTCCTCACACAGAAGCTCATGCCGGAGGCCGGGCAATTGGAGCACGCGCTGACAGACGCCGAGGTAAACGCTTATGTATCCGACTTCACGCCTTGACGAATCGAGGATAGGCAGCAGGGCCACACTGGAGGATGTCGACAACGCGCCGGGGCGCGCCTACAGCCCCATCGACCATGGCGACGAGCTTTCGTCTTCCGGCGCCGGCGAGCGGAAGCGCAGCTTTCGCCTTGTGAGCCGCTTTTTCAACGAAGGAACGTTCGTCCTCCTGATCGTTGCAGCGGCGTGGGAGATCGCGTCGTATTTTCTGCCGCCTTTCCTGTTCCCCTCGATCGAACGGATCGGTCGAGCAATCGTCACGATACTGACTCAGTCGAGTTCTTTCGTGTCCATAGAGCAGACCTACTTCCGAATCGTCGTGTTTCTCACCGTTGGATTCGTGCTTGGCTCCGGACTTGGCGTCGCCTCTGGAGCAAACGAACGGATCGAACGAACATTCGTTCCGCTCATTCAGTTAAAACAAGGAATTCCAGGCGTATGCTGGATTATCTTCGCGACGCTGTGGTTCAGAGATATGGATGCCCGCATGGGCTTCGTGATCGTGATCAGCACGCTGCCGAGCTTCTTTTATCAGACACGCGACGGGTTCAGAAGCATCCCGCGCGATCTGTGGGAGATGGTCAAGTCTTGGCGGCCGACGCGCCGCCAAGTGTTCTTCAAGCTGGTGCTACCGGGACTCATACCCGCGATCTTGACGGGGTTGCGTGTCAACCTCGGAACTGCGACGCGGGTGACGATCACGGCGGAGTTGTTGGCGGGCAACAGCGGTATAGGATATTATCTCCGTAACGCTGAAGAACAATTTCGAATGGATGTCGCTATGGCCTGGACGGCGATCCTGGTCGCCTTCGTCATCACGACGGATTTGTCGATGGCATTCGTCGAGACCAAGATGCTCAGTTGGAGGCAACGACCGGAGCGCGAAGATTGACACAGGCCGCTATCAGCTTCCAGGATATCCAAAAAGTGTATCGTACAGATCGACGCGCCGTCACTGCGATCGAGGCGCTCTCCTTCGAAGTATCGGAGGGTGAATACGTCTGTATGCTTGGTCGCTCAGGCTGCGGGAAATCGACGACCGTCAATCTCGTCTTGGGTTTGAGCCGGGCGACAGCGGGTCGAATTCGAGTCCGCGGGGTCGATCCGGTCGACGACTTCGGCAAATTGAGAGGAAAGGTCGCTTGCGTCTTCCAGACGGACCGGCTGCTTCCTTGGCGCTCCATCATAGACAATGTCCGGCTTCCACAAGAGATATTGAATATTTCTGACGCAGATATGCCTATCCGGGCGTCTGACTGGCTCCGCCGTCTCGACCTGCCGGGCGTGGAGAAGTCCTTACCTCATGAGCTGTCTGGCGGTATGCGCCAGCGAGTGGCGATCGCGCGAGCGCTGGCAAGCAATCCTGAAATCCTCTTAGCGGACGAGGCTTTCGGCCACCTGGATGAAGTAACGGGACAAGGTCTTCGTCGCGATTTTCGTCAGCTCGCTGTAGAGCATGGGAAAACCGTCCTGCACATTACTCACTCGATCGAAGAGGCAATAGCTGTCAGCGACCGAATCATCGTCTTGGCCCGCCCAGGAAAGGTCCTGGCAGAGATAGGGGAAGTCCGCAGCGTGGGCGCACAGTCGCGTGAGGAGCTGCGACTACACATATTGGCGCTCTTACGACAAAGGGACGAATCGGAATCTGGAGGGTTATGTGATGTCCGCGGCGCAACATCGGGGGATCTTCCCATAGGCGGGATTGAATGAAGGTGTCGTTGTCTCCAAATACGCCGATCATCTGCTGCTCTATCGACAGGCGCAGATTTGCGCGACAGGGGAGTCGATTTCGATTGCCCGACGCTCGCCGATAGGGGTTGACCGCGCCGACTATGAGCTGCGACCCGTGCATGAGTGCCTGCTTGAAGTGTTAGCATTACAGTTGCTTTTTTCTATGAGCTCGTCTTGCTTCGGCTTGATGGGCTCTTCGCCAGAACAACCATGTGATGACGAATTCTGGGTGGATGCGTTTTCGTGCGAGACACGTGGCGATGCGTCGGATTTCCTGCATCGACCAACGGTTAGTTCGCCATCGATGGAGGCCGCGCAGCTTTTGTCGTCATTGCGCGCCGCATCTTTTTTTGGGGGGCGGCGCGGGCAGTTGGTTGGCGTGAACGCGGATCGTCTCCATCATGGCGAAAACCAGCATGACGAGCGAGACATGGCGTCGCCATCCATGCCACGAACGCGTTTCGTTGTGATCGAGGCCAAGCTCGTTCTTGGCGGTTTCGAAGCTGTCCTCGATCGCCCACCGATGGCCCTCATGGTGAGCCTGTCGAACCATCGATTTTCGCCAGCGCTTCGATCGTCGTTCCGCTCGGCGCCCATGTCGTGAAGAAGGTGAGATCGCCATCGGCGATCTTGCGACGGATCAGCAGTCCCCGCGTCCAGGCCTGGCCGTCGAGCGCCTCGTCGTATTCGCCGCCGGCGAGGTCGGCGAGCTCGAGATAGGCCCAATCATGCAGGCGCTCGCCTTTCGTTCCGGCGCCGGCCGAAAGACGCCTCCAGGCGGACAGCGGCAAAGTGGTCGGCGATCTCTTTCGCCGTTCCCGCGACGGCTTTCGGCTTGCCCCAGGAGGAGAACGGCTCGTTGGACTTCACGCCCAGCACATAGCCTTCGCCAGCGCGCCGCAACGCCATCTCGATGTCGCCGACGCCGCTGGGGATAGAGGCGATCTATCGGCGTCCGAACACGAGCAGGCCCGCGCCGGACCACAAGATTTTTCCCTATCTCCTGCGCGGCGTGGAGATCGAGAGGCCCGATCATGTCTGGGCCATGGACATCAGCTACAGCCGACGCGTGCTGGCGCATCGCATGTCCATTACCATGGAGGCGACATTCTGCGTCGAGGCGCTCGAGGAGGCAATGGCGAAGCATGGCAGGCCGGAGATATTCAATACGGATCAGGGCAGCCAGTTCACCAGCATCGACTTCACCGGCGTATTGCTGGATGCGAAGGTCCTCATCAGCATGGACGGCAAGGGCGCTTGGCGCGGAATGTGTTCGTCGAGCGGCTGTGGCGCAGCGTCAAATACGAGGAGGTCTATCTGAAGGCCTACGACAGCATGTGCGAGGCGCGCACGTCGATCGACCGGTATCTGGCTTTCTACAATGAGCGGCGCCCGCATTCGAGCCTTGACGGGTGCACGCCCGACGAGGCCTATTTTCAGCGAGCGAGTGATCGCGACGACCGCATGACCGTCGCCTCGCGTTCAAGAAAGCCCCGGCAGAAATCCACTCAATTTCCGCGGGGGCGCTGTCCAAACAACTGGAGCCAGCTCTCAAGACAAACATGGCGCTGCTGCGCGGCCGGGGCCTCGAGAGCAAGCGCTTGCGCGGCTTCGCGCCGCACGGCCATTGGCGCGCGCTGACCTTTCTCGGCGCCCTGCGCTGCGATCGGCTCGATGCGCCCTGCGTCTTCGACGGGCTGATCGACGGCGACTGTTTTCGCGCCTATGTCGGGCAGCAACTCGTCCCCGTGCTCGAGCAATGCGACATCGTCGTCATGGACAATCTCGGCAGCCACAAGGGCGCGGCGGTGCGGCGCGCGATCCGCGCCGCCGGCGCGAGGCTGTGGTTTCTGCCGCCCTACTCGCCGGACCTCAATCCGATCGAGCAGAGCTTTTCCAAGCTCAAACACTGGATGCGACAGGCCCAGCAGTGAACCGTCGACGAAACATAGCGACAGATCGGGCGCCTCGCCAAAGACATCCAACCCCAGCAATGCAAAAACTACTTCGAAAACGCCGGATATGCTTCCGTCAAAACGTGAACCGATCCAGCCCCGCGCCGACTGCCGCGCGCGCCGAAGCGGCCGGCTCTTGAGCGGGCTCGAAACGAAACCGCTCAGCGGGCGCCTTCCAAGCTCAGAAAATAAGCGACGATCTCGTCGATCTGATATTCGGCCAACCGCGGATTCGGCATGCCGGCCTTTTGGCCCATCGTCCCGTGCGGCGCACTCAGAAACCGACGCAGGAACGCTTCGGACAGCGCGGAGCGACGGGCGATCGCCGAAAAGCTCGGCGCCGGCGGCCGAAGGATAGGAGTGAAACCCTGGTCTTTGGCGACGACATGACAGGCCGCGCAAACCTCGAGCGCCAAGACATGACCGGCGCCCGCCTTATCGCCGATCGCTTCCTCGGCTCGCGCGGTCGAGACGAAGCAACATGCCATGGCCGACGCCAGCGAAAGCCTCGCAAATTTCTTCACGTCGCGCTCACTCATAGCGTAAAGCCTGAATCGGATCGAAATGAGCCGCCTTGCGCGCTGGATAATAACCAAAGAACGCCCCCACCGCGACGGAGAAGAGGAAGCCGATCGCCATAGCGACGAACGAAATCGGCGACGACCATTCCGAGAACAGCGAAATGAGCTCCGAAATGCCGACGCCGGCAAGGATGCCCGCGACGCCGCCGGTAACGCTCATGAGCACCGCCTCGGCCAAGAACTGCGTCAGCACATGAAGACGGCGCGCTCCGACCGCCATGCGCAGGCCGATCTCCCGCGTCCGCTCGGTCACCGAAACCAGCAGGATATTCATGATCCCGATGCCGCCGACCACGAGAGAGATCGAAGCCACGATGGCCAAGAGGATCGCCATCACCTTGCTGCTGCTCTCGGCCGTCTCCGCGATCTGGCTGAGATTGCGGATGTCGAAGTCTTTCAAATCGCCGGGCTTGATGCGGTGGCGCCTCATCAGGACTTGGCTAATCTGCCCGATAACGGCCTGAATTTGCTCCTGCGACGCCGCTTGCACGAAGATCTGATTGACATATCCCGTCAGACGCGGCTGCAAGTTGAATGGATTGGGCGGGAGCGGATAGAGCGCAGTCAGATTGGTCTGCTGACTGGGCGCCGCCACGCCGAGAACTTTCCGTTCGCCGGTCTTGAAAGGAATCATCACCAGATCGTCTTGATCTTGTCCCCACATGCTCTGGCCCTTCGCGGCCAGCACGCCGATCACCCGCAGGGGAACGCCCTTCACGAGGATCGTTGCGCCGAGCGGATTTTCATCATGTGCGAAAAGCTGCCTGTAAACCGTCCGGCCGAGCACGACGACGAGAGCGGCGCTCTTCTCGTCCTCTTCGCTGACGCCGCGCCCGACCTCGATTATCCAGTTCGTGACAGGCGGATAATTGACGGATGTGGCCAGAACATTCGTCGTCCAGTTCTGATTGCCGAATTGAACCTGTGTCATTTGGCGCATCAGATAGGCGACGAGACCGGCAGCCGTCGCCTCACGTCGGATCGCCTGCGCATCGGCGACAGTGAGAGTAGAAGCGCTGCCGAAGCCGCTTCGAACGCCGCCGCTCACCACTGCGCCGGGTACGACCACCACGAGATTGGTGCCGAGACTTTGGATTTGCCTTCGTACTGCTTCATTCGCCCCCCGGCCGACGGCGACCATCGCGATGAGCGCCGCGACGCCGATGAATACGCCGAGCATCGTCAGGGCCGACCGCAGCTTGTTTCGACCAATGGCCTGGATGGCTGCCGAGATTACCATCGACGCGAAAGCAAGGGGCGACACTCGCGCCCATCCTTCCGGCCTCACGCGGTCGCGCGAACGAAAAATCGACGTTTCGGCGCTCTTGTCGACGACGAGCGCGGCCGACCCCGGCGCCGGTTCGCCCATCTCCGACGGCGTCCGCCGCTGGTCCGAAATGATCTCGCCATCGCGCATCGTAATGACACGATGTGCATAGGCCGCGATATCCGGCTCGTGCGTGACGACGATGATGGTCACGCCCTGATCGCGGTTGAGCGCGACGAGAGTCTCCATGATCTCATGCGAGGTCTTGGTGTCGAGGTTGCCGGTCGGCTCATCGGCGAGAAGAAGACTAGGCGCGTTGATGAGCGCGCGGGCGATGGCGACCCGTTGCTGCTGCCCGCCCGAAAGCTGCGCCGGGGCATTGTTCTCGCGGTCCGCCAAGCCCATCAACTTCAGCGCCGCGCGCGCTTTGTCTCGCCGGTGGACGCCATCCGACGCCCTGTCTGAATAGAACAACGGCAAAGCGACATTTTCGATCGCGCTCGTGCGAGGCAAAAGATTGAAGCTCTGGAAAACAAAGCCCAGACGCTCGCCGCGAACCTTCGCCAGTTCCGGCTCGGCAAGCGCGGCGACATTCACTCCTTCGAGAAAATAATCTCCGCCGCTCGGTTGGTCGAGACAACCGAGAATCGCCATCAAGGTCGATTTTCCCGACCCCGAAGCGCCCATGATGGCGACGAATTCGCCGCGTGCAACGGCGAGGTTCACGCCGCGTAGGGCGCGGACCCGAACGTCCCCGACTTCGAACGTCCGCGTGAGGCTCCTTGCGTCGATCACCAGATCGCGCATGACCTCGGCCGGTTGTCGCGACATCGTCATGGCCGCGGCGACGAACGAGAGGATTTCGCCTCCTCGCCGACGATGATCTCGTCGCCGGGCTGCAAATCGCCCTTGACGATCTCGGTGTAGGA
Organism: Methylocystaceae bacterium; assembly: GCA_003105285.1. Classification (GTDB taxonomy): domain Bacteria; phylum Pseudomonadota; class Alphaproteobacteria; order Rhizobiales; family Beijerinckiaceae; genus Methylosinus. The sequence continues at coordinate 21,126 of PQAN01000257.1, forward strand.
ATCGTCGTCGAGCCCAGGAACGACGACCACCGGCCGCGGGCTCCCATCGCGCAGAACCCATAACCGAACGCCGGTCGATCCATCGGGTAGAACCGATGGGGCGGAGGGCGCGCCCGAAAGAGCCGCGAGACCGCCCGGCGTGTATCGAAACGCCTGATCCGGCGCGCGCAGCGCGTCGTCGCGCCGATCCACGACAATGCGCGCCGTCGCCGTCATTCCAGGCTTCAACAGCAACTCCTCGTTCGGCACGCTGATGACGGCGTCGTAGGTGACGACATTCTGAATCGTCTGCGGCGACTGCCGCACCTGCGTCACCTCGCCCGAGAATGGATGGCGAGCGAAAGACTCGACCGTGAAAGTCGCTTTATTGCCGAGCTTGACGGCGCCAATGTCGCTTTCGGAAACATTCGTGTCGACCTGCATGGTCGTCAGGTCGGTCGCGACGAGAAACAAGGTGGGAGTTTGAAAACTCGCGGCGACGGTCTGACCCATTTCCACGCTACGCGACACCACCGTTCCATCCACCGGCGAAATAATGTCGGTATAGCCGAGGTTGATCGTGGCCGCTCCCAGCTCCGCCTCGCGCAAGGCGATCGTCGCCTCGTCCAAGCCGATCTGCGCCTGAGCCTGGTCATAGGCGTTCTTGGAATTGTCCAACGTGTCCTGCGAAACCGCCTTCGTCTGAACGAGCCTCTGGTTACGCTCGTAGCTCACCTTGGCGTAAGCGAGATTGGCCTTGTCCTTGACGAGTTGAGCCCGAGCCACGGCGAGATTGGCTTTGTCCTGATCAACGATGATCTGATAGGGCCGCGGATCGATCTTGGCGCAGAGCCGCCCTTTCTTGACCTCGGTGTTGTAATCGCAGTAACGCGCCTGAATAACGCCGGAAACATAGGTTCCGACCTGCACCGTGATGACCGGATTGATCGTGCCGCTCGCCGTAATCGCGCGAACGACCGGCCCACGCGCAACCTTCTGGGTCACGTAACGAACGGCGCTGTCGTGGTTCATCGTCCAATATAGCGCCACGCCCGCGAGGGCGAGCGCGAGGAGAGCAAGAATTGCCGAAACCGCCCAGCCGGAACGACGCAACAACGCACGCGGCGTCGCCGCCGTTGATCGCCCGGCGGCGCTGGGCTTGGATTCGAGCGTTTGCGTCTCGGTCATCGCGCTTGTCCTTTACGACGAGAAAAGCCCATCGGCGACCCGCCTCACTCTTCGAATAATGGGGGATCGGGCTTATCCTGTCGCTCGTCTCCTTCGACAGGCGTATTTTCCGTATCCGGAACGTCGCGCTCGACCTCTACGGGCTCATCCTGAACAATTTGTGGAGATTCGTTCTCGCCCTCCGAACAAGTGTAGGGCCGCATCGGCTTCTTCGGCGCGCGTCGTTCCATTGCAAGGGGGGCGAGACGTCGTCGCCGTCGCAGGTGAAGCGCCGCGGAATCGTTGCGCCGTCGGCAAAAAGGCCGGGGACTGGAGTCGCATGGACCGCCTCCTTCTATCGATCGAATGAAGCCCCGCCACACGAGGCCATGTGAGTGAACCGAAGTCAACTGGATTGCGGGTCGCGCAACGGCGGAGCTCCAGAAAGCCTCGAAGGCCGGGCGCGTCTTCGATCGGGGTGAAATCGAGTCCATGAGCCCAGGCGACCGGCGCATATGTGATTTTTCCACCCGAGACATTCAGCCCAGCGCGCAAATGAATGTCGTCGCGTAGAGCGTTTCGCCAGCCCTTCTGCGCTATGGCGAGCACGAAGGGCGGAATGGCGTTGTCGAGCGCGAAAGTCGACGTCGGCGGAACCTCTCCCGACATATTGGACACGCAATAATGAACAATCCCGTCCACCAGATAAGTCGGATCGGGATGCGTCGTCGGCCTCGACGTCTCGCAGCAGCCGCCCTGATCGATCGCCACGTCGACGATGACGGCCCCGGGCTTCATATTGGGCAACATCCCGCGACTGACGACCTTGGGCGTCGCCGCGCCCGGCAGCAGAACGGCTCCGGTCAAGAGACCGGCGCGCTTCACCAATTCGGCGATGGCGGTCGGCGTCGAAAAAATCGTGCGGACGGCATTGCCGAACCGAGCGGCTACCCGGCGCAACGCCTCGGCGTTACGGTCGGCGACAATGACATTGGCGCCCATGCCGACCGCGATCATCGCCGCATGCGTTCCAACGGCGCCTTCTGTCGATTGGCCCCTCGAGATGAGACTCGTACTTCGTTGAAATTCAATTTGTTGGCTGAGAACCCGACTCGAAATTCATGCGCTCTGAGATGCAAGCCTGGCCGAGCTACGCATGAGTAGGAAAGCGACGCAGACGACATAGGCGTAGCGAGGTTCATCGGCCGCATACTCCGCGGCCAGCTCCAACTGTTCGACCGCTTCATCGTAGCGCTTCTGGCGAATGAGGCCGAGACCGAGCGCATGTCTCGCGGCGGCGGCGTCCGGCGAGCGGAAAATCGCATCGCGGAGAATTCGTTCGGCGTCCGTCTCGCGGCCCGTCGCGCGATAGAGATCGGCGAGGTCGACGACGAGGAGCGACTCACGGCGGCCGGCGATCGACGCCGCTCGCGCGAGAAGCGAGCCCCGACCCGCGACCTTCGCATTTCGTCCCAAATGCTCCTCCGACTTCGCCCATGTCCGGCGCCGCGCGAAGCTCGAAAATCGCTCCGCGAGAAAGCGCGCCGTCTGTTCGTCGACGCCCGAGCCGTCGACATCGTCTCGCGGAGCAGGCGCGACGACTTCCGCGGACTCGACGAAACGAGCCCGGCGTGTCGAGGCCGATCGTCCGGAAATCTCTTGCCTCGTCGCGAACCGGACGACAAGCCGCCGCTCGCGGCGAACGCGGCGGTGAGAAGGTCGGCCTCGCGCTTCGCCGTCGGAGAATGATCGAGGCGGATATTCAGGGCAGGCGCGTGGGGCTGACCAAGGGATCGGCGTCGCAGAACGCGATCATCGCCGCTCTGGAGAAGGTCGGCCTCGGCTTCAAGGACGTCACGCCGGTCTTCCTCTCGCAGATCGACGGCCGAGGCGCGTTCCAGCGCGGCTCGCTCGACGCCTGGATCGCCTGCGATCCGATCCTCGCGGCCGTTCAGTCGCGAAGCCTCGTCCGCGTCGTCGCCTGGTCGAAGGACGTCCACAAGAGCAACGCCGTGCTCGCCAATTCCGATTTCGTCGCCAAATATCCCGACATCGCGCATAAGCTCAACGCCGAGCTCGTCGCCGTCAACCATTGGGCTCAGACGCATGTCGACGAGGTCGCGCAAGATATCGTCGAGGTGACCGACCGGCGCCGACAAGGATGCGATCTTCGCCGCCGTCCGCCGCAGCCGCGATGCAGGCGGCAACGTGAAACGGCGTTCGAGGCCGCGCCGTTTCGGCCGACTTGCCTCTCGCGGCGGGAGCCATCACGGAACGTCTCACGAGGGAGACGACCGCGACCGCTGTCGTTCACGCCGCCTTCGCGTTTTTCCTTTCCGCTGACGACAGGAACGCTTCTGCGCCTGTCGACGCCGACGGGGGCCTCGCCCCAGATCGTCGAGCGGCGCACGATGCGGAGCTGGTCGCCATAGTCGTCTATGGCGCGATGCGGAAGGAAGAATTGTCCCTTTCGACAGGCGGCCTCGACATCGCTGTTTCTTTTTGTCCGCGATCGGAACCGAACGCCTTCTCCGTCGCGCCTTCGGCGCCGCGAATCGAAGCGGAGCGCGCCCCGTAGCGCCGAAGACCGCCGTCGCGCCGACGTCAGCAATCCTGACTAGGCTCTCTCGAACCGGCGAACTCCGATCGCAGCAGGCCGGCGAAGGCCGCCGGATTGGCTTTCGGGGCCGTCGTCCGTTCCGCCCCCGGCGGCGCGCCGAACTGGTCGCGATAGGCCCTCGAGAAATGCGAGCTCGATCGGAAGCCGCAGGCGACGGCGATCTCGGTGATCGAGAGGTCGCTGTGAACCAGCAGCCGGCGCGCGCGCTCGAGGCGCATCCACGACAGGAGCCTCGCCGGGCTCGCATCGAGATGCGTCTTGAACAGGCGCAGCAATTGGCGCGTCGACAGATCGATGCGGCGCGCGACGCCCTCGATCTGGAGCGGCTGCTCCATCTCCTGCTCCATGAGCTGCAGAGCGGCGACGATCTTCGGATGAAACACGCCGAAGCGCGCAGGAATATCGGTGCGCTGGGGTTCGTCCGAGCGGCGGACACGGGTCTGGATGCAATGTTCGGCGACGAGAATCGCGAAGGATCGGCCATGGCGCGCCTCGATCGAGGCGATCAGCAGATCGAGCGCCGCCGCATTGCCCGGGCTCGTAACAATGTCGTCGGAGACGGCGAACAGCACCTCTTTCGCCCGCACGTCGGGAAAGGTCTCCGCGAAGGGCGAGACGCCCTCCCAATGGAGCGTCGCTTCACGCCCGTCGAGCAGGCCGGCGGCGGCGAGAACCACTGCGCCCGACCCCACGCCGACGAGCTTCACGCCGCGGCGCGCGAATCGCCGCAGCGCGCCGGCGAATTGCAGGGCGTGCGGCGCGACGTTCTTGGCGGAGAGAATGAACAGAGTCCCGTAATCGTCGCTTCCGTCGAGCGCCTTGTCGACGGGGATCGCGAGCCTGTTCATGTCCTCGACCGGCGCCCCGTCGTAGGACGTCAGCCGCCAATCATATTTGCGCTCGAGATAGCGGTTGGCGATGCGCAGAGGCTCGATCACGCAGGCGAGCGTCAAAAGCGTGAAGCCGGGAACGAGGAGAATCCCGACTTTGTCGCTGAGAATATTTGCCGAAGAGCCGCTGTTCAAAGCTGTCCGTCTGAGAGTCGCCGAGCGTGTTCCGATTAGACAGTGGCGCCGCTGACCTGTCTACGGAATAATTCTTTTGTTTTTCCAGAAGCTACGGAAACAACTACGCTTGGGCGGCCGGCGCAGCGAGTGGAAGCTTCGCGGCGCCCCTCCTCGACCCGCAAACTGTGGCAGAAGCGCAACACACCTGAGGGATTTACCGGATGTCCGATCCAGGCAAAAAAACGACACTCCAGCGTGGGCGAAGCCATGCTTTCGCGATTAGTCTATCCATTAAATCAACTTTATGCGGGCGGCTTCGGAGCCGCGCACTTCGAAAGGCTGGGCGGGATGAAGAGAGGTATCGGGCGTTTTCGGCGCGGGTTATTGTCCACGACACGTCTGGCGCCGTTTGCGTTGGCTTCCGCCGGTCTGATCCTCGGCGCGCGGCTCGCGCCCGCTCATGCCGAGGATGCGACGGTCGAAGACGTCGCGGTCACCGCGCGTCACCGCGAGGAGAAAAATCAGGACGTGCCGCTGCCGATCTCGACGGTCAGCGGCAAGGCGCTCGGCAAGGAGCAGGTCTATCGCGTCCAGGACTATGTCACCAAGGTCCCGAACTTCTTCGCCATCCAGCAGAACCCGCGCGTGTCGGCGGTGACGATCCGCGGCCTCGGCGGCAACGCCAACAGCGACGGCTCGGAATCGGGCGTCGGCGTTATCGTCGACAATGTCTTCTACACTCATGTCGGATTCACCTGGCTCGATTTCGTCGATCTCGACCATATCGAAGTGGTGCGCGGCCCGCAGGGCACTCTGCTCGGCAAGAACACGACGATCGGCTCGCTGATCGTCTCCACCAAGCTGCCGTCCTTCACGCGCGAGACGACTCTCGAGACCACTTACGCGAGCCGCCATCGCGGCCAGATCAGGCTGAACACGACGGGCGCGATCATCGACGACACGCTCGCCTATCGCGTGACCTTCTATGGCGACAAGTCCGACGGCTGGATCGACAATCAAGTCAACGGACAGAATTTCCTCGACAACAACCGCTTCGGCATCCGCGCGCAATTCCTTCTGCTCGCCGGAAACGACATTCGCAACAGGCTCATCCTCGAGCACTACGGCTCGAACGAATACAATAATTTCTATCCGCCGATCGGCGATCCGACGACCTTCGTGGGCGGCGGCGCGCGCGCCGGCTGGGCGCGCAAGCTGATCGGGCTCTTCGGCTATGCTCCGAGCATCGACCCCGGAAAGAACGCGGCTTTGGAGAGTCAGGGGCGCATTCGCCAGAACACCGACGGCGTCTCCAACGAGTTGAACTGGCAGATCGGCGACCACACCTTCACCTCGATCAGCGCCTGGCGCCGCTTCGCCTTCCGCCCGCACAACGATTCCGAATACTCGCCGCTGCCGATCTTCCGCTTCGGCTATGACGTCGACGTCGACCAATATTCGGAAGAGCTGCGCCTCACCTCGTCCACCGGACAGGCGCTCGAATATCAGTTCGGCCTCTATGGCCTGAAGGAATTCGTCTTCAGCAACAATCGGACGGCCTTCGGACAATATGCGGCGCCCTATTTCGCGGGCTCGCTGGCCGTTCCGTCCATCGTGCTCGACGGCGTGGAATACGATCAATACGGCAAGGCCACGACGACCAGCGGCGCGGTCTTCGGACAAGCGACCTGGCATATCACGGAGCGGCTCGCTCTCACCGCCGGCATACGCGACACGGTGGAGAGGAAGCAGGGATCCAACACCGCCTACGCCTATTCGCCGGGCGCGCTGCCGGCGGCGCTCGGCGCGATCAGGACGGCGATCCTCAACGGCTTCGGCGGCGCATTCGCGTTCGCCGACGCGAAGACGACGAACTCGGTCTCCTGGCTCGTCAATCCCTCCTACAAGATCAACGACAACATTCTCGCCTATTTCTCTGTGGCGCAGGGCGAGAAGTCGGGCGCGGTGAATACGGGGGCGACGCCCAGCGCGACGGGGGCGGCGGCGCCGGTCATCATCCTGCCGGAGCGCTCGACCGATTTCGAGCTCGGCCTGAAGACGACCTGGCTCGACGGCAAGCTGCTGCTGAACGGCAATCTCTACTGGAACGACATCAGCAATTATCAGTCGGCCGTCGCCGACACGACGGCGCCGACCTACCGGTCCTATCTGACCAATGTCGGCAAGGTGCGGCTGCGCGGCGTCGAATTGGAGGCGCGCTACAGTCCGGTCAAAAATCTCTGGCTGACCTTCGGCGGCGCGTTCAACGACGCCCGCTATGTCGCCTACACGGATGCGCCGGCGCCGGTCGAAATCTTCGGCGGCGCCGGAACGGCGAACCCCGCCGGCGTGAAATCGGTCGATCTCTCCGGACGCAGGGTCCTCGGCGCGCCCGAATTCAGCGGCCAGATCGGGATCAACTACGAGCATCCCGTCGATCTGCCCTTCGGCTATCGCGGCGTCGGCTTCTTCTGGCTGTCGCAGACCTATCGGAGCGGCGTCGCGCTCGTCAATCCATTGTCGTCCTATGGCTGGCAGTCGGCCTATGGGCTCACCAATCTCGGCGTCGGCGTCCGCTCCGAGGACGACAGATACTCGTTCCAGATCTGGGCGAAGAACGTCGGCGACCGCCGCTATTTCGTCGGCGCCGGCGC
>PQAN01000258.1 GCA_003105285.1 Methylocystaceae bacterium
TCGCTGCTGCCGCGCTGGCGCGGCGCGGCGCCGATCCAGCGCGCCGTGATGGCCGGCGACGCCGAGACCGGCGTGATGGTGATGAAGATGGAGGCCGGTCTCGACACCGGGCCCGTCGCCTCGCAAGCCCGTGTGGCGATCGGGCCGGATGCGACCGGCGGCGAATTGCACGACACGCTCTCTCTGCTGGGCGCCGATCTGATGGCGGAGGCGCTCGCAGCGCTCGCGCGCGGCGAATTGACCTTCACGCCGCAGCGAGAGGAGGGCGTCACCTATGCGCAGAAGATCGACAAAGCGGAATGCCGCATCGACTGGCGGCGACCCGCGCACGAGGCGCACGACCTCGTGCGCGGGCTCTCGCCCTTCCCTGGCGCGTTCTTCGAGAGCGATTTCGGCCACGGCGTCGAGCGCGTGAAGGTGTTGCAGACGCAAATCGCCGAAGGCGAAGGCGCGCCCGGCGTCGCGCTCGACGACAAAGGTCTGATCGCTTGCGGCGAAGGCGCATTGCGGCTCGTCAAAGTGCAGCGCGGCGGCAAGGCGCCGATGGCGATCGACGAATTCCTGCGCGGCCGCAAGCTCGCGCAGGGCCAGACGCTCGCCGCCTGATGCCGCGCTTCGCGCTGACCATCGAATATGACGGCGGACCCTTCGTCGGCTGGCAGAGGCAGGCCAATGGCGTGTCGGTGCAGCAGCGGCTCGAGGAGGCCGTGCTCGCCCTCGAGGGCGAACGCCGCGTCGTCCATGGCGCGGGCCGCACGGATGCGGGCGTTCATGCGCTCGGCCAGGTCGCGCATGTCGATCTGACGCGCGATTGGCGCGAAGATCGGCTACGCGATGCGCTCAACGCGCATCTGCGGCCCGACCCGATCGCCGTGCTCGCGGCGAGGCGCGTCGGCGAGACGTTCGAGGCGCGGTTTTCGGCGATCCGCCGCCATTATCGCTATGTCATCGACAATCGCCGCGCGCCTTTGACGCTGCGGCTCGGACGCGCCTGGCATGTGAAGCGTCCGCTCGACGCCGGGGCGATGCACGCCGCCGCGCAAGCGCTCGTCGGCCGCCACGACTTCACGACCTTTCGCGCGGCGGAATGCCAGGCTTCGTCTCCCTTGCGCACGCTGGAGCGCCTCGACGTGCGCCGCGACGGCGATCTCATCGAGATCGTCACCTGCGCGAGGTCCTTTCTCCACAATCAAGTGCGCTCCATGGCCGGCTCGCTCGAGCATGTCGGCTCGGGAAAATGGCGCGCGGACGATCTGCGCGCCGCGCTGGAGGCGAAGACTCGCGCCCGATGCGGACAGGTCGCGCCGCCGCATGGGCTCTATCTCGTCACGGTGGACTATTGACGATCGCCGCGCGTTGACAGGGGCGAGGCTTTTCCGCATGAAACAGCCGTCGTCTCGAACCGGATCGGGCACATGCGCGTCTTCGTGACCGGCACGGCCGGCTTCATCGGCTTTCATCTCGCCGCACGCCTCCTCGAACTCGGACATTATGTCGACGGCTTCGACGGCCTGACGCCCTACTACGACGTGAAGCTCAAGGAAGCACGCCACGCCCTGTTGCAGCGCTCGAACGGGTTTCGCGCCCATATCGCTCTGCTCGAGGACATGGACGCGCTGACGCGGGCGGTCGAGACGGCGGCGCCCGACGTCATCGTCCACCTCGCCGCGCAGGCCGGCGTGCGCTACAGCCTCGAGAATCCACGCGCCTATGTCGACGCCAATCTCGTCGGCGGCTTCAATATTCTGGAGCTCGCGCGCGCGCATTCCGTTCGCCATCTGCTGATGGCGTCGACGAGCTCCGTCTACGGCGCCAATCCCACCGTGCCCTTTGTCGAGAGCGAGCGCGCCGATTATCCGCTGACGCTCTATGCGGCGAGCAAGAAGGCCAATGAGGCCATGGCGCATTCCTACGCGCATCTGTGGTCGATCCCGACGACGATGTTCCGCTTCTTCACCGTCTATGGGCCGTGGGGCCGGCCGGACATGGCGCTGTTCAAATTCGTCGACGCGATCGAGAACGACCGGCCGATCGATATCTACAACCACGGCAAGATGGAGCGCGACTTCACCTATATCGACGATCTCGTCGAGGCGATCATGCGGCTCATCGACGTCGCGCCGGCGCTCGACGCCGGCGACACATCGGTCTCGCCCGTCGCGCCGTTTCGCATCGTCAATATCGGGCGCGGCGAGCCGATCAATCTGCTCGCATTCGTCGAGGCGATCGAACGCAAGCTCGGCAAGAAGGCGATCCGCAACTATCTCGACATGCAGCCGGGCGACGTGCCGCGCACATTCGCCGATTCCGCTCTGCTCGAGCGGCTGACCGGCTATCGGCCTCAGACCTCGGTCGAAGAGGGCGTGTCGGCGTTCGTCGACTGGTATCGCGCTTATTACGCGCGCTGAGATCAGCGCTCCCGCAGCCACTCCGGCGTCGTATCGAGCGCGATCAATTGCTCGACGCTCGGACGTTCGCGCACGACCGCCCAGCGCGCGCCGTCGACGAGAACTTCCGGAACGAGCGGGCGGCTGTTGTACGTCCCCGCCTGCACCGCGCCATAGGCGCCGGCCGTCAGAATGGCGAAGAGATCGCCCTGCCCCGGCTCGCGGATCATTCGTCCGAGCGCGATATAGTCGCCGGTCTCGCAGACCGGGCCGACGATGTCCGCGAGGATTTCGGGGCGACCCGCCTCGGGCGCCGCGACGGGCGCGATCTCGTGCCAGGCGTCGTAGAGCGTCGGGCGGACGAGGTCGTTCATGCCGGCGTCGACGATGACGAAGGTCTTGGCTTCGCCCTGCTTCACATAGAGAACACGCGTGACCAGCACGCCCGAATTGCCGACGATGAGCCGGCCGGGCTCGAACACCAGCTTGCAGCCGAGCCTGCCCACATGCCGGCGCACGATCTCCGCATAGCGCTCGGGATGATACGAGGCGGGGTCCTCGCCCTCGTGATAGGGAATGCCGAGGCCGCCCCCGAGATCGACATGCGAGATCGCATGTCCGTCGGCGCGCAAATCCGCGACGAGTTCGGCGAGCAGCGAGAAGGCTTCGTCGAAGGGCGCGAGATCGGTGATCTGCGAGCCGATATGCATATCGACGCCGACGATCGAAAGGCCCGGCAGGCGCGCCGCCTGCGCATAGACCGCGCGCGCATGCGACAGCGGAATTCCGAACTTGTTCTCGGCAAGCCCCGTGGAAATCTTGGCGTGGGTCCTGGCGTCGACATCCGGATTGACGCGCAATGAAATCCGCGCCCGCTCGCCTTTGGCGGCGGCGACAGCGGAAATGGCGCGCAGCTCCGGCTCCGATTCGACATTGAAGCAGAAGATGCCTTCGTCGACCGCGAGCGCGATCTCGGCCTCTGTCTTGCCGACGCCGGAGAAGGTGATTTTCGCCGCTTCGACGCCCGCCGCCCGCGCGCGGCGCAATTCGCCGCCGGAGACGACATCCATGCCGGCGCCGAGTTGGCCGAGCAGCGTCAGCACGGCTTGGTTCGAATTGGCTTTCACCGCATAGCAGACGAGCGCGTCGAGCCCCGCGAAAGCGCTCGAGAACACAGTGAAGTGGCGCCTGATCGTCGTCGCGGAATAGCAATAGAACGGAGTGCCGACGCTCGCCGCGATTTCCGGCAGAGCGACGTCGTCCGCGTGCAGGACGCCCGCGCGATAGTCGAAATGATGCATGACGGGCGGCTCAGAGCAGCGGATCGAGGGGGAAAGGATATTGGTCCGGCGGGCGATGGTCGACCGTGCCCGGAATATACTCCTGCACCTTGACGTCTTCCTTCACTGGCTCCTTCGAGCCCGGCGGCGGGACGATCGTCGTTTTCTCGACGACGACTTGCTTCGGCCGCGCGGCGACCTCGGGCGGCAGCTCGAGCGGCCCGCGCCGCCCGCAGCCGGAGAGAGCGGCGAGGGCGAGCGTCATCGACAGCAGCAGGACCGCTCTGCGCGGTTCGAAAAAATAGCGCATGGAGGAACCATCCATCGGGGCCGGACCGGCGGCACTATAGCCCAAAGGCGGCGGATGACGAGACCGGCTCGCCGCTAGTTTCGTTCTTTCTCCAATTGCCGCAGCCAGCGCTTCGCTTGCTTGCGCACATTGGACGGCGCGGCGCCGCCATGGCTCGTGCGGCTCCTGACCGACTTCTCGACGCCGAGCACGGAGAACACATCCTGCGAGATCCGCGGCTCGACGTTCTGCATCTCGGCGAGCGGCAATTTTTCCAGTCCGACGCCCCGCTCCGCCGCGATCGCGACGATTCTGCCCGTCACATGATGGGCCTCGCGGAACGGCAGGCCGAGTGTGCGGACCAGCCAATCCGCGAGATCGGTGGCCGTCGCATAGCCCGCGCCGGCGGCTTTGCGCATTTTGACGCGATCGACGCTCATGTCGCGCGTCATGCCGGCGATCGCCGCAATGCAGAGGGACAGCGAATCGAGCGAATCGAACGTCCCCTCCTTGTCCTCCTGCATGTCCTTGGAATAGGCGAGCGGCAGCCCCTTCATGACGATGAGCAGCGCCTGCAGCGCGCCGATGATGCGCCCGGTCTTGCCGCGCACCAGCTCGGCGGCGTCGGGATTGCGCTTTTGCGGCATGATCGACGAGCCGGTCGTGAATTTGTCCGACAGGGCGACGAAGGCGAATTGCGGCGTCGTCCACAACACGATCTCCTCGGCGAAGCGCGATAGATGCGTCGCCGTGATCGCCGCCGCGGACAGCGTCTCGAGGACGAAATCGCGGTCGGAGACGCTGTCCAGCGAATTGGCCGTCGGCCGGGCGAAGCCGAGCCTTGCGGCGGTGAAGTCGCGATCGATCGGGAAGGAGGTTCCGGCGAGCGCCGCCGCGCCGAGCGGGCATTCGTCGAGCCGCGCGCGCGCGTCCCTGAACCGCCCGCGATCGCGGCCGATCATTTCGACATAGGCGAGGAGATGGTGCCCGAAGGTGACGGGCTGGGCTGATTGCAGATGGGTGAAGCCCGGCATGACGCTGCCGGCTTCCTCGAGCGCCTTCTCGGCCAGCGCCTGCTGCAGATCGGCCAATTGGGCGTCGAGATCGTCGATCGTGTCGCGGACGAACAGGCGAAAATCCGTCGCCACCTGATCGTTGCGCGAGCGCGCGGTATGCAGCCGCCCGGCGACGGGGCCGATGATCTCGGCGAGCCGCGCCTCGACATTCATATGAATGTCTTCCAGCGCACGGGAGAAGACAAAGCTCCCCTCCTCGATTTCGCCGCGAATTTGTTCTAGACCGCGCGTGATGGAGACGGCGTCCTCGCGCGTGAGGATGCCGGTTTCGGCCAGCATGGCGACATGCGCCAGCGAGCCTCTGACGTCCTGCGGGCCGAGCCGCTTATCGAACTCGATGGAGACGTTGATCGCCTCCAATATCGCGTCGGTTGCGCTCTGGAACCGGCCGCCCCATATCTTGCTCGTCATATGTCCACTCGTCCCATGCGCCCTTGGAACTGCAATCCATGACAGACCAGACCGACGCTTCCAGCTCTCCCGCGCGCCGCCGCTTTTCGACGATCGCGGCGGCCGCGCTCGTTGTCGCGGCGGGCGCGGGGTTTCTATACGTGAACGGAACGCGGAGCGGCAAGAACGGCGGCGGCCTCGCCTGTGCGGCGGCGCGCGAAATTTCGCAGCAGGTGTCGGGTCTCGCCAAGGGCGAAGTGGCGGCGATGGCGATCGCCGGCGAGCCCGAACCGATGCCGAAGGTGGTTTTCACCGGGCCGGACGGCCAGCCTAAGACGCTCGAGGATTTCAAGGGCAAGACGGTGCTCTTGAATCTCTGGGCGACCTGGTGCGTCCCCTGCCGGAGCGAGATGGCCGCGCTCGACCGGCTGCAGGCGAAAGCCGGCTCCGATAAATTCGAGGTCGTCACCGTCAATGTCGACACGTCGAGGCTCGAACGGCCGAAGGCCTTTCTCGGCGAGATCGGCGCGAAGAGCCTCGCTTATTACTCGGACCCGAAGGCCGAGATCTTCTTCCAGCTCAAGCAGACGGGCCAGGCGCTGGGATTGCCGACGACGTTTTTGATCGACGGCTCGGGCTGTCAGGTCGGGCTGATGCAGGGACCGGCCAATTGGGACTCGGCGGAGGGCCAGACGCTCGTCGTCCGGACGGCGGAATTTTCCGCGAGACCGACGCCTTGAGCGACGAGACGCTGCGGCCCTGGGAGGTCCGCGCCTCGCGGCGGCTCCTCCACGACCGCTGGATCAGCCTGCGCGCCGACCATTGCGTCACCCAGCGCGGCGTCGTGCTCGACCCCTATTATGTGCTGGAATATCCCGACTGGGTCCAT
>PQAN01000259.1 GCA_003105285.1 Methylocystaceae bacterium
GCGATGAGCGCGTCGCGCGGCGCTCCGCGCAAGCCCTTGCCCAAACGGTCGAGCACGCGCGCGGCGACGACCTCGAACGCGTCCGGAGGCGAGCGGAAAGATCGGCTTGACGGCGGCGGCCAGCCCATAGCCGAGCAGCGTCAGTCCCTTGCGCTTGCCGAGCAGGTCCGACACGCGGCCGGACACGACCTTGACGGCGAGCGCGGTCGCCTCCGCCGATCCTTCGATCCAGCCGATATCCGTCGCCGGCAGGCCGAGCGAGACGGTGAGATAGACGGGGAGCAGGGCATGGATCATCTCGGACGAGCAATCCATGAGGAGCGAGGTGAAGCCCAATCCCCAGACGGCGCGCGGCAGATCCGCGGCGGCGCGGATCGATCGCGTGTCTTCGTCGGCGGCGGGCTCGCTCATGCGATCAGGCTTGTAGGACGGCGGCCTTCGCCTTCGCAAGCGCGAAAGCCGCGGCGGCGCGCCTCAGCGACTCCTGGCGATCGGACGATGGCCGTTGATGCGCGCCCGCAGCACATTGGAGGCTTTGAACATCACGACGCGCCGCGCCGAGATCGGAGCCGTGGCGCCGGTCTTCGGATTGCGGCCGACGCGCTCGTTTTTCGAGCGGATGTGGAACGAGCCGAAGGACGACAGTTTCACGTCTTCTCCCGTCACGATCGCCTGAAAGATCTCCGACAGCACGGCCTCTACGAATTCGCTGGATTCCGTGCGGGAGAGGCCGACGCGGCGATGCACGGCGTCGGCGAGATCGGCGCGCGTCAACGTATGGGAGGACGCCGCATCGGAGGCGGCGGGCCGACGGGCGTCGGAGCGCTTCACATCGACGTTCTGAAAGCCATCTTCGAAAACATCCTGCGACATCTTCAACCTTGTGTAATGCAAGCAGAAAACAACATGGGCGAGACGGCTCGCCGTCTCGTTGCGATAGCTCTCGCGAGAGAAAGGTTCGTCGCGGTTCGCCCGCAATCCGCGAGCTGCAGCCGCTTGTTGCGAGTGGCGAAAAACTCAATCTGGATATTTTTCAGAAAGATTGCAAGAAATCAAGCGCAGGTTGCGGCTTGGGAGCTACCAGCGGATCAGCGCCGACCCCCAGGTGAAGCCGCCGCCGACCGCCTCCAGCATGACGAGGTCGCCGCGCTCGATGCGGCCGTCCCGCCGCGCGACCGAGAGCGCCAGCGGAATCGAGGCCGCGGAGGTGTTGCCGTGCAGATGCACGGTGGCGACGATCTTTTCCGGCCCGATCCCGAGCTTGGCGGCGGACATGTCGATGATGCGGCGATTGGCCTGATGCGGCACGAACCATCGCAGCTCGCCGGGCGTGACGCCGGTCGCGGCGAAGGCGTCCTTCACGACGTCGGTCACCATGCCGACGGCGAAACGGAAGACTTCCTTGCCCTCCATCCGCAGATGGCCGACCGTGCCGGTCGAGGAGGGGCCGCCGTCGACATGCAGCTTGGCGCGATGGCGGCCGTCCGAGCGCAGATGCGTCGTCAGAACGCCGCGCTCGGCCATGGAGCCGTCGCTCGCGCGGGCCTCCAGCACCACGGCGCCGGCGCCGTCGCCGAACAGCACGCAAGTGGTGCGGTCCGTCCAGTCGATGATG
Organism: Methylocystaceae bacterium; assembly: GCA_003105285.1. Lineage (GTDB taxonomy): Bacteria > Pseudomonadota > Alphaproteobacteria > Rhizobiales > Beijerinckiaceae > Methylosinus. The sequence continues at coordinate 1,616 of PQAN01000259.1, forward strand.
CGTGAAAAGGTCTCGGCGCCGATGACGAGGGCGCGCTTGTGCGAGCCGGAGCGCAGGAATTTGTCGGCCGTCGCCAGGGCGAAGACGAAGCCGGAGCAGACCGCCTGCAGATCGAAGGCGACGCCGTGGAAGATGCCGAGCGCCGCCTGGATCTGCGTGGCGGTCGAGGGAAAGGTGTAGTCCGGCGTCGACGTGCCGACGATGACGAGATCGATATCCTCCGGCCGCAGGCCCGCGTCCGCGAGCGCGGCGCGGGCCGCGCGCTCGCCGAGCATCGACGTCGTCTCGCCGGGCGCGGCAATGTGTCGCTCCCTGATGCCGGTGCGTTGAACGATCCACTCGTCGCTCGTGTCGACCATGGAGGCGAGCTCGGCGTTGGTCAGAACGCGTTCCGGCAGATAGGAGCCGACGCCGGCGACGACCGAGCGCAATTGTCCGACGGCGGTCACTGTGCGGCTTCCTGGGAGGAGGGAAGGGACGTCGCGGCGGCGGAGTCTTTGGCGGGAGCGTCGTGTTCGTGCGAGATCGCCATCGTTTCCCGTATTTTCGTCAACAGGCCCTGATGGGCCATCTCGTAGCCGATCTCGACCGCGCGGGCGAAGGCGACGGGGTCGGCGCCGCCGTGGCTCTTGATGACGACGCCCTCGAGGCCGAGGAACACGCCGCCGTTGATGTTGCGCACGTCGAGCTTGTCGCGCAGCTCGCGGAAAGCCCCGCGCGCGAGGAGATAGCCGAGCTTGGCGAGCAGCGACTTGCCGATCGCCTGGCGCAGATAGTCGGTGATCTGCTGCGCCGTTCCTTCGGCCGTCTTCAGCGCGATATTGCCCGAGAATCCCTCGGTGACGACGACGTCGACGACGCCCTTGCCGATCTCGTCGCCCTCGACGAAGCCGCGATAGTCGAGATCGGGGAGATCGGCCTCCTTCAGCAGGCGAGAGGCGGTCTTGACCTCCTCGACGCCCTTGATGTCCTCCTTGCCGACATTGAGCAGGCCGACGCTCGGACGCTCGAGCTCGAACAGCGCCCGCGCCATCGCCGAGCCCATGACGGCGAGGTCGACGAGATGGCGGGCGTCCGCGCCGATCGAGGCGCCGACGTCCAGCACGATGGAATAGCCGCGCGGGGTCGGCGCCGGCCACAGGCTCGCGAGCGCCGGGCGCTCGATATCCGCCATCGTATGCAGGCAGACTTTGGCCATGGCCATCAGCGCGCCGGTGTTGCCGGCGGAGACGGCGACGTCGGCCTCGCCTTTCTTCACCGCCTCGATCGCCTGCCACATGGAGGAGACGCGGCGGCCCGAGCGCAACGCCTGGCTCGGCTTGTCGTCCATGCGGACCGCGACCTTGGTGTGGCGCACCGTGGAGACCGCCGCGAGACGCGGAAAGGACGCGAGTTCGGCGTGAATCGCCGTCTCGTCGCCGAACAGCAGAAAGCTGCTGTCGGGTCGGCGCTCGAGCGCGTTCGCGGCTCCGGGAATGGTGACTTTTGGACCAAAATCGCCGCCCATGGCGTCGAGCGCTATCCGAATGGGCTGCGCCATTCCACATCAACTCCTGACTTGTTCCGGAAGCCGAGCGGCATCCCCTTTCGGCGCCGTCGGGTCGCCCGTAGCGTGAGCGGTTCGGCGAAACGAGAACGGGAGGCCGCGCTCATTCGCAGTCCTCGGGCGACATCGCTCGAGACGGGCATGGACGTTCCGCCCAGCATGGCGCTGGCGCACACGACTTGCCATTTGCGCCGCGCCAGCGCAAGGGCAATTCCGGCCGCCGCGACGAAGATCGTCAGTTCTCGCGGCCTTTCTCCAAGGCGTCGCGCAATCCGGCGAAGGGCGAGGCCGTCTCGGGCTCGCCGGCCGCCGCGGACTCGGCGAAGCTCGCTCCCGGCTTTCGCGGATAAGGATCGAGGGCGAGCGCCAGGAATTCGGCGACCACGGACCCGAGGTCGACCCGTCCTTCGATCAGCGGATCGGGCGCGTCGTCGTCGAGAGCGACGATGTGGCGGCTCGTTTTCTCCTCTTTCGGCTCGGGCGCCGAGCCCGTCCGCCGGTCCCGCCAATGTCTGTCGCCGCGAGGCGCGTCCTCGACCGGCGCCGGCGGCGCGAAGCGCAGATCGATCGGCTCGACGACGGTCGCGTCGAACTCCTCGAGCGAGACGACGCAGGTCTGGCGTATGTCCGCGCGCAATTCGCCCGTCACCCGAAGCCCGCCCGCGCCTTCGCGCGCGACATGCAGGTCCGCCTCGAGCCGGGACAGCGCGTTCAGCCCGTCCGCGCGGGCGAGCGCGGCGCGTTCTCCAGCCTCGGCGGCGATCGACACGTCGAGGCCGTTCTCGGGCACGTCGGCCGCCGCCAGGGGACGCGAGAACGGGACCTCGTCGACGTCTTGGTCTCTTGTCATGAGGCTTCTCCTCTTCAAGTCGCGCATCGCGGAACGGATATAGATGGGCGGCGCCGGCGATTTTCGAAGCGTCGCCATTTTCTGGCCATTGATACGGTCGAAGAGCGGACGACGCCAGCCCGAGGCGACGAAGCCGAGCCTTCGCGGCTTGCTTTCGCCCGGGCCGGAGGTTAGGCATCCATAAATCATTCGTGCGATATCGGTTCGCCTCGCATCGACGAGGGAAGGACATGGCGGAGAGCAAAATGGCGTCGGGGAGCTTGCGTTTCTTTTCCCAAAAGGCGCGGCTTCGCGCGGCTCTGGCCGTCGGCGCCGTGGGGCTCGCGGCCTCGCTGTCCGGCTGCCTCGGCTATGACGGCGTCATCAACCGCGGCGCCATCATCGACACGCGCAAGGCCGCGCAGGTCAAGACCGGCCTTCCCGCCCAGCAGGTGCTCGCGCTTCTCGGCACGCCGTCGACGACGTCGACGGTCGGCGGCGACGCCTGGTACTATTTCAGCCAGAGGATCGAGCGCCAATTGGCGTTCATGCCGCAGCAGGTCGCCGATCAGCACGTGTTGGCGGTGTATTTCGACAAATCCAAGAAGGTGCAGCGCATCGCCGATTACGGCTTCGAGGACGGCAAGCCCATCGACTTCCTGACGCGCACGACGCCGACGGCCGGCGCGGAGTTCCACTTCCTGCAGAACATGCTCTCCAAGCTGCTGACCTTCTAAACGCGCGATTCCCCTTGTTTTTCTAGCGTGAGCGCGAGCGCGCCGGGCGGCGGAGCCGTTTGGCGCGATTGTGGCGAAGCGCGCGCCGTTTCTTCTCCGTACGTAGCTGAAGCCTTGTTTTCCGGGGCTTCGCGGCAATCGGCCGCTCGCGCGAATTGTGACAGGGACGTGACGCGCGTGGTCGATTTTTCGCCCCTCCTGGTTGTTAGGCTGAATCTAGTCCTAACAACAGAGAGGAACGAAACAGGGTGACTTTCCAGGCGATAGCTTCTGCCGATCGAGGCGCAACGGAAGCGTCGGCGCCGAGATGGCCGCGCTTTCTGCAAGTTCTCACTGTCCGCCTTCGCGCGGAGTGGCCCGACATCCGGGCCGCCCAATCCGTTCAGGTGCTGGTCCGCGCGCTCGCTGTCGCGGCGGCCTTCGCTTTCGCCATGGTGGCGGTTCTGCTCGCCGTTCCCGACGGCCGCGACCGCGTCAAGCCGGCGGAGACGTCGGCCCGGACGGCCAGGAACGGCGCCCAGGCCCGCGGCCGCGCCGCGCCGCCCGTCATCCAATTGGCGCGCGGCGATATCGACGATACGGCGCTCGACGCCGATTTCTCGCTCGAAGAGGCGGCGCGGAGCTGGGCGCGCGTGGCCGGGCGAAAGGGGACGGCGGACCGGCCGGACGCCGAGGCTTGGCGCGGCGACAGCGCGACCTCCGGCGTTCTCCAGTTCGGCCCGGTGCGCGTCGCGCGCGCGATCGTCGAGCATGTCGTGCAGGCGGCGAAGACGACGGGCTCCGATCCCGCGCTTTTGATGGCCATCGCCGACAAGGAATCGAATTTCGCGCCACGCGCCAAGGCCAGCACGTCTTCGGCCAGCGGGCTGTTCCAGTTCATCGACTCCACCTGGTTCAAGGCGGTGCGCCTGTTCGGCTGGCGCCACGGGCAGGAGGAGGCGGCTCGGGCGATCGAGGCGTCGGACGGCGATACGCGCGTCTCGCGCCAGAAGCGCGTGGAAATCCTGAAGCTTCGCAACGATCCTTATCTCTCCGCCGTGTTCGCCGCGGAAATGCTGAAATATGACGGGGAGCGCATCTCGGAGCGCCTCGGCCGGCCTCTGACGGCGGGCGAAACCTATCTCATCCACTTCCTCGGGCCCGACGACGCGGCCCGGTTCATGCAGAAAATGGACGAGGCGCCGAACACTTCCGCCGCTCGGCTGCTGCCGAAGCCGGCCCGCGCCAATAAGCCGATCTTCTATGCGCGTCAGGGGCGCAAGATGAAGGACAAGTCCGTCGGCGAGGTTCACGAGGCCTTCGAGGCGATGATGGGCCAGCGCTCCGATCGCTACAGGGGCGTCGAAAGCAAGCTGCCCGGCGGGGCCCTGGCCTATACGGAATAAGAGGATGGCGGCCCTGCGCCGCCGTTCGATCGCGCTCGGAGCAAAGGCGAGGGACGCGCTCGCAAGCGTCCCCGATCGTCCGAAGTCATGATCCCGTCATCGCGGTTCGTCCCTGGCGCCTGCTTTGCCTGCGCCCCACTCGGTGCTATAGGGCGCAAGCCGCACGCGGGGGACGGGTTTCATGAGCAAGATCAAGGTCGAAAAACCGGTCGTCGAACTCGATGGCGACGAGATGACCAGGATCATCTGGGCCTATATCAAGGACAAGCTGATCCATCCCTATCTGGACGTCGAGCTCCTCTACTTCGACCTCTCGATCCAGAACCGCGATCAGACCAACGATCAGGTGACGATCGACGCCGCCGAAGCGATCAAGGCGCATGGCGTCGGCGTCAAATGCGCCACCATCACCCCGGACGAGGCGCGGGTGAAGGAGTTCGGCCTCAAGGAAATGTGGAAGTCGCCGAACGGCACGATCCGCAATATTCTGGGCGGCGTCATCTTCCGCGAGCCGATCATCGCCAAGAACGTGCCGCGTCTCGTGCCGGGCTGGACCGCGCCGATCGTCATCGGCCGTCACGCCTTCGGCGACCAATATCGCGCCGTCGATTTCCGCACGCCCGGCAAGGGCCGGCTCACCATCAAATTCGAGGGCGAGGACGGTTCGGTCATCGAGAAGCAGGTGTTCGATTTCCCCGGCGCCGGCGTCGCCATGGCCATGTACAATCTCGACGAGTCGATCCGCGACTTCGCGAGAGCGGCGATGAACTACGCGCTCAATCGCAAATATCCGCTGTATCTGTCGACCAAGAACACCATCCTCAAGGCCTATGACGGACGCTTCAAGGATATTTTCCAGGAGGTGTTCGACGCCGAGTTCAAGGCGAAATTTCAGGCGCTCGGCCTCACCTACGAGCATCGCCTCATCGACGACATGGTGGCTTCGGCGCTCAAATGGTCGGGCGGCTATGTCTGGGCCTGCAAGAACTACGACGGCGACGTGCAGTCCGACACGGTGGCGCAGGGCTTCGGTTCGCTCGGCCTGATGACGAGCGTGCTGATGACGCCGGACGGCAAGACGGTCGAAGCCGAGGCCGCGCACGGCACGGTCACGCGCCATTATCGCGAGCACCAGAAAGGCCACGAGACCTCCACCAACTCCATCGCCTCGATCTTCGCCTGGACGCGGGCGCTGGCGCATCGCGCCAAGCTCGACGGCGACGCGGCGCTGGCGCGCTTCGCGCAGACGCTCGAAGAGGTGTGCGTCTCGACGGTCGAGCAGGGCTTCAT
>PQAN01000260.1 GCA_003105285.1 Methylocystaceae bacterium
CGCAGCGCCTCGCCGTGCCGTCGCGCGCCTATTACGACGATCGTCTCGACGCCTTTCTCACCGAGCTCTGCCGTTTGACCGGCCTCGACGTCGCGCTGCCGATGAACACCGGGGCCGAGGCCGTGGAGACGGCCATCAAGGCGGCGCGCCGCTGGGGACGCCGCAAGAAGGGCATAGAGACTCCTCAGATCATCGTCGCGGCGGGAAATTTTCACGGGCGCACGACGACGGTCATCAGCTTTTCGTCGGAGCCCGAATATCGCGACGGCTTCGGACCGTTCACGCCGGGCTTTCGTTCCGTGCCGTTCGGCGATCTGCAGGCGACGGAGGCGGCGATCACGGCCGATACGGCGGCCGTGCTCGTCGAGCCCATTCAGGGCGAGGCGGGCGTCATCGTGCCGCCCGAGGGCTGGCTCGCGGGGCTGCGCCGTCTGTGCGACGCGCACGGCGTTCTGCTGCTGGTCGACGAGGTGCAGGCGGGGCTCGGCCGCACCGGCGCATTGTTCGCCTTCCAGCACGAGAACATCTTGCCGGATGGCGTAACTCTCGGAAAGGCGCTCGGCGGCGGCGTGCTGCCGGTTTCCGCCTTCGTCGGGCGGCGCGAGGTGATGGATGTGTTCACGCCCGGCTCTCACGGCTCGACCTTCGGCGGCAATACGCTCGCCGCCGCCGTCGGACTGGAGGCGCTGCGCATCATCCACGACGAAGGACTGGTGGAGCGCAGCCGCACGCTCGGCGAGCACATGCTGCGCCGCTTGCGCTCGATCTCGAGTCCCGCATTGAGGGAGGTGCGCGGCAAGGGCCTGTGGGCGGGCGCCGAGATCGATCCGCAATTCGCGACGGGCCGCGAAATTTGCGAACGTCTTCTCACGAAGGGCGTGCTGTCCACCGTGACGCATCATACCGTCGTGCGTCTCTCGCCGCCGCTGATCATCGCGCGCGACGATCTCGACTGGGCGCTGGATCGTTTCGAGGAGGTGCTGACCGCATGTGTCGAGCGTCATCCGCCGGCCGGCGACGATCTTCTTATCGGATCATGATTTCGCCGCCGACGCGGCGTATAGGCCGGCGCCGATAGCAGTGTTTGCGCCGCGCGGCTCTGGCGGGCTGCGAATGAGTCGACGCGGGCGACTATCCTCTGAAAGGAAGCGGATGACCAAGCCTCTCGGAACGTCGATCGGCGCTCTGGACAAGGTCGCGTCGGGAACGGCGGAGAAGGACGGATTTTTCGTCGAGGCCGAGGACATCCGCCGCGATCGTTCCGGCGGCCGGCAGCATATTCTCATGTGCGCGCCGGAGCATTTCGACGTCAGCTACGTCATCAATCCCTGGATGCAGAATCAGATCGGCAGAGCCGTTCATTCGCTGGCGCGCGAGCAATGGGCCGATCTCCGCCGTCTGCTCTCGAGAGAGGCGGACATCGCGCTGATCGCGCCGGCGGCCGGCCTGCCCGACATGGTGTTTTCCGCCAATGCGGGACTGGTGATCGGCGATAGAGCGGTCGTCAGCCGCTTCCGCGCGCCCGAGAGGCGGCCGGAGGAAGCGCTGTTTCGCGCCTGGTTCGAGCGGCAGGGCTTCGATATCGCCGCCTGGCCGGAAGATGTGCCGTTCGAAGGCGGCGGCGACGCGCTGCTCGACCGCGCGCTGCCCCTCCTCTGGTGCGGATATGGCGTGCGCTCGGGCTCGGAGGCGCCTTTAGTCCTCGAGCGCGTGTTCGGCCGGCGCACGGTCGGTCTGCGCCTCGTCGACCCGCGCTTCTATCATCTCGACACCTGCTTCTGTCCGCTCGAAGGCGGCTGGCTGATGTATTATCCGGCGGCCTTCGACGCCGCTTCGAGAGAGGCGATCGCGACGCTCGTTCCGCCGGGAAAGCGCATCGAGGTGTCGGAGGACGATGCGTTGCGCTTCGCCTGCAACGCCGTCGACGTCGATGGGCGCGTCGTCATGAACGACGCCTCGGCTTCGCTGCAAAACAGATTGCGCGCGGCGGGCTTCACGCCGACGCTCACGCCGCTGTCCGAATTCTTGAAGGCCGGCGGCGCCGCGAAATGCCTCACGCTGAAGCTGATCGAGAATTAAGAGCGTTTCCAGCCGAAGTGGAAACCGGTTCGGCGTCGGAAACGCGTCAAGACAAGAAGCTAAAGCGTTTCCAGCCGAAGTGGAAGTGGAAGCCGGTTCGGCGTCGGAAACGCGTCGAAACAATGACCCGGAGTCTTTCGGTGTTTCATTGAAACACCGAAAGACTCTAGCGCGGAGCGAGCCTTCGGCTTCTCTCCTGCGCGCCCGGCGGCGCCTTGGCGATCGGTATGGTCAAGGTGAAAGTCGCTCCGAGGTCGAGTTGCGACTGGGCTTCGAGCCGCCATCCGTGCCGTTCGCACATGGACTTGCACAGCGCCAATCCGATGCCGGCGCCGGGATATTGCGAAAAGCTGTGAAGACGTTTCAGCGGCTCGAAGATCACTTCCGCGTATTTCGGTTCGAAACCGATTCCATTGTCGGCGACCGACAATTGGAAATCCGCTTCGTCGCCGGCTTCGAAGACGATCTCGAGATCGCGTCCCGGCTTGCGATATTTGATCGCGTTCGACAGAAGATTGAACATGCAGCGGACGAACTGCGGCTTGTCCGCGAGCACTTTGGCGGCCGGAGGAATTCGAATCGCGATCTTTGCATTCGTCTGCCGGATCAGTTCGGAAAAATCGGCGACGACGGCCTCGATTTCCTCTTTCACATTCAACTCCTCCAGTTCCAGAGGAGTCGAAACATGTCGCGAATAGGTCAGGAGCCCTTCGACCAATTCGCGCGCCCGCAGCGCCGACATGCGCACGACGTCGCTCGCCCGATCCGCCTCTCCCACATTTCCGTTCGCCAGGGCGGCCTTGATCACCTCGGCGAAGGCGGCGATCTTGCGCAGCGGCTCCTGGAGATCGTGCGAGGCGATATAGGCGAAGCGGGCGAGCCGGTCGTTGGCGAGGCCCAGCTCTCGGGCGCGCTCGACGAGCTGACGTTCGATCTCCTTGTGATGTGAAATGTCGAATATGGTCACGGCCACATAGAGGCGGCCGTCGTCCGTTTTGATCGGCGCGAGTCCGACCTGAATGGGAAATTCGGTCCCGTTCTTCCTGAGGCCGTGAATCTCGCGGTCGACGCCGATCATCACGCGCCGAGGATCGTCGAGAAAACCGTTTCGTAACTGGGCATGGCCCGGCCGGACCGGCTGCGGCACCAGAACGTCGACCGTGCCGCCGACGAGCTCTTCGGCGCGATAGCCGAACATCTCTTCCGCCGCCTGATTTACATAGAGGATCCGATCGTCGCCGCTCACCAGGAAACGCGCCGCGAAGGCGGACTCGACGATCATTCTCATATGTTCGAGTTCGGCGTCCATATGCGGGGTCTCGAGCGTCATCCGCGTCTCATGTTCGAGAATGTCGATCGATCCGACCTCGACGGTTCGAAGTCTCCGCCCGGCGCCCGGCGCTCGACGGCGCCTTCGCCGAGAGTGCTTCAAGATAGAGCGCATTCTCAATTCGACCATGGCGGGCGCGGAGCGCGACGGCCTTGCCGGGCGATCGGGGGCGCCCAAAAAAAACGGCCGCGCTCTTGCGCGGCCGATGAAATTCTCGAGTGTCGAGATGTGGAACCGCGTCAGCGGATCACATAAG
>PQAN01000261.1 GCA_003105285.1 Methylocystaceae bacterium
GTCGGAGAGGTCCGCCCCCACGGCCTTCTTCAGAGGGCGATCGATCGGCAGGCGGCTCGGATCGGCAACGGCTGCGGCCGGCTATTTTCCGGCGCGGCCTGCGGCCGCTTTCCATCGCGAGACAAAATAGCCGTCCTCCGCCGTCCTCCGCTGCGCTGCGGCCCTCCGCTGCGCTGCGGGTGCAGGTCCGCTCCGCCTGCCGCTTTCGTCGCCATGAAGGCCGCGATGGGCGCGGTCGATCCGACGAAAGGAAGCGCCATGATCACCGATCGCGACGATGACCGCCACGAGCCGCCGCACGCGTCATCCCCGACCGACCATATCCTCCAGGAACTCCAGCTCTACGGCTATCGCCCCTTTCAGGACGAACCCGATCCAAGGCCATTGCCGGAAGGGCGCATCGTCTCGGGCGCCGTCGCCGACATCTTCGACGCGCTGATCGCGGCGTTGCAGGACACCCGCCTCGAGCCGGATCTCGGCGACCTGCTCTGGTCGACCGTCAATCTCTTTCACCGCGCCGTGGAGCGGATCGAACGCGAGCTCGACGACAATGAGCAGGCGCAACGCCGCTCGCAGCGCGAGCAGGATGGCGGCGAGGTGAAATCCGTCGAGCTGGAGCGACTCACCGCCGAAGGGCAGACGCTCCTCGAGCGCCGGGACGCTTTCGAGCTGATGCGCGATCAGGCCGCCGAACATTACGAGCGCCACACCGGATCGTCCTGGCGACCGCGCGGCGGATCGATGGTCAATCACCGCAATCTCACTTCGGCGATGATCGACAGCCGGGACTTCCTCGCAGCGAAGAAGCGCGCAGAAAACGAGGTGCTGCTGCCTCCTGGTCCGAAGGTCGCCATCACCGGCGGGCTCGACTTCAACGACCATCGGCTGATCTGGGCGAAGCTCGACCAGGTCCACGCCAAGCATCCCGACATGGTGCTGCTGCATGGCGGCAGTCCGAAAGGCGCCGAACGGATCGCCGCCCGCTGGGCCGATCACCGCAAGGTTCCGCAGATCGCCTTCAAGCCCGACTGGACCAAGCACGCGAAGGCGGCGCCCTTCAAACGCAACGACGCGATGCTGGAGGTCCTGCCGATCGGCGTCATCGTCTTTCCCGGAACCGGCATCCAGGAAAACCTCGCCGACAAGGCGCGCAAGCTCGGAATTCCGGTTTGGCGCTTCGGCGCAGGCGGCGCGTGAGCGCCGCCGACCATCAGAGCCGGAAATACGCCGAAACGCAAAAGCGTGTCGCCGCGTTTCCGTAAAGTCTTATTTCAGTCTGGCGCGCCGATCACGGCGATCCTCGCGGCGCGCGCGTCATACGCCAATTCCGTATCGTTCTCGATGATCTCATCGAGCAATGCCTTCATGTCGCTCAAATCCGAGCCGGACTGAAACGGCCCCAGCTGCCGCTCGATCGCCAGCGCCGCGATGGCGAGCGCCTTCTTCACATGATGGAGAGCTCGTCCCGTGAACGCCGCCATGCCGACCTCATGAGCCGTTCGCTCTGCAGAAGCACGTGGTCCGCCGACAATCGAGAGGTTCGAGCAATCCGCGACCGGGCTCCATGATTTCGAATAATCGACTCCTACCGGCGAGCGCCACCCCGCTCTGATCGGCACTGATCCTCTATCCGACCGATGGCCTGACGCCATCAACCCTCGAGGGGTCGGCTACGCGAGCGTGCCGCCGCTTCGGTTTTACCTGCGCGGTGATCGCGGCCATCGGCCGGACACATCGGGCGCCTGTCGCGCGGGGATGGCCCCCGCCTCAGCACAGGAGCCGATCGATGTCTCGAAACCTCACATTCGCCCACGCTCGCGGTTGGGATCTCGCCAACACCCTCATGATCTGCGTCGTCGTCTTCCATGACGGCACGGGAGACTACGGCGTCATGCCGTCGACCGAATACGACGGCGATCCCGCCGCCATCGTGCATGAATTCGATCCCTTCCAGCTATGAAGGAACTTGCGACCATGAGCGACGAAAATCCTGCGGGGATTTTCGCTCGCCCTGCCTCTTCTTTCCCGCTAGACTCGCCGCTGTGCCGTGGCGGTGGTGGAAGGCGCGCTCGTCAGATCTTTGTCTCACGGAGACCACCGCCATGATCATCTTCGGACCTCTGCTCGTCATCGCCGGCATCGGCTTCTTCTGCTGGCTGCTGTTCACGCTCGCCGTCTTCGCGCTCCCCTTCTATGCCGGCCTGACGGTCGGCGCCTGGGCTTTTCACACGGGCGCCGGCTGGCTCGGCGGTACAGTCGTTGGCGTCATCGCCGCAGGCGTGACATTCGCGATCGGGCAATTGGCGCTCGCCTTCGTTCCCTGGACCTGGCTCCGACTCGCCATCGTGCTCGTCTACGCTGCGCCGGCGACGGTCGCCGGCTATTACGCCACACACGCAATTGCCCAGATGGCCATGCCGTCTCCGATATGGCAGATGATTTTTTCGTTCGTCGGCGCGGCCGCGGTCGGCATCACCGCTTTGATCCGCATCGCTGGAGCGACCCCGCTGGGACGGGAAGAAACGCGTCTCGCGCGGGCCTGACGCTGTTGCAGCTGCTCCTATGGGCGCATGTCGATCTGCAACTCTCCGAGTTCATCGTCGTGACACGGCGGCAATGGTGGCGGCAACTTCGAATCGTCTTGGCGAGGCGGTCGAAATTGTGATGCTCATTGAAGCAATCCTTCGGCGAGAGCGATCTCACTGCGTCCGACAATCAGCGGGGCGGCAGGCATTTCGATATGCGGCTGGGAAGCGATGACGAAATGTTGTGGCCGGACCGAGGATTGTCATCATCGTCGGCACTCATCGCCGAATCCTTACGGTCGCACGCCGTCGCCGAACTCTCCCCGATACCCGTCAGGCCGAGCGCTCCATAACGGCCTCTTTGATGGGCGGATCTGGCCGAAGGCCGGCTGCGCCTCGATCGCCTATGCGGCAATGGCGCCGATCGACTTTCTTCCCCTGACGGCTGCGCCGTCATTCCTCGCGAGACA
>PQAN01000262.1 GCA_003105285.1 Methylocystaceae bacterium
CTGATGCCGATGCGGGTGTGAGGGGCTGGTCGCCACAGGGCGCCACCCCGCTCATGTCATTCCCGGCGGCGCGGAGCGGCGACCGGGAATCCAGGGGCGAAGGGCGAAAAATCAGAGCATCGGCTCCTGGATTCCCGGTCGGGCCTACGACCCGCCGGGAATGACAGCGCGCATATCGGCCAGCGACCCGCGTGAGAGCCCAAAATTACGTGGCGGAAGAGAGTGGGAGTCGAACCCACCAGAGACCGTCTCGCGGCCCCTCCCGGATTTGAAGTCCGGACGCCCCACCGGGAGCGCGTCTCCTCCATCAATTCCCCTTGTCCTGCTCCGCCTCCGGCGCGACGCGAAACAAATCCAAGCGGTGCGGATTGACGCGCCGCAGGTCGCCGCGCCGCAAGGTGACGCCATGGCGGTCGAAAAACTCCAAAATCTGGATCGCCACCTTGCGGCCGTTCTCGACCCGGTCGCGAAACTGCGCGGCGTTGAACTCCCCATTCGGTCGACTCGCCGCGAGCGACGCCAGAATATCCACCATTTCCGACGTTGTCGCGCGCGGGAAGAAATGATCATGCGCGATCTCGTCCAGTTGGCCCATGCGGCTCTGCGCCTTCAGAAGCCGCCGCACCTCCGGCTCGGGAAGGTCCAGCGCGTGGGCGATGTCGCGCACGCGCGGCGGACGAAAGCGCTCTTCGCCCGCGAGCAGAGGAGCGACAGCGACCCAGTGGGCGGCGTCCGTCTCGCTCAACCGCGCCTCATGCCCCGGCAGACGGACCCAGGCGCCCCGCAAAAACACCTCTCCCGCTCGCGCCAGGCGCTCGAGCAGGCCCTTGAAGGCGGTCGTCGGCAGCTTCGGTTGCAGCGACAGGCGCAGGCGCTCGAGCCCGACGCCGGCGAGATCCGGATTCGACTCGTGAAAGGCGGCCACCGCCGCCAGCAGATCCTGCTTCGATCGCGCGAATGTCGCGGCGTCGAGAACGACGTCCGTCTCTCCGGCGCGAAGACGAACGAGACCGAGCCGCTCGGCGATGTCCTCCGCCTGCTCGGCCGAAAGCCCGTGGTCGCGGGCGAAACCGTAGAGGTCCTGGTGGAAAGGCGGACGCGCGAGCAGAGCGCGAAGAGCCGCCTCGGGCGCATCGAGCGTCAGAGCCTCGAGCTGCGCCAACCGCTCCGGCGTGCGGCGCCTGCGCGGCGGCGCGCGCAGATCGACGATCCGGCCGCCGCCGATCGTGCGTTGCGCCGACGTGTCGCGCAAGACGAAACGATCGCCGACGATCGCCGCGACCGGGTTCTCGAGCACGATCTGCGCGAAGCCTTCCGCGCCCGGCGCCAGCGCTTCCGCATCGAGCGGCACGATGCGCGCCCCGACCTCGGCGGCGCCATGGTGGAGGCGAACGGGCGTCCACTGTCGGATGGGCTTCGCTTCGCTCGCCAGCACGCGCAATTTCGCATCGAGCCGCAGCGTCGGCGCGTGCAGCGGCGGGGCCGCCACCACGTCGCCGCGACGAATGGCGTCCTTGGCGACGCCCTCGCCCGCGAGGTTGAGCGCGCAACGCTGTCCGACGCGCCCCTCCTCGCTCGCGACATTCTGCGCGTGGATGGAGCGGATGCGGCAGGCGAGCCCTGTCGGACTGACCGTCACCGCGTCGCCGATGCGCGCGACGCCGGACATCACCGTCCCCGTCACGACCGTGCCCGTCCCGCGCAGCGTGAAGGAGCGATCGACGGCGAGGCGAAACAATCGGTCGCTCGCGCGGATGCTCGGGATCGAGGCCGCCTCGACGAGAAAGGCCCGCAAGTGTTCGACGCCCTCTCCCGTGACGTTCGAGACCGGGAAAATATCCGCTCCGGCGAGACGAGAGCCCGAGAGCGTGGCGGCGATTTCGCGCCGCGCCTCCTCCAACCGCTCCGGCGCAACGGCGTCGGCCTTGGTCAGCGCGACGGCGCCGCGCTCGACGCCGAGCAGATCGACAATGGCGAGATGCTCCAAAGTCTGCGGCATGACGCCGTCGTCGGCCGCGACGACCAGCAGCACGAAATCGATCCCCGTCGCTCCCGCCAGCATATTGTGGACGAATTTCTCGTGCCCCGGCGCGTCGACGAAGCCGACGATTTCGCCGCGCTGCGTCGGCATATAGGCGAAACCCAAGTCGATGGTGACGCCGCGCTCCTTCTCCTCCTTCAGCCGATCGGCGTCGACGCCGGTGAGGGCGCGAACGAGCGACGTCTTGCCGTGATCGACATGGCCCGCCGTGCCGACGATCATGGGGCGGCTCCGATCGGATACAGGACCACGGTCCTCACCCTCATGCCGAGAAGGCTCCGAAGGAGCCGTCTCGAAGCACGAAGGTGAGGACCAGAAGGGTGGATATGAAGGTTTCCTCGTCCTTCGAGACGCCCGCTTCGCTGGCTCCTCAGGATGAGGAAACCTTCACCCCATCGCCCTGCCGCCTCTATCGCTTCGGCCTCTCGTAGGGCGCCGCGACACAGGCTTGAACCCGTCTGTGCGGCAGCCTCCGTCCGACCCCGCTTCGAGGGGCTGCCGTCCCCCGCAGGGAGAAGGATTCGCGCCCCGAAACCGCCAGTCGATTCAGCGCGCATTGTCGTTTCCCGACAGAGCGGCGAGGTCGGTCCGAAACGCGTCCTCATTCTCCAAACACCGCAGATCGAGAACGAGCGCATCGTTTTCGATGCGGCCGACGACCGGGACGGCCAACCCGCGCAGGCGCTCGGACAATGCCGAGAGCGCCCGACCCGCGCCCCGCTTCTCGCTCGGCCGGATCGCCAGGCCGGCGCTCGGCAGGCTCGCGAGCGGCAAAGCGCCGGAGCCGATCTGGCTGACGCAATCGACGACGTCCACTGTAAAGGCCGCGCCGACGGCCGAGGCGACGACGGACAGCAACGTCTCCGCCGAGCGCCGAATGTCGTCTCGCTCGCGCGCGAGCAGACGGATCGTCGGCAATCGCTCGGCCAGGCGATCGGGATCGCGATAGAGGCGCAAGGTGGCCTCGATCGCGGCGAGACGAATCTTGTCGACGCGCAGGGCGCGCTTGAGCGGATTGCGGTTGATGCGCGCGACGAGCTCCTTGCGGCCGACGATGAAGCCGGCCTGCGCGCTTCCCAACAGCTTGTCGCCGGAGAAGGTGACGAGATCGGCGCCGTCCGCCACCGCCTCGGCCACCGTCGGCTCGTGAGCGAGGCCGAAGCGCCGGAGATCGATCAATGTGCCGGAGCCGAGATCATTGACGAGCGGAACCTGCGCGTCATGCGCTATCGACGCGAGTTGCGCCGCCTTCACCTCGGCGACGAAGCCCTGCACCAGATAGTTCGACGTATGCACTTTCAGCACGAGGCCGGCGCGCGGCCCGAGCGCTTCGACATAATCCTTCGGGTGCGTGCGGTTCGTTGTCCCGACCTCGCGCAATTTGGCGCCGGCGCGCGCCATGATGTCGGGCATGCGGAAGGCGCCGCCGATCTCGATCAGCTCGCCGCGCGAGACGATCGCCTCGCGCCCCTTGGCCAGCGTGTTCAGCGTGATGAGCACGGCCGCCGCATTGTTGTTGACGACCGTCGCGTCTTCCGCGCCCGTCAATTCGCGCAGCAGATCGCGGATGAGCGCGTCGCGCTCGCCGCGCTTGCCGGTCTCGAGATCGAATTCCAGCGCGATCGCCTCGCGCATGGCGCGCGTCGCCGCTTCGATCGCCGCCTCGGCCAGAATGGCGCGTCCGAGATTGGTGTGGATGACCGTGCCGGTGAGATTGAATACGGCGCGAACAGTCGATGCGCTCTCCGCCTCGAGCAATGCGGCGGCGCGCCCTGCGATGTCCTCGGCCGCGACCGGCGCCTCGTCGCCCTCACGCAGTTTCGAGCGCGCCTCGTCCAGCGCGCGGCGCACCGCCTGCAGCGTCGGCGCCCGGCCATGACGCTCGATCGCCGCGAGCGCCGGCTCCGCTTTCAGCGTCTCGTCGACGGAAGGGAGAACGCGCAATTTGCGTTCGCTCATCGCTCGCTCTCAATAGCCGATCGAATAAGGATTGACGCCGAAGCGCCGCGAGCCGCCCTCGCGAACGAGAAGATCGAGGCCGAGCGAGGCGACGTCGTCCGCGACCGGATCGAGCGCGGGGTCCTGCGTCTGGTAGAGGATTTTCAGATAGCTCCCGCATTCGTCGCAGCATTCGGCCTTGATCGCGCCGGAGCCGCCTTCGATCTCTCGATAGCCGACGCCCTTGGTCGAACCGCAGGCCGTGCAGCGGATGCGCACATAGTTCCACAAGGTCGCGCATGAGGAGCAGGAGCAGAACCTCGCGCCATGCGCGCCCTGCCAGCCGACGACGAGGGAGACGCCGGGCGCGCCGCCGCAGGCCGGACAGACGCCGTCGGCGACGGGGACGAGCGTCGCCGGATCGAGACGCGCGGCGAGGCGCGCGAAATGTATCTGCAACGCCGCCGCGACGAAGACATGCTCGGCCAATGCGTCCATCGGAATCGCGTCGGCGAGGACGTTTTGCGCGAAGAAAAGGCGCGCGCCGGCGTCGGCGGAGGCGACGCGCGCGAGCGCCGCCGTCGCTGCTTCGGGCGCGGGAATGGAGCCGCAGCGATCGAACAGACGGTCGAGCGTGGCACCGAAGGCCGCATCGGGCGCAAAGCGCGCGCGATTCAACGGCGGCATGCCGAACTCGCGCGCCCTGGCGAGATCGTCCGGCGACGGCGCGGCGGGCTCCGGCAGATCATCCAGCAGATCGCGCTGCACGGCCGAGAGCGCGGCCAGAAAAGAGAGATAGGGCGCGAGCGGATGCGATTGCGCGAGTGTCGCGAAACGCGCGGCGCGGCGCGAGAAGAGCGCGGCAGGATCGGGCAGAACGGCGAAGGCCGGCGCCGACACATCGCCGATCTGTGTCGGGTCCGGCCCCGGCGCTCGAACTTTCGGCATCATTGTCCTCACGAACCGCACGGGCCACGTGGAATATAATTCGGCCCTCTCCCCGCCCGCGGAAAGGGTGGCAGGTGGTGAGGGGCCAGGGGCATCATCCCGCAAACAGATGAAGCCAGGAGGTCTTTGTGGCGTGTCATCGGGGTCTCACAACCCCTGACCCCTCACCGTCACTTCGCTCGGCCTCTCTCCGCGAGCGGGGAGAGGTGGCCGCGCATCACTCCGCGGGTCCGGCATCCTTGCTTCCGCCCGCCAGCTCTTTCAACCATTTGCGGTGGTGGCGCCAGGCCCAGCCGCCGGTGACGACGCCCTGCGTCATCGCCGCGATCGTGCCGCGCACCCAGAAGGCCGCATAAATATGCACGATCACCACCAATATCGCGACGATCGCCGCCAGCGCATGGACGAGAACGGCGACGCGCTTCGTCGGGATCGAGGTGTAGGCGTAGAAATATTGATCCCAGATGACGACGCCGGTCACGATCAAGGCGATGACGAGCGCCGACATGGACCAGAACACCAGCTTCTGGCCGGCGTTGTATTTGCCGACCTCCGGCAGCCGCTCTTCATGCCCCGACAATTCGTCGCCGACATGGGTGAGCCAAGTCGTGTCGTCGCGCTTCCATAAATTCTCGCGCCAGAACCGCAGGAACAGACGCGAGAAGCTGAAGAACAGCAGCACGCCGATCCAGGGATGCAGCATCCGCGCCGTGGAGCCGCCGCCGAACAGCGACGACAGGAAAAACAGGCTGGGATGGAAGAAGGCCAGCCCAGACACGGCGAGCAAGACGAGGCTCGTCGCCGTGACCCAATGATTGACGCGTTCCGACCCCGAGTAGCGGTCGACGGTCACCGGATTGCCCGGATGAATATGCGAAGCGCTCACTTGCCGCCTCCACTCGCCAATTTCGCGGCGGCCTTCTCATCTTCCGACGAGACGACATTGGGGCCGATCGCGAAGCGGTGCACGACGCTCGCCACGGCGGCGAAGCCGATGACGGCGAGGCCGGCGAGCTTGGTGACGCCCTTCCAAGCCTCGACCAGCGGACTGATATGCGGATTGTCGGCGAGCCCCGCGTAGAGATGCGGCCGGTCGGCGTGATGCAGCACATACATCACATGCGTGCCGCCGACGCCGGCGGGGTCGTAGAGGCCCGCCTTGTCGAAGCCGCGCGATTTCAAATCGGCGATGCGCCCTTCGGCGTGATGCTTCATCTCGTCCTTCGCGCCGAACACGATCGCCTGCGTCGGGCAGGCCTTGGCGCAGGCCGGCCCCTGCCCCACCGCGACGCGGTCGGAGCACAGGCTGCATTTCGACGCCTTGTGCGTGACGTCGGAGATGCGCGGAACATCGAAGGGGCAACCCTTCACGCAATAGCCGCAGCCGATGCAGTTCTCGGAGATGAAATCGACGATGCCGTTCGAATATTGAACGATCGCGCCCGGCGCCGGACAAGCCTTGAGACAGCCCGGATCCTCGCAATGCATGCAGCCGTCCTTGCGGATCAGCCATTCGAGGTCGCCGGTGTCGGGATTGTCCCATTCCGTGAAGCGCATCACGGTCCAGGCGTTGGGCGTCAGATCATGCGGATTGTCGTAGACGCCGGTATTGACGCCGACCTCCTCGCGCAGATCGTTCCACTCGCTGCACGCCACCTGACAGGCCTTGCAGCCGATGCACTTCGACACGTCGATGAGCTTGGCGACCTCCGTCCGCCGCTCGGCGGGCGGCGGGACGCTCGAAGCCGAGCGGCGCATCAGTTCGCCGAGCGGATGGCTCGGATCGACGACCGCGAGCGACGCGCTCGGCGGAACCGCCGGCTTCGTGTGGCACGCGCCCTGACAGCCGGTGGTGGACGGATTGGGAAGTGGAGGAAACATCGCTTCGCCTCCCCTTTAAGCCACCGGCCCGGCGATGGGCTCGAGATTGACCAGAAACGCCTTGAACTCCGGCGTCTCGATATTCGCATCGCCGACGAAAGGCGTGAGCATGTTCGGCCCGAAACCTTTCTTCGCGGCGCCGGTGAAGCCCCAGTGCAGCGGGATGCCGACGACGTGCACGATCTTGCCGTCGCAGTTCAGCGGCTTGATGCGCTTCGTCACCACCGTCTTCGCCTTGATGGAGCCGCGCTTCGACCAGACGCGCACCCAGCCTCCGGATTTGACGCCCTTCTCCTTCGCGAGCTCTTCCGAAATCTCGACGAAGAACTCCGGCTGCAGCACGGCGTTCTGATGCGCGTGCTTGGTCCAGAAGTGGAAGTGTTCGGTCAAGCGATAGGAGGTCGCCGCATAGGGGAACTCCTTCACGTCGCCGAACTGCGCGAGATCGCCCTTGAACACGCGGGCGACCGGATTGCCCTTGATCTTCGGCGCGACGATGTTGACGACGGGCGCCTCGAAGGGCTCGTAATGCGCCGGGAACGGCCCGTCGCGCATCAGCGCGCGCGAGAACAGCCGCGACACGCCTTCCGGATTCATGATGAACGGGCCGACGTCGGCCGGCTTCGCCGTCGGCGCGATGTCCGGCACGTCGAGGCCCGACCATTTCGCGCCGTCCCATTCGATGAGCTTGCGGCTCGGGTCCCACGCCTTGCCGTCGATGTCGGCCGAGGCGCGGTTGTAGAGGATGCGGCGATTGGCCGGCCAGGCGAAGGCCCATTTGGGATAGAGCCCGGCGCCTTCCGCGTCCGTCGTATCGCGCCGCGCCATCATATTGCCGGCCTCGGTGAAGCTGCCGGCATAAATCCAGCAGCCGCAAGCCGTCGAGCCGTCGTCGCGCAAGACGGCGAAGCTCGGCACCTGCTTGCCCTTGGCGACGACGACCTTGGCCTTGTCGTTCGGGTCGTACAGCGTGTCGAGCGCGTAGCCGTTCATCTCCTTGGCGAGCTCCTCGGGCCGAGGGTCGTAAGGATCGGCGTAGGGCCAATGCAGATCGAGGATCGGCTGCGGAACCGCGCCGCCCTCTTCCAGATAGAGCCCGCGCAGGCGCATGTGAATCTGCGCCATGATCCAGGCGTCGGTCTTCGCTTCGCCCGGCGGCGTTCCGCCCGCCCAGTGCCATTGCAGCCAGCGGCCCGAATTCACCAGCGCGCCTTCGTCCTCGGCGAAACAGGTGGTCGGAAGCTGGATGACCTCGGTCTGGATTTTGGCCGGGTCGACGTCGTTGTATTCGCCATGGTTCTCCCAGAAGCGCGCGGTCTCGGTCTCGAGCGGGTCCATGACGACGAGGAACTTCATCTTGGAGAGCGCCGCCGTCAGCTTCCCCTTGTTCGGGAAGGACTGCAACGGGTTGAAGCCCTGCACCACATAGCCGTTCATCTTGCCCTGATGAGCGAGCTCGAAGCCGCGCAGCACGTCGTAGAACGGCACGTCGAGCTTGGGCAGATAATCATAGGCGAAGTTGTTCTGCGGCGTCGCCGCCGAGCCCCACATCACCTTCAAGAAGCTCACGAAGAACTTCTTGTAGTTCTGCAGATAGCTCATCTGGTTCGGCCGCAGCGGCTTGTTGCCGCGCGTCGACATATAAGCGTCGAAGCTCGCCTCGCTCTCCCTCGGCAAATTCAAATAGCCGGGAATGAGGTTGGACATGAGCCCGATGTCGGTCAGCCCCTGAATATTGGAGTGACCGCGCAGAGCGTTCATGCCGCCGCCGCGCACGCCGATATTGCCGAGCAGGAGCTGCAGCATCGCCATGCCGCGGATGTTCTGCGAGCCCTTGGAGTGCTGCGTCCAGCCGAGCGCATACATGGAGGTCATCGTCTTCACGGGCGACGACGTCTCGGCGATCAACTCGCAGACCTTCAGGAACTTGTCCTTCGGCGTGCCGCAGATGCGCGAGACGAGYTCGGGCGTGTAGAGCGCCACATGGGTCTTCAKCAGATTCCACACGCAGCGCGGATGCTGCAGCGTGTCGTCGACGACCGCATAGCCGTCGGCGCCGATCTCGTAATCCCARSTCGAGCGATCATAATCGCGCTTGGCTTCGTCATATCCGGTGAACAGGCCGTCSGAATAGGCGAASCCYTCCTTCACGAYAAAGTTCGCATTGGTGAACGCCTTGACGTARTCCCAATGAATCTTGTCGTTCCGGATGCAATAATTGATGACGCCGAGCAGGAAGGCGATRTCCGTSCCCTGCCGGATCGGCGCGTACARRTCCGCGACCGAMGCCGAGCGCGTGAAGCGCGGATCGACGACRACGAGCTTCGCGCCACGGTTGGCCTTCGCCTCCGTGACCCATTTGAATCCACAAGGATGCGCTTCGGCGGCGTTGCCGCCCATGATGACGACGAGGTCGGTATTGCGAATATCCGTCCAAGCATTCGTCATCGCGCCACGGCCAAAAGTTGGGCCCAGACTGGACACCGTAGGGCCGTGTCAGACACGCGCTTGGTTATCGAAAACCACTGCTCCTAGGCTGCGAACGACCTTGTAGGTCGCGAAGGCGGTTTCGTTCGTCGTCGCGGAAGCGGCGAGAAAACCCGTCGTCGTCCAGCGATTGACGGCGACGCCGGCGGCGTTCTTGACGACGATGTTCTGGTCGCGGTCGTCCTTCAGCAGACGCGCGACGCGATCGAGCGCATAGTCCCAGGAGACGCGCTCGAATTTGTCGGAGCCGGGCTTGCGCGCCATCGGATATTTCAGGCGCGTCTCGGCGTGGACGAAATCGAGGAGACCGGCGCCCTTCGGGCACAGCGTGCCGCGATTGGTCGGGTGATCCGCGTCGCCCTCGATATGGACGATCTCGGCTTTTTCGCCCTTCTTGAGATCGCCCTTCGAATACATGACGATGCCGCAGGCGACCGAGCAATAGGGACAAGTGTTGCGGGTTTCGCTGGTGTTCGCGAGCTTGAACGGCCTGATCGCCGCCGCATGGGCCTCTTCGATTTCCGCAAAACCGAAAGCGCCCAGAGTCGTGCCCGCAACGCCAGCCCCCGCCGCGCCCA
>PQAN01000263.1 GCA_003105285.1 Methylocystaceae bacterium
CGTCGGCCAGGCGCTCGCCGAGCGGCCGCGCCTGCTGGTCGGTGTCGATCTCCGCCAGCCAGCGCTCGACCGTGCGCTGGCCGCGCTCGGCCGCGTCGAGAAGGCGCTGGGCGAAGGCCATCCGCTGGCGGATCGTCTCGGCAATGGCGTTCTCGTAGTTGCGTACCGCCGGCAGCGTGTCCTGGCTGTCGATCCGCACGTTGGTTTCGCGTTGCGCCGCGCGAAGCAGCTCGAGCTGGCTCTGCGCGTAGTCCTGCCACGGCTTGAAGCGGCCCGCCGCCTCGCGCAGCCGGACAGGACGGCGACCCGGAGGCGCACGACACCGACACCGTCCACCACCCGCACGCGGAGCGAGTACAGGTCGACCGCCATCGAGGCGGCTGCGGCGAGGCTGTCGAGCGTGTCGATCTCGAACCTCGCCGCCTCGACGGCCGCCTGCAGGGAGCGCACGCGCGCCTGCGCCACCGGCAGCGCCTCCGGGTCGGCCGGTGGCGCCGCGCTCGTTTTCTGCAGTTCCGCCGTCGCCGCCGCCAGCTCGCGGTCCAGCGCGGCCGCCCGTTCGCCCGCTTTCGCGCGCGCGGCCTGCGCTGCCGGTTCTGGTAGGGTGGGCGTGGTCGCCAGCCAGAATTTGATGAACACGGCGAGGCTCTCGACGGCAATTCCGACATCGCGTTCGAGCCGCGTCATGCGACGGTCAATCTGGTCCAGACGCTTCGCCATCACCGCCTCTTGGCGTTCGGCCGCGTCCGGCGAGAGAAAGGAAGCGATGGCTGCCTCGGCGATCATGGATTGGGACTGGTTCCTCCGCGCCGCGTATTCGGCCAGCGAGGCCAAGACCTCCGGATCGAGATAGACGGAAATCTGCGCCTTCTTCTTGTGCGAGCCGGATTTTCGAACCGCCATGGCCGTCACAGCTCCATTCCGTCGTTCGGATCGAGCGTGACCTGACGCGCCACGCCCTGCATAAGGCGGTTCAGCCGCGAATTGCGCGTCGCCGTGTCCTCCATCTCATCGTCGTGGTCGGCATCGATCTCGAACTCGTTCTCAATCGGCGGCTTCTTCTCGATTGGATTGACCCGGTTGAGCTCTGGCTGATGGCGACGCTCGGACGCGGTCGGGTCGTCGTCCTGTCCATCGACAGTTGGTTTCGCTTCCGCGAGGTGCGGCGGCGTCGGGAGTGGCAGCTTCGTCCAGTCGTCGGCTCGTCCGTTCTCGGGCGCAACGAGCGTCGGCGGAGGCAGGATGCGTTCCTTGAAGCGGGCATCCTCGTAATACCGCGCCTTCTTCGCCCGGATCGGCGGTGTTCCCGCCACCATGACGATCTCGTCGGCGGGGGGAAGCTGCATGATCTCGCCAGGGGTGAGCAGCGGCCGTGCGGTCTCGGAGCGCGAGACCATCAGGTGCCCGAGCCAGGGCGACAGCCGGTGCCCGGCATAATTCTTCATCGCCTTCATCTCGGTCGCCGTGCCGAGCGCATCGGACACGCGCTTGGCCGTGCGCTCATCGTTGGTCGCGAAGCTGACCCGGACGTGGCAGTTGTCGAGGATCGAATTGTTCGCGCCGTAAGCCTTCTCGATCTGGTTCAACGACTGCGCGATCAGGAAAGCCTTCAGGCCGTAGCCCGCCATGAAGGCGAGCGCGGACTCGAAGAAGTCGAGCCGGCCGAGCGCCGGGAATTCGTCGAGCATCAGCAGCAGCCGATGCCGGTTGCCCCTGGCGTTGAGGTCCTCGGTCAGGCGCCGGCCGATCTGGTTGAGGATGAGCCGGATCAGCGGCTTCGTGCGGTTGATGTCGGAGGGCGGCACGACGAGGTAGAGCGTCGTTGGATATTTGCCGCCCACGATGTCGCCGATCCGCCAGTCGCATCGCCGCGTCACCTCGGCGACGACAGGATCGCGGTAAAGGCCGAGGAACGACATGGCGGTGGACAGCACGCCGGAGCGTTCGTTGCCGGATTTGTTGAGCAGCTCGCGCGCCGCGCTGGCGATGACGGGATGCGGTCCCGCTTCGCCGAGGTGCGCCGTTTTCATCATGGCGGCGAGAGTCGATTCGATCGGCCGCTTCGGATCAGACAGGAAGGCGGCGACGCCGGCGAGCGTCTTGTCCTCCTCGGCATAGAGGACATGGAGGATTGCGCCGACCAGCAATGCGTGGGACGTCTTTTCCCAATGGTTTCGTTTTTCCAGCGAGCCTTCGGGGTCGACCAGGATGTCGGCGATATTCTGGACGTCGCGCACCTCCCATTCGCCGCGGCGCACCTCGAGCAGCGGATTATAGGCGACGGACTTCGCGTTGGTCGGATCGAAGAGCAGCACGCGGCCGTGCCGAGCACGGAAGCCGGCGGTGAGCTGCCAGTTCTCGCCCTTGATGTCGTGAACGATGGCCGAGCCAGGCCAGGTGAGGAGTGACGGCACGACAAGACCGACACCCTTGCCGCTTCGCGTCGGCGCGAAGCAGAGCACGTGCTCCGGCCCGTCATGGCGCAGATAGTCGCGGTCGTATCGGCCAAGCACCACGCCATCGGCGCCGAGAAGGCCGGCCGCTCTCACCTCCTCCGTTTCGGCCCAGCGGGCAGAGCCATAGGTTTCGACCTTTTTCGCTTCGCGCGCCCGCCACACCGACATGAAAATCGCGACAGCAACCGCGATGAAGCCACCCGATGCGGCAATGAAGGCACCTTCCACGAAGATCGACGGGGCATAGGCATCGTAAGCATACCACCACCAGAAGAAGGATGGCGGCAGATAGAACGGAAAGCCGAAGACCCTGAACCACGGCGTCCCAAGCTCGGATTGGAAAGCGAGGCGCCAGGCGACCCATTCGGTCGCGCCCCAGACGCAAAAGAGGACGATGGCCGAGACGGCGAGGATCTGGCCCCAGAGAATTTTAGTAGCGGGCATGGCGATGGTTCTTTCTGCTGAGGATCAAAGGCCAAGTCCCCTCTTGCGGCCGAAGCTCCAGTCGACGCCGCCGTCGTCACGAGCGACGCCGGAAATGTGGCTGCCGAGATGTTTTTCGAGGGAAGGTGTCCAAGGAACGAGTTGGAAGCCGAGGCCGTTTTCGATCATCGCGAACCGGCCGGAGGCGAGCGCGAAACGCTGGCGATAGGAACCGGCGACATACTCGCCACCGGCAGCGCGATTGAAGGGCTGCCCCGTCTCGACCGCGAGCTTTTCGCCAAGCGCCTCGAGCTCGCGGTTCCGCAGAGTGTCGATCAGATTGCGGCTGAAAGTAACCCGTTGACCGTGCCGCTCGGCAAAGCCCTGTTCGACGAGATGCTGGGTGCGGCGGTCGAGAGCTTGGCGTACCTCCGCGCCGAAACCGCCATCGGATAGCGCTGCGGGTTCACGCGCGATGTTCTGGCGATCGAGCCAGGTCGCGCCTGACGCGGTGATCTGGTCGGCGATGGCGAGATCGGAACGCACGGCGATCGCCACGCGGCGCTGACCTTGCGCGTCGTCGAACTTGCGCAACTCGACAATCGAGCCCGGCGCACTGTCGCCGGCCGCGTCGAGGTTGGGCAATTTGATATGGTGCGCGCGCCCGTCGACGCCATCGACGACGACAAAGGCTGAGCCGTTCAGTTCGTCATCGAGACCGCGTGTCACCAGCCGGCCTATGATCGGGGTGTCGAGGCTTTCGGCGGCGAGGACATAGCTCGTCGGACCGTGCTCGATCCCCTGTGCCGCGAGCGCCCGGTGCATGCGCTTGATGACGTCCCTGCGCTCTCCCAACTCACGCAACGTCGCCTCGGCCTTCTCGTCGATCACCCACTGGCCGGGACCGACCTGATCGGCGAGCCCGAGAACTTCGAGTTTGCGCAGGCGACCGACTTTGAGGGCATGGAACTCGTCTGGCTGGCGATCCGCGTGTGGCGCGAGGTCGACGACGCCAGTATCGCCTCCATCACGGACCAACTGGCGGTCGAGCTGGGTCCAGCGCTCGGCGCCGATCTGGCGTTCGAGCGTGCGGCGGATATCGAGATCGGTGCGCGGCCCGAGTTCCTGGGTGATCAGGTCGCGCGCCCGGTCGCGCATCCCTTCCTTGATGTAGTCGCGCGAGATCACGAGGTCGTGGCCGTCATCGCGGACACCGCGCACGATCAGGTGGATATGCGGATGCTCGGTGTTCCAGTGATCCACCGCTACCCAGTCGAGCCGGGTGTCGAGATCCTTCTCCATCCGGCCGATCAGCTGACGCGAGAAGCCCTTGAGGTCGGCCATTTCCAGCGCGTCGTCCGGCGAGACGATGAAGCGGAAATGATGACGATCGTCGCGACACCGCTCGGCAAAGACGCCGGCGTCGGCGTTCTCGTTCTGCGGCCCGAAGAGACGCGCCTTCTCCCCGTCGCGGGTCACGCCTTCGCGGCGCAGATAGTTGAGGTGGGTTCCGAGCGGGGCGGAACGCGAAGAGTGCCGGACGACGCGCACCTTGATGACGGCGCCGCGTGAACGCGCGGTAATGAAGCGGTTCGCCTGGATGCTGGCGCGCTGGCCGTCGCCGAAGCGGGAGCGATTGCCAGGCACGATCCGACCGGATCGCGATACGCCGCCGCCCGCCTTCTTGGCGGCAGCGAGAGCCTGCGCGATGAACGGCTTCGCCCGCTGCGAGCCGGAAGATCGGATGCGGCCTGATCGGATGCGGAACTCGCGCTCATCGGGCATGGCGCGCCCCCGCAATGTGCGAAAATACTATCATGCACAGAGACTTGTACCTGCGCCGCACATTGCCGGCGAAGGCCGCAAGGTGCGAATTGCCCGAAAAATCCAAACAAAAACAACCGACCGACCGAAGCGCAATGTGTGCCCTTTTATCCTGCCGTCTTAATCGGGCGTCGTC
>PQAN01000264.1 GCA_003105285.1 Methylocystaceae bacterium
CCGCTCTACGCCAGGCACGCCCTCGCCAGCGCCTGGAACGCCCGCGCGCGGTGCGACAGCGCTTGTGAGCCGTCGCTGGGCAGGGCGTGCTTTTCGGCCGACATCATCTCGCCGAAGGTGCGCTCCAGCCCGTCCGGCAGGAAGATCGGGTCGTAGCCGAAGCCTTTTTCGCCGCGCGGCGGGAACACCAGCACGCCGTCGACGCGGCCCTCGAACTGCTCGACATGCCCATCCGGCCACACGACCGCCAGCGCGCAGGTAAAATGCGCGCGAAACGGCGGCGTCGCGCCGCGTTCGGCGAGTTCCCGCTCGACGCGGCGGATGGCGGCCGAGAAATCGCGTCCCTCTCCGGCCCAGCGCGCGGAATAGACGCCGGGCTCGTCGCCGAGCGCGTCGACGCAGAGGCCCGAATCGTCGGCGAAGGCGGGGAGGTTCGCGGCCGTCGCGGCGGCGCGCGCCTTCAGCAGCGCATTGCCCGAAAAGCTCGTCTCGGTCTCCTCGGGTTCCGAGAGGCCGAGGTCGCCGGCCGAGACGGCGTCGACGCCGTGCGGCGCGAGCAATTGCTGCAATTCCCAGAGCTTGCCGGGATTATGCGTGGCGATGACGAGCCGCCCCGTGATTTGCCGAGCGCTCAACTCAGCGCCGCCTTCTGCAATTGCACGAGCTGCTCCACGCCGCTTCGCGCGAGCGCCAGCATCGCGCCGAGATCGTCCTGCGAGAAGACCGCGATTTCCGCCGTCGCTTGAATCTCGACGAGGCCGCCGGAGCCGGTGATGACGAAATTGGCGTCCGTTTCGGCCGTCGAATCTTCCGTATAGTCGAGGTCGATGACGGGCGCGCCGTTGCACACGCCGCAGGAGACGGCCGCGACATGGTCCCGCAACGGATTGTCCTTGACGATCGAACGGGATCGCATCCATTGGAAGCAGTCGTGCAAGGCGAGCCAGGCGCCGGTGATCGACGCCGTGCGCGTGCCGCCGTCGGCCTGGATGACGTCGCAGTCGACGACGATCTGGCGCTCGCCGAGCGCCGGCAGATTGGTGACGGCGCGCAGCGAGCGGCCGATGAGCCGCTGGATTTCCTGCGTGCGTCCGGAGGGCTTGCCGGAACTCGACTCGCGGCGCGTGCGCGTATGCGTCGCGCGCGGCAGCATGGCGTATTCCGCCGTCACCCAGCCGCGGCCTTGCCCGCGCAGCCACGGCGGCGGCTTGTCCTCCAGCGTCGCGGCGCATAAGACGTGAGTATTGCCGAATTTGACGAGGCACGAACCCTCGGCATATCGGGCGACGCCCCTTTCGAAGCTGACTGGGCGCATTTCATCTGGCGCGCGTTTGCTCGGACGCATGAAGGCTCCTCATTCGAGAGGCGGCCTTGTAGCTTTTATTTTCCGCGAGCGGAAGTCGAGGCGACGGAGCGCCGCGCCGCTTCGCCCCGAAGAGGAGATTGCGGAAATGAGCGAGACCGACTTGCTTCCGCATGGGTCGACGCCGACTGGAGACATTCTCTCATCCTTCGCGGGTCAGGCGACGGCGTGCCGCAATCTCGGTTCGCCCTTCACCGCTCTCCTGTGCGACGTGCTGGCGAGAGGTCTCGACGACAAAAGCGCGTTCGGACAGCGCATCCTCTCCTGGGTCGGACGCCCGAAGGCGGACGCGCTGCCACTTCGCGCCGCCGGCGCCTTGCATTTTCTGGCGCGATCCGGCGCGGCGCCGCGTCTCGAGCGCGTCTATCCGCCGCATGTGGCGAACGAGGCGGCGCTCGCGAGCGCGATCCACGCAGCGATCGCCGATCACGACGCCCTTCTGACAGGCTTTCTCGACAGCCCGCCGCAGACCAATGAGACCGCGCGTTCGGCCGTCATTCTCGGCGGCGCTCTCATTGTCGCGAACGAAACGCGCCTGCCGCTGCAGACTTTCGAAATCGGCGCCAGCGCCGGCCTCAATCTGCATTTCGACCGCTATTTCTACGATCTCGGGGGCGGCCGATGGGGAGATCCGGCCGCCGACGTTCGGCTGTCCTGCGCTTGGAGCGGCGCGCAGCCGCCGCTCGATGCGCCTCTGCACATCGCCGGTCGCGCCGGCTGCGACCTCAATCCGCTCGATCCGCGCGAGCGATCGGACCGCGAGCGGCTGCTCGCCTATGTCTGGCCGGATCAGGCCGACCGCCTCTCACGCATGGAACGAGCCCTGGCCCACGCCGCCTCGCATGAGGAGCGCGTCGAACGCACCGACGCGGCGGACTGGCTGGAGCGGAGTCTGTCCTCGCCCGCGACGCCTGGATGCGCCCGCGTCGTCCTCCACACGATCGTCTGGCAATATCTGCCGTCGCAGACGAAAGCTCGGCTGTCGTCCCTCATCGAGGCCGCGGGCCGTGCGGCGACGCGCGCGGCGCCTTTCGCATGGCTGCGGATGGAGGCCGACGGCGATCCCGGCTCCGCCGCCGTGACTTTGACGCTGTGGCCGGAGGGGCGCGAGCGTCGACTCGGCCGCGCCGATTTCCATGGGCGCCGGGTCCGCTGGACCGACGGCGGCGAGCGCCCGGCCGACTGAGCGCGGCAACGTTCGAGCCTTGTTTTCCCCTTCGATTTCCCCGCTTGCGTAACAGCCCGCATGGTGGGACCATCATGTCACGGAGCCGTCATGGTTTCCTCTCGCCGGCGCCGGCAAACGGGAGCGGGACATGAGTGAGACGACATCTTCCGTCGAGGCGAAAGCCAAGGGCGCGCGGCTGATCGCGCTGGTCGGTCCCTTTCAGAGCGGCAAGACGACATTGTTCGAGAGCCTCCTGGCGCGCGCCGGAGCGGTCTCGCGTCAGGGCCTCGTCCGTGACGGCGCGAGCGTCGGCGACGCCGCTCCCGAGGCGCGCGCCCATGCGATGAGCGTCGAGGCCAATGTCGGTCGCGCCGAATATCTCGGCGACCGCTACACTTTCATCGATTGTCCCGGCTCCGTCGAATTCGCTCACGAGGCGCGCAATGTGCTGCCGGTCGCCGACGCGGCGATCGTCGTCGCGGAGGCCGATCCGAAAAAGCTTCCCGCTCTGCAACTGGTGTTGCGGGCGGTGGAGGACGCCGGTGTCCCGCATTTCCTGTTCTTGAATAAGATCGACGCTGCGGCGGCGAGCGTCAGGGACACTCTGGCGCTGTTGCAGTCGGTGTCGCGCACGCCGTTGCTGCTGCGTCAAATTCCGATCTGGAACAATGGCATCGCGATCGGCTTCATCGATCTCGCTCTGGAGCGCGCTTATGTCTATCGAGAGCACGCGCC
>PQAN01000265.1 GCA_003105285.1 Methylocystaceae bacterium
TCGCCCGCGATCGGCGAGGCGTCGCTCAGGCCGTTCTTGATCTTCTCGAGAATCTTCGGGAGATCTTCCGGGTCGGGATTCATGTCGCGCGCGTGGTTCCATTGGAAGCGCGCTTCGAGCTTGCGGTCGACGCGCCAATAGGCGTCGCCGAGATGGTCGTTGATGACCGGATCGGACGGCTTGAGATCGATCGCCTTCTCGAGTTCCTTGACCGCCTCGTCGTAGCGGCCGAGTCGGTAATAGGCCCAGCCGAGACTGTCGACGACATAGCCGTCGCGCGAACGTAGGTCGACGGCGCGGCGCAGCATCTTGAACGCCTCGTCGAGATTGACGCCCTGATCGACCCAGGAATAGCCGAGATAATTCAGGACCAGCGGCTGGTCGGGAAAGAGCTCCAGCGCCTTTTTGAGGTCCGCCTCCGCCGTCGGCCAATTCTTGCGCCGTTCATTGGCGATGCCGCGATAATAATAGAGCAGCCAATGGCTCTTGTCGGCCTTCGGCGTCAGGTCGAGCACGCGCGTATAAGTGTTGACCGATTCGGCGAACAGCTTGCGCGCGCGCTGGATATTGCCGAGCGCCGTCAAGGCTTCCTGATCATCGGGATGCTCGGTGATGACCGACTGCAGATGATCGGTCGCCTCCTTGGTCTTGCCGAGCGTCTCGAGCAATAACGCGGCCTGTATGTCGGCGTTGACGCGCAGGGGATTTCCCTGCGGCACGCTGTCGTAGAGATCGATGGCGATCTCCTCCTGCTTCATGCGCTCGTAGATGTCGGCGAGCGTGATCGTCGCCAGCGCATTGTCGGGCGAGAGGTAGAGGGAGAGCCGCAGATAGATCAGCGAGGCGAGTTCGTCGCCCTGCCGGCCGCCGATCGCGCCGAGGCCGTAGAGGACTTCCGCCGCGCCGTCGTCGGCGTTGCGCACGAAAGGCGTGAGCCCCCTGCCGGCGTCGAGGTCGGCGAGCGCGGCGGTGACGATCGGATGGCGCTGCGCTACTTCGTCGAAGGCGCGATAGACGCGTTTGGCCTCCTCATGATTGCCGTGCGCGGCGAGAAAACGTCCATAGGCGTCGACGAGCCGCAGCGTGTTCCGCTCAGAACCATAGGCGGATTTGAACCGCTTTTCCGCTTCCGTCCGATCCTTGGCGCCGCTCGCGGCGATGTCGGCGATGAGCGCGGCGTGATAGTCGCGGAAGACGGAAAACGCGTCCTCTCGCAGTTTGTCCGCCGTCTGCAGCGCCTTTCGCGTTTCGCCGGCGCCGGCGTAGGCCCAGGCGGTGAGCAGAGTGGAGGTGACGTCATGCTTGTGGTCGAGGCCGCCCTTCGCCAGAGCGGCGCGCGCCTTGGCGAATTTCTTCGTTTTGATCGCCTCGACGCCGAGCGCCAGATTGGCCAGGCTGTTGTTGTGGTCATAGGTCGCGACGCGAGCGGCGAGCGCGAAGGCCTCCGGCATATTGCCATTGGCGAGCGCCGCGACGAAGGCGCGCCCGGTCAGTTCGCGATTGCGCGGATCGTCGCGCAGGGCCTCCTGAAAAAAAGTGGAGGCGGCCAGCGTGTCGCGCTCGGCGCCGGCGACGATCGCCGCGAGATAATTGCCGGACGCGCTCTCGCCGACCTCGAAAGGCGTGGCGATCGACAAATTCTCGCGCGCATGGGCCATGCCCCTGCCGACGAAGTTTCCGCTCTCGAAGGACAAGGCGCAAAACGCCGCGCCGGCGTAGAGCGCGCCGGTCAAAATCTTTCGAACGCCGCGCCTTGCGGGCGTCTCGAGCGGAGAAGGTCTGTTCACGTGCTGCTTCCCGAGAGTGGCCGGAGCGGCGCGGCGCCAATTCGCCTCGCGTCGGCGCCGCGGCGCGCACACCATCGAGTGTGAAGATGGCTGTTTTGGGCCGTTCTCGCAAGAGCGAATAATTGCGAGCGCGAGCCGGACCCGCGCATCGCATTCTCGAAGAAAAACGGAGCCTCAGCCTCGGCGCCGCACTGCTTCGACGATCTTCTGCGCGGCGTCGTCGAGATCGTCGGCGGCGATGACGTCGAGGCCGGAATTCGACAGAATGGCCTTGCCGAGATCGACATTCGTGCCCTCGAGGCGCACCACGAGCGGCACCTTCAGCCCGACTTCCTTGACCGCGGCGACGACGCCTTCGGCGATCACGTCGCAGCGCATGATGCCGCCGAAGATGTTGACGAGAATGCCCTTCACCTTGGGGTCGGCGGTGATGATCTTGAAGGCGGCCGTGACCTTCTCCTTGCTCGCGCCGCCGCCGACGTCGAGGAAGTTGGCCGGGTTCCCGCCGTAGAGCTTGATGATGTCCATCGTCGCCATGGCGAGGCCGGCGCCGTTGACCATGCAGCCGATCGTCCCGTCGAGCGCGATATAGGCGAGCTCGAATTTCGAGGCCTCGATCTCTTTCTCGTCCTCTTCCGTCTTGTCGCGCAGCTCGACGATCTCGGGGTGGCGATAGAGCGCATTGTCGTCGAACGAGACCTTGGCGTCGAGGCAGCGCAGGCGGTTGTCCTTGGTGACGATGAGCGGATTGATCTCCAGGAGCTCCATGTCCTTGGCGACGAAGGCCGTATAGAGCTTCTGCGTCAGCTCGACCGCCTCTTTCACGAGCGCCCCCTTCAGGCCGAGCGCGTCGGCGACGCGGCGGCCGTGGTGCGGCAATATGCCG
This sequence comes from Methylocystaceae bacterium, assembly GCA_003105285.1. Taxonomy (GTDB): domain Bacteria; phylum Pseudomonadota; class Alphaproteobacteria; order Rhizobiales; family Beijerinckiaceae; genus Methylosinus. Next base: position 2,674 of record PQAN01000265.1, read on the forward strand.
GTCGCCGGGTCGACGGCGAAGGTGACGATCTTTTCCGGCGTCTCATGCGCGACGGTCTCGATGTCCGTGCCGCCCTCGGTCGAGACGACGAAAGAGATGCGGGACGTCGCCCGGTCGATGAGGATCGACAGGTAGAATTCCTGGGCGATGTCGGCGCCGTCCTCGATGTAGAGGCGGTTGACCTGCTTGCCGGCCTCGCCGGTCTGCGCCGTCACGAGCGTCGCGCCGAGCATCTGCTTGGCGAAAGCGTCGACCTCCTCGAGGGATTTGGCGAGCCGCACGCCGCCCTTCTCGCCGGCCGAGGCCTCCTTGAACTTGCCCTTGCCGCGCCCGCCGGCGTGAATCTGCGCCTTCACCACCCAGACCGGGCCCGGCAGGGAGCGCGCCGCCGAGAGCGCCTCTCCCGGCTCGAAAACCGGCGCGCCCGCGGCGACCGGCGCGCCGAATTCGCGCAGAATGGCTTTGGCTTGGTATTCGTGGATGTTCATGGTTTCTCGGTCCTGAAGTGAATCTTAGCTCAATTTGCCTCGAGCCGAAGCTGAACGCCAGACGCAGTCGAATGTTCGGGTGAAGGTTTCCTCATCCCGAAGAGCGTGCGGAGAGGGCGTCTCGACGCATGAGGGCGGGGGCGTGCGGCGCTCGCGGGCAGGGGGCGTCGTCAGGCGAACGCCGGATTGATGGCTCTGCTCGCGGCGATGAGCGCGCGCACCGAGGCCACCGATTTCTCGAACATCTGCTGCTCGTTCGAATCGAGCTTGATCTCGAGAACGCGTTCGACGCCGCCCGCGCCGATCACCACCGGCACGCCGACATAGAGATCGTCGACGCCATATTGGCCGGAGAGATAGGCGGCGCAGGGCAGCACCCGGCGCTTGTCCTTGAGATAGCTCTCGGCCATGGCGATGGCCGAAGAGGCCGGCGCGTAGAAGGCCGAGCCGGTCTTCAGCAGCGCGACGATCTCGCCGCCGCCGCGGCGCGTGCGCTCGACGATGGCGTCGATTCTGGCCTGGGTCGTCCAGCCCATGGCGACGAGATCCGGCAGGGGAATGCCGGCGACGGTAGAGTAGCGCACGGAAGGAACCATGTCGTCCCCATGGCCGCCGAGCACGAAGGCGCTCACATCCTCGACGGAGACCTGAAGCTCCTCGGCCAGAAAATAGCGGAAGCGCGCCGAATCGAGGATGCCGGCCATGCCGACGACCTTATGCGTCGGCAAGCCGCTGCTCTTTTGCAGCGCCCAGACCATGACGTCGAGCGGATTGGTGATGCAGATGACGAAAGCGTCCGGAGCATAGGCCTTTATGCCCGCGCCCACGCTGGCGATGACGCCGAGATTGACGGAGAGGAGATCGTCCCGGCTCATGCCGGGCTGGCGGGGCACGCCCGCCGTCACGATGACGACGTCCGCGCCGGCGATCGCCGAATAGTCGTCGGCCCCGCTCACGCGCGCGTCGAAGCCCTCGACCGGCGAGGACTGCGCGAGGTCGAGCGCCTTGCCCTGCGGAACGCCGCTCGCAATGTCGAAGAGGACGACGTCGCCGAGTTCCTTCAGGCCGACGAGATGAGCCAGCGTTCCGCCGATGTGGCCGGCGCCGATCAGAGCGACTTTTCTTCGCGACATCTTTTTTCCTATGGCCGAGCGTCAAAGAAAATTGCTACCGCGCTTTTCGGCTCGTGGGAAGATGGAACTCGTCAGGTCGTTGCATTTCGAATTCTTCGACATGCGCCGCGGCACAGGGGAGACGCTCGAAAATTGGTCGGCGTCCGACGCCTGTGCTAGCTTGGCCGGCGCGTCCGCTTCGGAGGGATCGATGCGAATAAGGTCAATTCTTCACAAATTTCCTCGCCTTCTCGTCGCCGCGCCGGCGATGAGCCTGCTCTTTGCGGGAGCAGCCTTCGCCGCCGACCCCGACGAAGCGGAACTGCGGAAATATTACGACAAAGTCGACGTCTGGCACGCCCGCGTCGAATATAATGTGGATTATAGCAATCAGGACGTGCTGGTCACGCGCGATTTGTCGCCGCAGCCCCCTGTCGCCGCGCAGCTCTGCTATATCCGCTTCGATCTCGTCGAGGGCGTGGGCGACTATGACTATGGGTTCAAGCCGGCGGCGCTCGGCGCTCCCGGCAAGCCCGCCGAATGGGGCGTCTACGTCCGTAGACGCGGAAATATCTTCAATCAGCTTCGCTCCATCCTGAAGCTCGATGTCGTCTATTTCTATGTCGCCGACCCGAAGGAGGAGCAAAAGAGCGCGGCTTCGACGATCTGCAAAGACAAGCAGGGCGCCGACACGCCCCAGGCGGGACGCGGATACAAGCGCGGCGAATGGTCCGATCTCGTCGTGCGCGGCAAGCTGACCCATGGCTGGCCGCCGGGGAAGGGCGAGTGAGGCCGAACATATTTTTCGAAAGTTCGCGGGTCTTCCTTCTCCTCTGGGAGTGAGGAAGACGCGCGCGAAGATTGCCGATGACGCCTCAGCCCTTCGCCAATCCGCCCAGCGCGCGAATGATCTCCCATTCCGCATCCGCCACCGGCTGCACCGAAAGCCGCGAATTATTGACGAGAACCATGTCGGCGAGCCGCGGGTCGGCTTTGATCTGCGCCAAAGAGACCGGCTTTTTCAGCGGCTCGACCGCCTTCACGTCGACCATGCCGAATTTGCCGGTCTCGTCGGTGTGGTCGGGATAGTAGG
>PQAN01000266.1:0-1881 GCA_003105285.1 Methylocystaceae bacterium
GTGCGGCCGAAGATGATGACCGTCGCCGCCATTATGGCGGGCCTGTTGCCGATCCTCTGGAGCACGGGCGCGGGCTCCGAGGTCATGCAGCGCATCGCCGTGCCGATGATCGGCGGCATGGCGTCCTCGACGTTGCTGACGCTGGTCGTGATCCCGGCCATATATGCCCTTATAATGGGCGTCGGCCTGCCGCGCGCCGCGACGCGGGCGACGCACGCCTCGGCGGCGCGGCGCGCAACGCCGCAGGCCGCCGAATGAACAATGGGAGGAAATGATGCGACAAATGAAATTTGCGATGGCGCTCGCCGCCTCGGCCCTCGCCTTCGGCGTGACGAAGGTCGCCGCGACGGAGGGCGCCGGACGCGTCCTCCTCGCCCAGGCGGCGGAGAAAGCCGCCGGCGAAGGCGTCGTCAAGGGGGTCGAGCCCAAGGAGCGCAAGCTGCTCGTCACGCACGGCCCGATCCCCGCGCTCAAATGGCCGGGCATGACGATGCCCTTCGGCGTCACGCCCGACGCCGACCTCTCGAGCCTGAAGCCCGGAACGAAAATCAAGTTCAACGTCACGCGGGACGCGAACGGGCTCTACATCCTCGAGGATATTCGTCGCGTGGATTGACGGGCGGCGCCCGCGAATTCGCAAGTGTCATTCCCGACGCTCGCTCGCGAGCGATCGGGAATCCAGGACACCATCCAGGATATTTGTCGTCGCCCTGGATTCCCGGTCAAGCCTTCGGCCTGCCGGGAACGACAACGCCCCTTTGGTCGAAGGACGCTATTCGATCAAGCGTTGTCATTCCGCTCACGACCGAGCGCGCTGTGGCGTCTCCCGTAGAAGAAATACAGGAGGAGCCCCAGCGCCATCCAGATCGCGAAGCGCTCCCACGCGACGGCCGGCAGCTTGGACAAGAGCCATGAGGAGAAGCCGACGCCGACGAGCGGCGTCCATGGCGAGAACGGCGTCCTGAAGCTGCGTCGGACGTCGGGACGCGTTCGCCGCATCACGATCACCGAAATGCAAATGACGACGAAGGCCGACAGCGTTCCGATATTGACGAGTTCCGCGACCTCCTTGATCGGAAAGACGCCGGCGACCAGCGCCGTCAGCGCGCCGATCGCAAGCGTCGGGCGGTGCGGCGTGTGAAAGCGCGGATGCGCTTTCGAGAGCCATTCCGGCAGAAGTCCGTCGCGGCTCATCGCGAAGCAGATGCGCGCGCAGCCGAGCAGAAAGGCCAGCATGACGCTGATGATGCCGGCGACGGCGGCGGCGGAGACGATCATCGTGATCCATGGCGACCCGACCGCCGTGAAGGCGACCGCGACCGGCGCAGCGTTGTTCAGCGTGTCGTAGCGGACCATTCCGGTGAGCACGAAAGACATCGCGACATAGAGGGAGAGCGAAATGGCCAGCGACAGCAGCACCGCGCGCGGCAGATCGCGTTGCGGATCGCGCGCCTCCTCGGCGGCGGTGGTGAGCGTGTCGTAGCCGAAGACGGCGAAGAACACGATCGCGGCGCCTTCGACGACGCCGCCGAAGCCGAAAGGCATGAAAGGCGTCCAATTGGCCGCCTGCACATGCGGCAGGCCCGCCGCGACGACGAGCGCCACGGCGGCGATCTTCACGACGACCATCGTCGCGTTGAACCTTGCGCCCCATTCGATGCGCAGCACCAACAGGCCGGCGACGGCGAGCGCGCCGAACATCGCCGCGAGATCGACGACATGGCCCGCGCCCGTCCCGGCCGCGCCCGCCGCCCAGACGGGCAGCGCGACGCCGAATTGCCCGAGCAGCGCCTGCAGATAACCCGACCAGCCGATCGACACGACGGCGACGACGAGCGCATATTCGAGCAACAGATCCCAGCCGATGATCCAGGCGGCGAG
>PQAN01000266.1:1978-18996 GCA_003105285.1 Methylocystaceae bacterium
GCGAACTCCGCATAGCAGAGCGCCGCGGCCGCGCTGGCGACGCTGGCGATGAGGAAGGACAGCGACACCGCCGGCCCCGCCTGCGTCGCCGCGACGACGCCCGTCAGGACGAAGATGCCGACGCCGATCAGCCCGCCGAGACCGATGGCGGTGAGCTGCCAGAGGCCGAGCACGCGACGCAATTGTCCCGGCCGCCCGACCTCCGCCTGGAGGCGCTCGACGGATTTGACGCGCGCAAGCTCTCGCAGCGACATGGCTCTCCTCGATTTCGGGACATGCGCGACCGCCACGCTCATGCTGCCCGCTTTCACCCGGCCTCGCAACCTGCCTCATGACGCCCGGTCCCCGATCGGCGCGCGTCGCTATTCAGGACGGTCGGGCGGCCGCCGGGCTCCGCGCCTGTGGGGCGCCGAAAAAAGAAAACCGGCCAACGAAATCAGCGCGCCCGCCGGACCTGTCACGAAGGCGGCCGTCATCGCCGCCTCGACGCTTCTGTCATGCGTGTTGGTCGACAAGAAATGCACGCCGAGCGCTCCGGCGAGCGCGCCGCCGACATAACCGATGATCGACACGCCGAAAGCGATCGCGATCTTTCGCATGATGGCCGATCCGAAGTCGTCATTCGCCGAAGGAACGACCGGTCGCCGACGTCGTTATCATAGCTGGCGTAGCGAGCAGCGTCGATGACGATCGTCTTGAACCACACCATCGTTCCGGCTCGGGAGAAGACCGCCGCCGCGCGGTGGTTCGCGCGTCTGTTCGGGCTCGCTTTCGAACCGGCGGGAAATCATTTCGCATCCGTGCGAGTGAACGACGCGCTGACGCTTCTCTTCGCGGACAGGGACTCTTTCGAGAGCGGCCATTACGCCTTTCACGTCTCCGACACCGAATTCGACGCCATCCTCGGCCGGGTCCGCGACGAAGGCCACGCGTTCGGCAGCGCTCCATGGAGCCGCGACGATGGCCGCCTCAATGATTGGAACGGCGGCCGAGGCGTCTATTTCGAGAGCCCCGACGGCCATATTCTCGAGCTGATGACCGTCGCCCAATGACGCGAGGCGCGTGGCCTCACTTGCGATCGGCGCGAAACATCACCGGCACTTCGAAGGACAATCCATCATCGGCGATGACGGGCGGCGGCGGCGGAACGGGATCGGCGCGCTTCATCATCGCGAGCGCCGCCTCGTCGAAGGAGCGGTCTCCCGACGAACGCTTGACGCTCGAGCCCACCACATGGCCGAGCCTGTCGAGCGTGAAGGCGACGGCCACCTCCGCCGAACGGCGCGCGGCCCCAGACGGATAGCGCTTGTTGCGGTTCAGATGCGCCATCAGCGTCTTCTGCCAGGTGAGCTTGACCGCGCGCGCCGCCGCGTCGGCCCCCGGCGCCGGCGCGACGGGCTTGGGCGCTTCCTGGGCCGCATCCGACTTCGGCGGCGCGGTGGCTTCGGACGCCGCGGACTCGCTCGACACGACCGGTGTCGCCTGGTGAGCGGCGGGATTTTCGACGGGCTTCTCGTGCTTGTCGGCGCGCGTATATTCGGCGTCGTCGGCCTCGGCGCGGGCGATCTTCGGATCGTCGCTGTCTTTCGTCTGCGACGACGCGACGGCGGGCGCCGCGGCCGCCGCCTCGTCCGCCAGCGGGCCCGGAGGAGCGTCGGGCGCATCCTCGAGACGGGGAGAGGCGGGAGCGAGCGAAATCTCGATCGCCGGGGCGCCCGTCGCATCGTCGTCCGCTTCGACAGCGAAAGCGACCAGCGCCGCCGCGAAGCCGCATAGATGCAGCATCAGCGCCGCGATCGCCGCAAGCCCCCATTGGCTCCTGTCGAACCGAGGGTCTCGAAAAGCGGCCGCGGCGCTCATTTCGCCGCCCCGCCCGCGTCGAGCGCGACGAGAGCGACCTTGGCGTAGCCGCCGGACCGCAACCGCTCGAGAATGGCCATCATCTCGCCATAGGGCACGGCGCTGTCCGCGCGCAGGAAGATGCGCTTGCTCTTGTCGCCGCCGCCGAGACTGTCGAGCGACGCCACGAGATCGTTGCGCTTGACCGGCGTCTCGCCGAGCGCGAGCGCGAGATCGGCCTGAATGGTGACATAGACCGGCTTGTCCGGCTTCTCATGCGGCGCGGCGTTCGCGGCCGGAAGATCGACCGGCAGGTCGACGGTCGCGAGCGGCGCGGCCACCATGAAAATGATGAGCAGGACCAGCATCACATCGATGAACGGCGTGACGTTGATCTCGTGAGTTTCCTCGAGAGCGCCCTTCGAAGAGCCGAGATGCGCGGCCATGGCTCACTCCGCGGCCCGAATGGCGCTCGCAGAATGCGCGCCGCGATCGAGATCGCGCGAGACGATGCGTGAGAGCTCGCCGGAGAGATTCGATACGAGTTCGAGATAGGAGCCGGTCGAGCGCGCCAGATGATTATAGATCAGCACCGCCGGTATCGCAGCGAAAAGCCCGACGGCCGTGGCGAGCAAGGCCTCGGCGATGCCGGGCGCGACGACGGCGAGATTGGTCGTCTGCGCTTTGGAAATGCCGATGAAGCTGTTCATGATGCCCCACACCGTGCCGAACAGGCCGACGAAAGGACCCGTCGATCCCACCGATGCGAGCAGGCCCGTGCCGCGGCGAATCGACAGCGCCTCGGCGCGCTCGATCTCGGCGAAGCTCGACGCCACGCGTTCCTTCACGCCGGCGATCGCGCCCACCTCGGACGAGAGCCGCAATTCGCGCGTCGCCTCGGCGAGCAGCGCGCTGGCGAGCGGATCGCTCGTGCCGAGCGCGAGGCGCGCTTCGGCCAGCCCGCGCGCTTCGGCGAGATGCTCGATCGCATCGCGCACGCGCTTGCGCGCACGGCCGAGCTCGATCGTCTTGGCGATGAGCACCGTCCATGTGCCGATGGATGCGAGAAGCAGTCCGATCATGACGATCTTCACGACGATGTCCGCGTTCAGGAACATGTTGGACACGGAGAGATCATGCGGCTTGTTGACGATGTTCTCGGCAGCCTCCGCGACGCCGACGAAAATCGAAAACGAAAGGGCCGAAGCCGCGAGCGACGATAGGATTGAACGTTTCATGCTTCCGCCCATATGCGAATGAGATTGTGATAGACGCCGGTCAATTTGACGCAGGCTGGATCGCCTGCTCCAAGCCGAGCCGTGAGGTCTTGAATCGTCTGGTCTAGATCGAACAGCAAGGAGCGTACCAGATTGTCCCGCACCATGCTCTGCAGCCAGAAGAACGAGGCGATGCGCTCGCCACGCGTCACCTCCTGCACGAGATGCAGGCTGGTCGAGGGATAGAGGACGAGATGACCGGCCGGCAATTTGACTTCTTGCGAACCGAAATGATCCTCGATCACCAATTCGCCGCCGTCATATTCCTCGGGCTCGGCGAGAAACAGCGTCACGGAGAGGTCGGTGCGAATGCGCACCGGCGTTCTCGGCACGCCGCGAATGGCGTTGTCGACATGCAGGCCGAAGCCCTGCCCCACGCCGTAGCGGTTGAACAAGGGCGGAAATATCTTGAGCGGCAGAGCCGCCGAGACGAAGAGCGGGCAATCGGCCAGCGCGTCGAGCACCAGATCGCCGAGTTCGCGAGCAGCCGGACCGTCCTGCGGCAATTGCATATTGTTCTTCACCAGGGAGGATTGCGTTCCGGCCGTCGAACGCCCGTCCTCCCATTCCGCACGCGACATGACGTCGCGAAAATGTGCGACCTGCTGCTTGGTGAGCACATCGGGTATGCAGATCAGCATAGGCCCCCCGTGAAGCCGCGCCGGCTCGTCTTCATATCTCTCCCCAATAGCGAATGAGATTGTGATAGACGCCGGCCAATTTCATCACGTCGGCGTCGTCTCGTCCAAGGCGCGGCGCGAGCTCTTGAATGGCCGTGTCGAGGTCGTAGACGAGATCCCGGACCGCATCCTGGCGGATCATGCTCTGCACCCAGAAAAACGAGGCGACGCGCACGCCGCGCGTGACCGGCGCCACCATGTGAAGACTGCTGGCCGGATAGACTGCGAGATGGCCGGCCGGAAGTTTGACCTGATGCGAGTCGTAGACATCGTCGACGATCAGCTCCCCGCCGTCATAGTCCTCCGGCTCGGACAGAAACAGCGTGGCGGCGAGATCGGCGCGGATGCGCGCGCCGGTGAGCGGATCGCCGCGCACGGCGTTGTCGACATGCACGCCGAAATGATGTCCGACCGAATAGCGATTGAACAGCGGCGGGAAAATACGTAGCGGAATGGCGGCGGAAACGAAGGCCGGATTGGCGACGAGAGCGGCGAGAAGCCGCTCCCCCAACGTCCTCGACAATTCTCCGTTCGGAGGCAATTGCTCATTGCTCTTGAGCTTCGCCGCCGCGCCGGCGGTCGAGGCGCCGTCCTCCCATTGCGCCCTGTCCATGGCGCCGCGGAACTGCGCGACCTCTTCTCCGCTCAAGATGTTCGGAACGCAAACGAGCATGGGAAACCTCTCCCCGCACCTTCCCATGTTTCATGGAAACATGGGAAGGCGCCGACCCCTTGTTTGAAACTTTTCCAAGTCTGGCGCCCGACCGGTCCGCTGTCTCAGAATTTCGCGCGCGCCTCGAGGAGCACCGTGCGTCCCGGCGCCACCTGCGTGAACGGCGTCGCCGTCTGGTAGAAGGCGTCGTAGTAGGTTCTGTCGAAGATGTTGAGCACCGACACTTTGAGGGTGAAATTCTCGGCGATCTTCGCCTCCACGAAGCCGTCGAACCGCCAGTAGGACGGCAGCACCGTCGGCACGTTCACGAACGGGTTGGCCGCGGTCGGCGCGGGAATCCCGAGCGCCGCGTTGACGACCGTGGCGCCGTTCGCGATCAGATTGTTGCCGCCGTAGATCTTCGAGCGATAGATCGCCTGACCGCCGATCTCGAGAGCGTCTGGCGCGAGGCCGACGAGATCGCCGAACTTGTATTTGCTCAGCAGGCTGAAGGATTCGTGCGCGACATTGGCGAGTTGCAGGCCGACATTCGTCAAGATTTGCGACTTCGTGACTTTCGACTCCATGATGACGAGGCCGCCGATGACGCTCCACTTGTCCGTTATGTTGCCGGCGAGCTCGAAGTCCACGCCTTGCACGTAATAGGCCGCGTCGCCGGTCGTCAGGCTCCCGTTCACTTCACGCGCGCCGCTGACATCGGTTCGAAACAGCGCCGCCGTGGCGAGCAGATGCCTGTCGAAAAGCTCCCACTTCGCGCCGATCTCCTTGGCGCTGTTGCGCTGGGGTGCAAAGATCTGCACGGCTGTCGTCAGGCCGCCGTAGTTCGCGGCGCCGCCGTCGAGTTCCGCGCCGACCGGATTGCTCGAGGTCGCGTAGGCCGCATAGAGGCTGACCTCCGGCAACGGCTTGATCACGAGGCCGGCGTTGTAATTGACCATGCCGGAATGATTCGCGGCGAAGGTCGTATAAGATTCGTTACGGTTGGTGATGGTGTAGTCATCGTACCGCACGCCAGCGTTGGCGATGACGATGTCCTGATAATTCGCCGTCTCGATCAGATAGCCGGACTTGGTGTCGACGGCGATGCGCGTCACATTCTGGTTGCGGGTCGGCTCGGTCAAGAACGGCAGATAGTTGCAGGGCGAGTAGAGGTTGCAGACGACCGCATTGCCGACGACAGGCGCGCCGCCGTTCAACTCCGACACGAGACCCGAATAGTTCGTTCGCGTCACGCCCTCGCGGCTGAACTCCACGCCGGCGACGACTTCATGCTTTATCGGGCCGGTGACGAATTTCAGGTTGGCGTCGGTCTGGCTGGCGAGCACGTTCGTCACCTGATAGCGGCTCTGAGCGCCGATATTGACCGTCGCGGCGAGGACATTCGCGGTCTGCGTCAGCGATCCGATATAGTCGATCGTCGAGCGCTCCTGCCTCAGCCGGCTGGTGAGCGTCAGATTTTCATTGTAGCGATATTGCGCGGTGAAGGTGCCGAAATCCTGCGAATATTTCTGGAAGTCGCGATTGAGCAGGCCGTACCAGACGTAGCGCGGCGTGAAACCCTCGGAATAAGGACGATTGGTCGTGCGGTTGTAGGGAACGCCGAAGTCCGGCAGGCCGTTCTGATAGACATGCGTGTATTGGGCGGTCAGCGTCAGCTCTTCGAGCGGCTTGAAGACGACGGAGCCCGAGACGCCGTTGCGATCGTCGATGACGAAGTTGCGGCCCGCGACATTGGCGTCCTGATAGAGCCCGTTGACGCGTACGGCGAGAATGGGGCTGATCGCCTTGTTGACGTCGACCGTGATGCGCTTCGTCTGATCGGTGGGTCCGCCAGTGAACCTCGCGTCGTAGAAATCGCGCTCCTGCGCCTGTTTGGTGACGATATTGATCGCGCCGCCGGCGGTGCCGCGGCCGGCGAAGGTCGAGCCCGGTCCGCGCAGGATTTCGACCTGCTCCGTGTAGAAATTCTCGCGGAGGCTGACACCCGGATCGCGGACGCCGTCGACGAAGATGTCGTTGCGCGCGTCGAAACCGCGGATGAAGAAGCGATCGCCGAAGGCGTTGCCGCCCTCGCCCGTTCCGAGCGTCACGCCGGCCGTGCTGCGCCCGATCTCGCGCAGCGTCGTCGCATTCTTGTCGTCGAGGACTTCCTTCGTGAGGACGGTGATCGTCCTCGGCGTGTTCAGCACCGGCTCGGTGAATTTGTTCGACGACAGACGATCGGCCTTATAGGGCGCCGCAGGATCGGCATAGGGATTGGCGTCGGCGGGCGCTGCGCCCGGCGCTCCGCCCCCGCCCGTTCCAGCCTGCGCCGCCGTCTGCGCGCCCGGGGCTCCCTGTGCGGGCGTCGCAGCGTGCGCCGGCGCATGCGCGCGGCGCGGCTTCGCCGCATGATGGGCGACCGGCGCCGGAGTCGCCGAAGGCTTCGGCTTCTCCTTCGGGGCGTCGACCTGCACGGCGGGGAGCGAGGTCGTCGCGGGCTCCGCCTGCGCCGCCGGGACGCTGGTCACGAAGATCGCCGCGATTCCGAGCGCCTTGGCGGAAGGACCGTCCATCCTGGGCGCCGCGGTCGGAATGACGCCGCGAAGGCTCCTCAGTGAAAATGGCGCTTTGACTTTGCTCATCGATTCTGCCCCGTCCCGAATTTCGTCCCGCTCTCCCTGTCGGAGAACATATCGATTCAGTATTTTTGCGGAGCAGAATCGTCAATAAACAGAAGCGTAGACTGGAAATATTTTAAGAACGGTATTTCTTTGTTCAATTACCGCTAAACACGATGTCGTCTTTCACACATTGTCGGAAAATCTCTCTTTGGAATCGTTCCATTTCCAAACTACCGAGTCCGTCGTTCGCCGCTGCGGCGACAGCGGCGAATTCTACGGAGATGCGCGAGAATAGAGGCGCCGCCCCTCACCTGCGCTCGATCGTCGACCGCGCCGCGTCGCGCAGCAATTTACGCGACTCGTCGCGGATATAGGACATATGTCCGCCGGGCAGCGTGACAAACCGTATGCGCGACGCCTCGCCATAGGCCGGCAGTTGATCGAGCAGCAGCTTGGTCGCGAAATAGGGCGTCACCAGATCGGTGAGACCGTGCACGACGAGGACCTTCAGACGCGGATCGAGCGCCAGCGCTTGGCGCAGATCCGACACCGCCTCCGCATTGAGGCGGCCGCCGCGGCCGAAATCCCAGTCATGCGCCACGCTATCGTTGAGAATCTCGTAGCGCGCGTCGCCGATCGGCCACGCCAGCTTTTCAGACACGATGCGGCTCATGGCGGCGCCGAGCGGCGTGCGCAATGTGTCGAGCAGCGGATCGGCCCAATCTCGATCTTGGGAAAAAGGCGCGGGATCGAAGCCGGCGACATCGCCGTCATAGGCGCTGAGCAGTTGCTCGGCGTCGCGCCGCCGATTGCGCACAAAATTCCTCACGTCGATACGGCCGCCCGCCCGCTCGACCGTCTGACGCTCGAGCCCGCTCAATCGCGCGACATTGGCGGCCAGTCGCGCCAGCGCGTCACGGTCCTGCGCGCCCTTGAGGAGATCGGCGACGAATTCGCCCGCCGCATAGGCCTCGGCGTCGGCGAGAGCGGCTCTGTCCTCGGCGGCGCGGGCGACCGCCGCGAAGGACGGCAGATAGGCGGCGTACGACAGGAGATTGCGAGAGCCCTCGAGCCACGAGAAATCGAGCACCGGCGAAATCATCAGGAGCCCGTCGACGCCGACGCTCTCGCGCTCTCGCAGCGCGCGAGCGAGCTTGACGATGCGAAATCCGCCATAGCTTTCCCCGACCAGATATTTGGGGGAGGCCGAACGGCGATGCGCCGCGAGCCATTTGCGAACGACGACGGCGAGCGCTTCCGCGTCGCCTCGAGTCGAGAAGAATTGCTTTTTGATCTCGTCGCCATCTGCGAGAAATTTGCTATAGCCGGTTCCCGGCGGATCGACGAAGACGAGATCGGCGAAGGCGAGCCAGCTCTCGGCGTTGTCGGTCACGAGCGGCGGCGCCGAAGGAGACAATCTGCTCCCGACCGCGAGGCGCCAGGGCGACAGGCCCCCGAGGCCGAGCCATGCGGACGCCGCGCCCGGTCCGCCGTTGAACACAAAGACCACCGGCCGCGTCAGCGGATCGGCTTCGGCGCGTTCATAGGACACGAAGGCCACATCGGCGCGTGGCGCGCCGGTCTGCGCGTCGCGCAGACGCACTGCTCCCGCGCGCGCCGAAAAGCCGATCTTCTCGCCTGCGAGCGTCACACTATGCGTGGTGACGACTTCGGGAGGAAGACCGCGAACGGCGTCTGCTTGTTCTTCGCTCTCCTTCTTCGGCGCGGCGGCCTCGACAACGATATGCGGCGCGACGATGAGACTCGCCGCCAATGCGAGCGCGATCGAAACTTTCCGTATCATGATCATGTCCTCTATCAGACTGAATACACGACATGTCCGGGTGCGATGACCCGTGTGCTGGAACCAATGCCGCCCGGCAGAATTAACTCTGCACGCAATGCGGCGCCGACCTCGTGCGTCCAACGACAGGAGCATCATATGGACTGGAATCAGCTCGAAGGTAATTGGAAGCAGGTAAAGGGCAAGATCAGAGAGAAATGGGGCGACCTCACCGACGACGATGTCGCGAAGCTCCAGGGAAACCGCGAGCAGTTCGAAGGAAAGCTGCAAGAGCGCTACGGCAAGAGCAAGGACGCCATCCGCAAGGATGTGGACGACTGGCTCAAGACGCTTCACTAGAGCGTTCCCAGAAGTGGACGCGGGTTCGGCGTTGAAAACGCGTCAAAACAAGAAGCGGGAGTCCTCCCGTGTCTCAACGAAACACGGGAGGAGTCGAACGACCCGATGCGACGGCCGGTCCCGACGATCGGCCGTCGTGGCGCGCTCATTGTCTCCCGAACTCTTTTCTCAATTCGCTCTTGGCGTCTTCGAGCACGCGCCTGCGGCCTTCCGGCAAGCCCTTCCCGGCGCGATTGATGTAGAAGGTCAGCATCGACATCGCCGAGCGGAACGGCGCGCTCTTGCGCCTCTCGCTCGCCTCCGCCGAGCGCCTCAAGGATCGCGCGATCTCCCGTGGATCATCGAGCGTGAACACTTCGGCCTCGAGATCCAGCGCATTGCTGTCGTGCGTGACCCTTGCCGACCAATAGGCCTTGCTGCTCGCGCTCGACTGCGCGGAGGATTTCACGCCGCGCGAGCGCCGCCCCGGCTTTGACAATGCACGCCTCCCGGTTGAGATATTCCGCGCAAGGCCGCTCCGCTCAAAGCGGCGTCCCTGTCCATGGCGATATCCGCCAGCGACACGATGCCGACGAGCTTCTTGTCGTGGTCGACGACCGGAAGGCGCCGCAATTGCTGCTCGGCCATATTGCTCGCCACATCTTCGACATTCTGGTCGTCATAGCAATATTTGACGTCGCGCGTCATGACGTCGCGAACGAACGCATCGGGCCCCTTGCCCTCCGCCACGCAGCGCAGCGCGATGTCGCGATCGCTGATCATGCCGACGAGACGGTCGTTCTCGGCGATCGGCAGCAGGCCGATATCGATCTCCGACATTTTTTTCGCAGCCTCGCGCACTGTCTGGTTCGGGTCGGCGATACAGACGTCGCGCGTCATGATGTCTTGGATTTTCATCGCGTCCTCTCCCTGATCGCAAGCCACGCTCGAAAGCGGCGGCGGCGCTTGCCTTTCGGCCGCGCCCCACGACGAGGAAACGGGCTCTCTCTCCTTTGGTTCCTTATGGGAAGAACCCGACGGCGATCGCCACGCCTCAGACGAGCAGCAGCGCGACGAAGCCCGCCGCGACCGCGAGAGCCGAGGCGAGGGACATGCGCCAGCCGGGACCTGCGCCGCCGATCCACCAGGTCAATATCGCTTTGGCGATCGTATTCACCGCGACGGCGACGCCGATCGCGACCGCCGCCTCCTGCCGGCCGAGAGCGGCGCGATCGAGCCGCGCCATCGACAGCGTGATGGCGTCGACATCGGCTATTCCCGACACGGCCGCGAGGCCGATCGCCCCCGCGCCGCCCGCGACATCGGTCGCAAGCCTCGCCAGCACGGAAATCGACGTGAGCAGCAAGCCGAACCTCAATACGACGCCGAGGTCGAGCGGATTTCTCGGCGCGAAGCTCTCGTCGGCGGGCGAATTCGACATAGCCTGCCGCATGAAAATCAGCGCCGCCGCGGTCAGCGTGGCGGCTCCGGCGCCGAATGGCGCGACGAGCAGCGGGATCAGATCCATGTTGGTCAGCGCGACGATCGCCAGCACGCGAACGACCATCGTCGCGCTGGCGAGCAGCGCGCCGGCCACGAACAATCTTTGCTGTTCGCAATACTCGCGCGCGAGCCGCGCCAATGTCGCCGTCACCGCCGTCGACGAGACGAGCCCGCCGGCGACGCCGGTGATCGCGACGCCGCCCATCCCGCCGGCGGCTTTGATAGCGATATAGCCGAAGAACGAAATCACGGCGATCATGATCGTCATCAGCCAGATCTCGAACGGATTGACCGCACGCCAGGGATCGACGGTACGATCGGGCAGCAGCGGCAGGAACATGACCGTCATGGCGAGAAGGACGAGACCGGAGCGCAGCTCCGGCCAAGTGACGCGCTGCACCCAGCCGTGCAGGACGGCTTTCAACGCCAGCAGGCCCGTCGTCGCGACGCCCGCCGCCGCAGCGGCCTGCATGTCGCCGACCACCGTGAATGCGCCGAGCGCAAAAGCCAGCATGGCGGCGACGACCGTCGTCGCGCCGAAGGTCTCGTCGTGCGCCGTCTCGCGATAGCGAAACAGGATGATGGCGACGGCGAAGGCGCTGAACGCGAGCCCGAGCGCCACCGCTCCGCCGATCCCCGTCTGATTGGAGATCGCGCCCCAGACGGCGCCGAGCAGCGCCGCGAGAGCGTGGGTCCTGAAGCCGGCGGCGCGTTCGCCCTCGGCGTCTTCGCGCGCCTGCCACCCGCGCTCCAAGCCGATCAGCAGGCCGATTGCGAGCGCCACCGACAGGCGCTGAAACAACTCGACCGTCTCCATCGGCGCCCTTTCGCGAGAAATGCAATTTTCTCGCTTATACTCAACGCCGCGCCGCAGGCGAAATCATTTGCCGCAGATTGTCCGAACCGCGAGCCTTGCTCGCAAGCGCCGCCGGTCTCGTCAGGCCTGCGCGACCGAGTCGCCCGCCTCTCGCCGCTTCGGGAACGCGCGCCCGATAGCGGCGTTCAGCTCTCCGCCGTAGATGAAGATCACCGCCGTGAAATAGAGGAAGGCCAGCGCGATCATGACGGAGGCGAGCCCCGCATAGGTCAGCACATAGCGATCGGAAAAGGCCGCGAGGTAACGTCCGAAAGCGGCGCCGGCGAAAAGCCACAGCACGAGCGTGACGAGGACGCCGGGAACCGTCTCGGCGAAGAAGCGCCGGCCGGCCGGCAGCCAATTGTGGATGGCGAAGAGCGTCAGCGCCAGCACGATCGTCGCGACCGAGAATCGCACGATCGTGATGACCGACAGGAAAGGTTCGAACCAAGCCAGAGAGCGCGTAGCCGCCTCGGTGATCAGCGGGCCGAACACCACGAGCACGGCGAGCGCCAGCAGAGCGACGGCGCTGCCCAGCATGTAGAAGATCGATTCGAGACGTAGCAGCCACCAACTGCGCGTCTCTTCGACGCCATAGGCGCGATTGAGGCCGATGCGCAGGCTCTCTATGCCGCTCGACGCGAAAAAGACGGCGAGGACGACGCCGATCGTCAGCACGCCGCCCTGCGCGCTCGCGGCGACTCTGTGAATTTCATTGGCGATCGGCGTCGCGACCTGCTCCGGCCAGGCGTCGAGCAGAAGACGCCCCGCTTCGTCCGCCAGCCGCTTGGAGCCGAGAATCCCCGCGAGCGCCGTCACGACGATGAGAAACGGAAAGAGCGACATCAATGTCGTCAGGGCGATGTGGCTCGCGATCGCCCAGCCGTCGCCGGCGTTGAAATGCAGAAACGCGTCGAGCGGAATGCGCAGGACCGTGGGCAGTCGCTCCGCCCAGCTCGCATAAGGCCCGAGCGTGCGCCGGAATGTCGCATTCTCCATATCGCTCAAGGCGGCCGCTCCTCGACGCCAATCTGCTCGCCCAACGCGACATAGGCTCCATTTGTTCCGTGTGGCGAGGAGCAGCACGCAAAACCCTGGCCTACCGCGAGGAGACGCCCGACGCGAGAACAAAAGCGCAGCCAACGGCCACAGGCGCGTCGCGGTGACGTTCTGGGCGTGGCTCTGGGGGCCGATCGGCGCTTTTCTGGCGACGCCGCTTCTCATCGCCGCCGCCGTGACGATCGACCACGCCTTTCCCAAACACGACGTCGATCTGCCGAGCTGAACGCCGGCCCTCGAGCCGCTGCGGGTCGCTTCCAAGACGACGTTCGTATCGCATTTGAAATTCGGACAATGTCAGAAACTTTCATCCATGAGCGGCGTTTTCCTGCCGATCCACCACTCGAGACTCGGAGTTTCACGATGGGGTCCAGGCATAGCGGCGCATTACAAGACGATCTGCAGAGTCTGAGAGAGGACGTGAGCAATCTCGCGAGCCAATTGACGGGACTGTTCAGCGAAACCAGCGACGAGATCAGCGGCGACGTCAAGAAGCGAATACAAAAGATCAGCGACAATATCGACGACGCCATCTCGCAGGCCGGCGCGAAAGGGCGGGAAGTCGTCCGCCAGACCGGGCTCGACGGCGTCGGCGAGACGATCGAAAGCTCTGTTCGCGAGCACCCGTTCACGACGCTGGCGATCGCGGTGGGCGTCGGGGCGCTGGTAGGAAGTCAGTTGCGGCGCTGAGAGAGCAGAGGCGACGGTGTTGTCCAGAGTGATCGAA
This sequence comes from Methylocystaceae bacterium, assembly GCA_003105285.1. GTDB lineage: Bacteria > Pseudomonadota > Alphaproteobacteria > Rhizobiales > Beijerinckiaceae > Methylosinus. Next base: position 15,318 of record PQAN01000266.1, read on the forward strand.
GACGCTAAGCAGGCCATCGACGAAAAGGCGAGGTCCATCGGCGCGAATGCGCTCGTCGTCGGGCTGGCGATCGTGTCTCTGTCCTTCTTCACGGTCGCAGCTTTCGTCTGGGCCGAAGCGGAATATGGCGCGATAGCCGCCAGTCTGGGCCTCGGCCTTCTGTTCGCGATCGCAGCGGCGGCGTTCGTGCTCGCCGCGCGCATTCGCGCTCGTCGCTTCGACGCAGACGCGAGATCATCGCGGCCGTATCTGCTCAGCGCCGACGCGCGCTCGCCCGAAACCAATCCGGAGTGGTGGATAGCGCCCGTTGGAATCGCCACCGGCATAGAAGTCTTGCGCAGAATTGGGGCGCATCGCTTGATTCCGGCTTTTGCGCTGAGCGCGGTGCTGGTGGCCGCGCTGCAGTCGTCCGGAATCCGAGCGAACAAGAAATCCGAAACGCCGAAATAAAATCGCCGCGACGCCGCTCGGTCCCTGAGGAGGAGCGTCGTCACGGCTCGCAGATTTCTAGACCCCTCCCCGCTTCAGGAGACCCGCGATCAAGGAGATGACGAACAGAGCGATCGCTACCCAGAACAACAGACGCGCGCCTTCGACCGCCGTTCCTGCGACACCGCCGAAGCCGAACAGCGCCGCAACGATTCCGACGATGAGGAACAGGATGGCCCAATAGAGGAGATCGCCCACGTTTTCCTCCTCGGAGGTCGCCGATGTCCCCAGAATAACGCGGCGCCCGGCGACTGGTTTCGTCGCGAGGAGGAAATCTTCGAGCAAGATGCGCGCGTTCGAACGCATCCGCTCTAATTGAGCAAGCGCGACGACCGCATGACGCAGGTGAATATCATGAGCCTTGCCTCCGAGCGAAGCTTCACATTGAATTTCGGGCCTGTGCATCCTGCCGCGCATGGCGTGTTGCGGCTGGTTCTCGAGCTCGACGGCGAGGTGGTGACGCATGCCGACCCGCATATCGGCTTTCTGCACCGCGGCACAGAGAAGCTGATCGAGGACAAGACCTACCTCCAGGCGCTGCCCTATTTCGACCGCCTCGATTATGTCGCGCCCATCAATCAGGAGCACGCCTTCTGCCTGGCGGCGGAGAAGCTGCTCGGCCTTCGGCTCCCCAAGCGCGCGCAGCTCATCCGCGTTCTATATTGCGAGATCGGCCGCCTGCTCTCGCATCTTCTCAACATCACGACGCAAGCCTCGGACATCGGCGCGCTCACGCCCAATCTCTGGGGTTTCGAAGAGCGCGAGAAGCTGATGGGCTTTTACGAACGCGCATCGGGCGCGCGCATGCACGCCAATTATTTTCGCATCGGCGGCGTGCATCAGGACCTGCCGGCAAGGCTCATCGACGATATCGACGCCTTTTGCGCCCCCTTCCTGAAAGTCTGCGACGATCTCGAAGGATTGCTCACCGACAATCGAATATTCAAGGAAAGAAATTGCGACATCGCCGCGGTGACGCTGGAGGAAGCATGGAGACTCGGCTTTTCCGGCGTGTTCGTCAGGGCCTGCGGCGCCGCCTGGGATTTGCGCAAGGCGCAGCCCTACGAATGCTATGACGAACTCGACTTCGGCATCCCGATCGGCCGCAACGGCGACTGCTACGACCGCTATTGCGTACGCATGGAAGAGATGCGGCAGTCGACGCATATCATGAAGCAGTGCCTCGCGAAGCTGCGATCGAGCGAGGGCGAGGGGCCGATCGCGGTCGGCGACAAGAAGATCACGCCGCCGAGGCGGGCCGAGATGAAGCGCTCGATGGAGGCGACGATCGAGCAGTTCAAGCTCTATAGCGAAGGAATCCATGTGCCGGCCGGCGAGGTCTATGCGGCGGTGGAGGCGCCCAAAGGCGAGTTCGGCGTCTATCTCGTTTCCGACGGCGGCAACAAGCCGTACCGTTGCAAGGTCAGGCCCCCGTCCTTCGCGCATCTTTCGGCGACGGACCGTCTCTCGCGCGGGCACATGCTCGCCGACGTCTCGGCGATCATCGGCTCGCTCGACATCGTGTTCGGAGAAATCGATCGTTAGGAGCAGACGCCATGACGGAAAATCTCGCGGAGAAGACTTGTACGCCCTGCCGCGGCGGCATTCCGCCGCTCGAGCCGGCCGAGGCCCGATCCCTTGGAGCTCAGACGCCGGAATGGACGCTGCTCGATGACGCGCATCGCATCGAGCGCGGCTTCCGCTTCGGCAATTTTCGCGAGGGCGCCGAGTTCGTACGCGAAATCGGCGACCTCGCCGAAGCCGAAGGACACCACCCCGATATCTGCTTCGGCTGGGGCTACGCCAAAATCTCGCTGCAGACGCACAAGATCAAAGGGCTGCACGAGAACGACTTCATCATGGCGACGAAGATCGACCGCCTCTTCGATCGTCGCCGAGGCCTGCCCGCCGGCCGCATCTGACGAGCGCGACGCACCGCTCGCTCTAGCATTCGCATGTTATTGTTCCCGGGAATCATCGCGCCGGGAAAAGCCTTTTTATGAACTCTCTCCACCAGGCCGCTCCTTCCACTCTGAGGCGTTTTCTCGCCAGCGAGGCGGCGGGCGGCGTCATTCTCATGGCGAGCGCCGCTCTGGCGCTCGCGCTCGCCAATTCCCCCTGGGCGGGCCTCTACAGGGAGGCGCTCGACACGCATATCGGTCCGCGTTCGGCGCTGCATTGGATCAACGACGGCCTGATGGCGGTTTTCTTCCTGCTGGTCGGATTGGAGATCAAACGCGAGCTGCTGGACGGCCATCTGCGCCATTGGCCGGCGCGCATCCTGCCGGGCCTCGGCGCGCTCGGCGGGATGCTCGTTCCAGCACTGATCTACGCCGCCCTCAACGCCCAGTCGCCGTCGACGCAGCGAGGCTGGGCGATCCCCTCGGCGACCGACATCGCTTTCGCGCTCGGCGTGCTGGCGCTGCTCGGCGATCGCGTGCCCGGCGCGCTCAAAGTCTTTTTGACGGCGCTCGCCATTCTGGACGATCTCGGCGCGATCGCCATCATCGGCCTCTTCTATGCCGGCGAACTGGCGGCGAAGCCCGCCGCCGCCGCGGGCGTCACATTGTTTCTGCTGCTCGGCCTCAATCTCTTCGATGTGAAGCGGCTCGCCCCTTATCTGCTGCTCGGCGCGGCGCTCTGGTATTTCGTCGAGCGCTCGGGCGTCCACGCGACGCTCGCGGGCGTTTTGCTCGCCGCCGCCATCCCGCTTCGCCTTCCCGGGGCGGAGGAGAACGAGCACACGCCCTTGCACCGGCTCGAAAACGCATTGAATCCTTGGGCGGCCTTCCTCATCCTGCCGCTGTTCGGCCTCGCCAACGCCGGCGTCGCGCTCGGCGGGGACATTGCCGACGCATCCGGCGGGCCCGTRTTGGCGGGCGTGGCGCTCGGGCTWTTCATCGGCAAGCAGGCCGGCGTTTTCGGCGCCGTCGCCCTGGCCATCGGGACGGGTCTCGCGGCGCGGCCTGCGAAAGCGAGTTGGAGGCAGTTCTACGGCGTCTCGGCCTTATGCGGCGTCGGCTTCACGATGAGCCTGTTCATCGGCCAGATCGCTTTCGCAGGCGACGAGAACGCGATGCGGGCGACCAAGGTCGGCGTGCTCGCGGGCTCGCTGCTCTCCATACTGCTGGGGTCGCTGGCGCTCGGTCCGGATCCGCGGCGGCCCGCCCAAAAGCGGCGGGCGACTTCG
>PQAN01000267.1 GCA_003105285.1 Methylocystaceae bacterium
ATCGCCGGCGCGTCACTCGGCCGCTTGGTCCGCGAGCCGCGCCGAGGCGTAGCGGTTCTGCGGGAAGGGCAGGCCGAAATGGCCGCGCAATGTCTCGCCCTCATAGTCGCGACGGAACAGGCCGCGCTCCTGCAGCAGCGGCACGACCTCCGCGGCGAAGCGATCGAAGCCGCTCGCTTCGCCGGCGCGAATATTGAAGCCGTCGGCCGCGCCGGCCGTGAACCAGCGCTCGATCTCGTCGGCGATCGTCTTCGGCGAGCCGACGAAAGCGGAGCGTCTCGAGGCGACGACGCGCTCGACCGTCTGGCGCAGCGTCAAATTCTCCGAGCGGGCGAGCCTGACCACCTTCTCGGCGCTGCTCTTGTAGCTGTTGAGGCTGAGATGGCTCACATCCGGGAACGGCGCGTCGGGATCGTAGCGGCGGAAGTCGTGGTAATTGAAGAAGCGGCCGAGTTCGACGAGCGATTTCTGGAAATCGAGCTTGCCGATCCGCGCGTCCTCGCGCGCCCGCGCCTCCTCGTCGCTGTCGGCGATGACGAGGTGGACGCCCGGAAACACCAGAATATGGTCGGGATCGCGGCCGAGCGCCGCGGCGCGCGACTTGATGTCGGTGGTATAGGCGAGCGCGGAGTCGAAGTCCGCCGCGGCGGCGAAAGTGGCGTCGGCGATGGCGGCGCCCAGTCCTCGCCCGTCATCGCTGTCGCCGGCCTGAAAGATGACCGGCCGGCCCTGGCGCGAACGCTGGATGTTCAGCGGGCCGGCGACCGAGAAGAACTCGCCTTTGTGATCGAGGCGATGCTGCTTGCTCTTGTCGAGGAACACGCCGGCCGCCTTGTCGCGTGGGAAGGCGTCGTCCTCGTAGCTGTCCCACAGGCCCTCGACCACTTCGACGAATTCCTTCGCGCGGCGATAGCGCAGGGCGTGATCGAAATGTTCCTCGCGGCCGTAATTGCGCGCGGCGCCCTCGAGCCCGGTCGTCACCACGTTCCAGGCCGCGCGGCCTCTGCTGATGAGATCGAGCGAGGCGAACTGGCGCGCGACATTGAACGGCTCCCAATAGGACGTGGTCAGCGTGCCGACGAGGCCGATCCTCGATGTCGAAACCGCCACGGCCGACAACAGCGTCAGCGGCTCGAGCCGGTTGAGGAAATGCGGCGCCGTGTCCGGCGTGATGAACGGCGAGTCGACGATGAAGATATGATCGAATTTCGCCGCCTCCGCCTTGCGCGCGTGCTCGATATACCAATCGATGTTCACGCTGGCGTCGCCCGGCAGATCGGGATGACGCCAGTGGTTCTGCTCCGTGCCCACTCCGGCCAGAATCGCGCCGAGATGAAGCTGTCTTGCGGTCTTGGTCATGGCTCGATGCCCCAGTTGAAAACCATGGTTTAATGAGACTAAGTTTATAGACAACGTCAAGATAGTGAGAGTGACGCGGCGATCTCGCCTCCGCCTCGAAAGTCGGGCGCGCGCTCACATGTCGCGATGAATTTCTCTCGGAGCGCCCGTGGGCGGATAGAATTTACTTTTTAGTCAATCGCTTGGATGAAATTTTTCCCGATCGATAATTTCCAATCGATCGCTCGAGAATTTCCAACGTCTTTTTTGTTCGGCGCCGCGCTAAAGTCTACAAGACGATCGCAACGCGCCAGATCCCGCCCCGCGAGGCGGAGATGTCGCCTGTCACGTTCGTCCGAATTGCCGGGCCTCGCAATGGACGGCCGCTCCAGTGAAGATCAGGCTCGCGCTGTGCGACAATAACTGTGCGCGGGAGAGTCTCGATCTTTTTTTCCTCGCGACGTAATCTGCGCTTGACGCGGCGCGGCGCCGACATTAGGTTCCGCGCACTTTCGACAGGCCGTAAGTTCACGTCGTCGCAAGCGCCTCGCTCGCGACCCTTCGAATTTAAACGCTGTCGGCCTCACCTGAGACTGCCACGCAGTTGGTAATCATACGGCGCGATTCGCGCCGGACAGGAAGGCACGATCCCGGTTCGCCGGGGTCCTCTGCATGAAGAGCGCCTTGGGCTTTGCGGCCGAGGGCGCTCGGCTCGCTTGCGTTCATGGATGCGCGCGGGCTTCGACACAATTCGCCAATTCGCTAGACGCGAAGGATCTGGAATGCCGACGATCAGCCAGTTGATCCGCAAGCCGCGGCAACCGAAGACCTACCGTGAGAAGTCCCGCCATCTCGGGGCCTGTCCGCAAAAGCGCGGCGTCTGCACGCGCGTCTATACGACGACCCCGAAGAAGCCGAACTCGGCGCTCCGCAAGGTCGCCAAGGTGCGGCTCACCAACGGCTTCGAGGTCATCGGCTATATTCCGGGCGAGGGCCATAATCTGCAGGAGCACTCGGTGGTCATGATCCGCGGCGGCCGCGTCAAGGATCTGCCTGGCGTGCGTTATCACATTCTGCGCGGCGTGCTCGACACGCAAGGCGTCAAGGACCGTAAGCAGCGCCGTTCGAAATACGGCGCGAAGCGTCCGAAGTAAGGAGCGAAAGCCATGTCGCGTCGCCATCGGGCCGAAAAGCGGGAAATCATCGAGGACGCCAAATACGGCGATCTCGTGCTGACGAAATTCATGAACTCGATCATGTACGACGGCAAGAAGTCGGTCGCCGAGGCGATCGTCTACGGCGCCTTCGACATCATCGAGGCCAAGGCCAAGAGCGATCCGCTGCAGGTCTTCAAGCAGGCGCTCGACAATGTCGCGCCGGCGATCGAGGTGCGCTCGCGGCGCGTCGGCGGCGCGACCTATCAGGTGCCGGTCGAGGTGCGTAACGAGCGCCGTCAGGCGCTGGCCATCCGCTGGATCATCGCCGCCGCGCGCGGCCGCAACGACAAGACGATGGTCGACCGCCTCTCGGCGGAGCTGCTCGACGCCTCCAACAACCGCGGCAATGCGGTCAAGAAGCGCGAAGACACGCATCGCATGGCGGAAGCCAACCGCGCCTTCTCGCATTATCGCTGGTAATCCGTTCCGTCGTCCGCATCGAGGAAACCGACAATGCCCCGTAGTCATCCGATCGAAGACTATCGCAACTTCGGCATCATGGCCCACATCGA
>PQAN01000268.1:0-3015 GCA_003105285.1 Methylocystaceae bacterium
GTCGATCGCGTCGGCCGCGTGGGCCAGGTCGAAGGAATAGCGCAGCGCCATGACGAGCGAGCCGATCATGGCGATAGGATTGGCGATCCCCTTACCGGCGATGTCCGGCGCCGAGCCGTGGCAGGGCTCGTACATCGCCTTGCGCTTGCCGTCGGCGCCCGCCGCACCGAGCGAAGCGGAAGGCAGCATGCCGAGCGATCCGGTGAGCATCGAGGCGACGTCCGACAGCAGGTCGCCGAACAGATTGTCCGTGACGATCACGTCGAACTGCTTGGGCCAGCGCACGAGCTGCATGCCGAGCGCGTCGGCGAGCATGTGCTCGAGCTTCACGTCCGGATATTCGCGCGCATGCAGGGCCGTGATGACCTCGCGCCATAAGAGCCCGGACTTCATGACATTGGCCTTCTCGGACGAGGTCACCTTGTTGGAGCGTTTGCGCGCCAGTTCGAAGGCGACGCGGCCGATGCGCTCGATCTCATAGGTGTCGTAGACCTGGGTATCGATGCCGCGTTTCTGGCCGTCGCCGAGATCGACGATCTCCTTCGGCTCGCCGAAATAGACGCCGCCCGTCAGTTCGCGCACGATCATCAGATCGAGGCCGTCGACGAGATCCGGCTTCAGCGAAGAGGCTTCGGCGAGCGCCGGATAGCAGATCGCCGGACGCAGATTGGCGAACAGGCCCAAGTCCTTGCGCAGGCGGAGCAGGCCTGCCTCGGGGCGTACGTCGTACGGCACGCTGTCCCATTTCGGCCCGCCGACGGCGGCGAGCAGCACGGCGTCGGCGTTCTGGGCGAGCGCCATGTCCGCCTCGCTGATCGCCTGCCCATGCGCGTCATAGGCCGCCCCGCCGACGAGGCCGCGCTCCGTCTCGAAGGCGGCGACGCCCGCCCGGTTCAGAAAAGCGATGAGCTTTTCGACTTCGGCCATGATTTCCGGGCCGATGCCGTCGCCGGGCAGCAGGAGGAGCTTGTAGGCAGACATGAAATCCTCTCTTCGACTTGTTCTGGTGATCTGCGCCGTCAATAAGGCCCTCGCCGGGCGGACGCAACAATGGCGGCGGGGTGGGGCATTATGCGACAATCTGTCCGCGAACTCGGCCTTGCCGGGCGGGCCGCGGCCGTGCAGCTTGAGGAATGTCAATTCGCGGCGCCGAGGGCGCCGCGGGTCCTGGCGGGTTGCAAGTGCAAACAACAATCGCACGACAAAAAGAGGAGACGCACCAATGTCGAAATCCACAATCGTCGCGGCGGCGCTGCTCGCGACGCTGCTGTCGGCCGCGCGCGCCGACGCCTTTTGCTTATTCTCCTGCGAGCCGACCGCCGCGGAGGCGCGCAAAGTGTTCGAAAACCGTGTGAAGAAGAAGTTCGACCCGGATGCGAAAATCGTCAATTTCGAGGTTTCGCGCTTCTGGCGGCTCGATGTCGAGGGGGCGGGCCATCACGCCGTCGAGTTCTATTTCACCGGGTCGGCGGAGTTCCCGAAAGGCGCCAATCTGGATTGCAAGCCCGAAGGTCCCGCGGGCGCGCAGACCGTGAAGGCCGGGTGTTCCGCGAGCAAATATTATTCGACTACGGTCTCCAACCTGGAGATCAAGGATCGCCAATATATCGAGCCCGGCGCCAAGATCGACTTCAAGGATGAGACGCGCTTCGACCAGGACCCGAAAGGGTGGAGAGGCCAGGACGGAAACATCTACTGACAGACGCCGGTCGGCTCTTGTCTATACGGGCCTGAAGAGTCCGTCCGACCCTCTGTTCGCAGCGTTGTCATTCCCGACGCTCGCGAAGCGAGCGATCGGGAATCCAGGACCAACAGCCGGAATTTCTTGTGGTTGCCCCTGGATCCCCGGTCGGGCCTTCGGCCCGCCGGGAATGACAGCCGCGGGCTTTTGAATGTTCGGCCGGACTCTGAAGACTCGCGGTCCGGGACCGTGCTTATGAACTGTAGGCCCCGGCTCGCAGCGACCTCTTCCCTTGCGGCTCGCTGATGGTGTAGAAGGCCGCACGAGAAAGATGCGCCGGGGCCGCTTCGAGGAGCGAAACTCCGCGCCCGGGAGAGGTCCGTTCATGCAGCAGGTTATCATCGTCATCCACCTGATGGTGGTGGTGGCTCTCGTCGTGCTGATCCTCTACCAGAAGTCGGAGGGCGGCGCGCTGGGGATCGGCGGCGGAAGCGGACTGTTCACCGGTCGCGGGCAGGCCAACGCCGTGACGCGCGCGACGGGCGTTCTGGGCGCGATCTTCTTTCTGACCAGCATCGCCCTGACGGTTCTCCCCGCCTGGGAACGGGGCGGTGGTGAAGGCTTCGACCAGAAGATCGAGCTCAAGGAAATTCCCACTCCGCCGACGACGCCGGGCGCCCCGCAGGCCGCGCCGGCGGACGGCAAGGAGAGCATCTTCGATCAGTTGCAGCGCGCCCAGCAGCAGCGTCAGGGCGCGGCGCCGCAGACTCCGGCGCCTGCCGCCGCTCCTGCTCCCGTCCCCGTCGTTCCGAAGGCGGCCGAACCCGCGGCTCCGGCCGCTTCGGCGCCCGCCGCGCCGGAAAAGCCGGCCGCGCCAGAAAAGCCCGCCCTGCGTCCGAGCGACGAGCCCGCCGCCGCCAAGGAGCCGGAGGCGAAAGCCCCTGTCGCCGCCGAGAGCCCCGCAGAGGCGGCCCCCGCCGCGCAGCCGGCTCCTGTCGAGGCGTCCGAGCCGGCGAAAGAGCCGGAGCCGCCGAAGGTCTGGAAAGCGCCGGTCGAATGAGCCGAAAGCGGTAGCCTGGGCTGGGGGTAACTTCCCGGCCGGCGAAAAAAATCTTTCCCCAATCGGCCGAGAGGCGCTAAGCATAGAGTCCCATGGCGCGGTACATATTCATCACCGGCGGCGTGGTCTCCTCTCTCGGCAAAGGGTTGGCTTCGGCGGTCCTCGGAGCGTTGCTGCAGGCGCGCGGCTACAGCGTGCGGCTGCGCAAGCTCGACCCCTATCTCAACGTCGATCCTGGCACGATGAGTCCGTACCAGCACGGCGAGGTCTTCGT
>PQAN01000268.1:3158-15781 GCA_003105285.1 Methylocystaceae bacterium
TCATCGCCAAGGAGCGGCGCGGCGACTATCTCGGCGCGACCATCCAGGTCGTTCCGCACGTCACCAACGCCATCAAGGACTTCATCCTCGAGGGCAATGAGGATGTCGATTTCGTGCTCATCGAGATCGGCGGCACCGTGGGCGACATCGAGGGCCTGCCGTTCTTCGAGGCYATTCGCCAGCTCGGCAACGARCTGCCGGAGAGYCATTGCGTCTAYATYCATCTGACGCTGCTGCCCTTCATYCCSAGCGCCGGCGAGCTCAAGACCAAGCCGACGCAGCATTCCGTCAAGGAGCTGCGGTCGATCGGCATTCAGCCCGACATTCTGCTGTGYCGCACCGATCGGGAGATTCCGCGCGAGGAGCGGCGCAAGCTCGGCCTGTTCTGCAACGTGCGCGAGAGCGCGGTCATCGAGGCGCGCGACGCCGCCCATATCTACGACGTGCCGCGCGCCTATCACGCCGCCGGGCTCGACGCACAGGTGCTCGCCGCCTTCGGCATCGACCCCGCGCCCAGGCCCGATATGAGCCGCTGGCAGGCGGTGGCGCAGCGCGTCAGCAATCCCGAGGGCGAGGTGACGATCGCCGTCGTCGGCAAATATACGGGCATGAAGGACGCGTATAAGAGCCTCATCGAGGCGCTCGCCCATGGCGGCATCGCCAATCGCGTCAAGGTCAATCTCGACTGGATCGAGTCGGAAGTGTTCGAGAGCAGCGACCCGGCCGCGCAGCTCGAGCATGTGCACGGCATTCTCGTGCCGGGCGGCTTCGGCCAGCGCGGCGCCGAAGGCAAGATTCTCGCGGCTCGCTTCGCCCGCGAGCGCAAGGTGCCTTATTTCGGCATCTGCTTCGGCATGCAGATGGCGGTCATCGAGGCGGCGCGCGCGCTCGCCGGCATAGAGACGGCCAATTCCACCGAATTCGGGCCTTGCGACGAGCCGGTCGTCGGGCTGATGACCGAATGGCTGCGCGGCAACGAACTYGAGCAGCGCGGCGTCAACGGCGATCTCGGCGGCACGATGCGCCTCGGGGCCTATCCYGCGCATCTGAAGCCCGGCTCGCGCATCGCGCAAATCTATGGCGCGCTCGATATTTCCGAGCGTCATCGGCACCGCTACGAGGTGAACTCGGCCTATCGCGAGCGGCTCGAGGCGCAGGGCCTGTCATTCGCGGGAGCCTCGCCGGACGGGCTATTGCCCGAGACGGTGGAGATCCCGGACCATCCCTGGTTCATCGGCGTGCAATATCACCCCGAATTGAAGTCGCGCCCCTTCGAGCCGCATCCGCTGTTCGCGAGCTTCATCGATGCGGCGAAGGCGCAGAGCCGGCTGGTGTGAGCGGGTTTCCCGCCGGGTCCAACTCCTCGCTATACTCCTCGAGCTCGAGCCACATCGCATTGAGAATGGCGAAGGCGCAGGCGAGGCCTAAGCCCAATATCCAGGAAAAATACCACATCGCTCCCCCTCCTTCTCGCGCTGGCGGCAGAAAATCCAAGCTGTCTCCAACGATCCGCCCCGTCATTGCGAGCGAAACGAAGCGATCCAGCGCAGCGGGGCGGCTCCTGGATTGCCTCGTCGCTTCGCTCCTCGCAATACGCTTGGGTTTTGCAGGCAGTCCGCGTCAATAGTGATAATCCTCTCCCTTCTCGATCGCCGCTTCCGTCACCGGGCCGCGCAGCACGTGGAACACGAAGCTCGTATAGGCCAGCACGATCGGCAGGAAGACGACGACGGCCGCCAGCATCAGCGTCAGCGTCGTCTGGCTGGAGGATGCGTCCCACACGGTCAGGCTGTGGTCCGGCCGCGTCGACGAGGGCATTAGAAACGGAAACAGGCTGAAGCCGGCTGTGGCGATGACGCCGGCGATCGCCAGGCTGCTGCCGACGAAGGCCGTCCGCGACGCCTCGTAGCGCAAAGCGAGCGCGGCGATCGCCGCGCCTAGATAGGCGACGACCGGCGCCGTCAGTGTCCAGGGCCATTTCGTGTAATTGTCGACCCAGGCGCCGGACTGCCGCGCGACCGTCTTCGACAGCGGGTTGGAGGGACCGGCCGGGTCGACGGCGCTCTGCAGGACATAGCCGTCCAGGCCGAGCGCGACCCATGCGCCTGCGAGAGTGAACGAGATGAACAGTGCAAAGCTCGCCAGCGCGCCGAACAGACTGGCCCGCTCCGCCACCTCGCCCTCGGTCTTGGTCGTAAGATAGGTCGCTCCCTGCAGCGCGAGCATCGTCACGCTCACGAGGCCGCACAGCAGCGCGAAGGGGCTGAGCAGCCCCAGAAGGTCGCCCTCGTAGACGACGTCGAGCGTCTCCTCGAAATGGAACGGCGCGCCGAGCAGCAGATTGCCGAAGGCCACGCCGAAGACGAGCGCGGGGACGAAGCCGGAGACGAAGAACAGCCAGTCCCAAGCGCGCCGCCAGACCCAGGACTCGAGCTTGCCGCGGTAGACGATGGCCACGGGGCGCAGCACGAGGCCGAGCAGAACGAGGAACATCGCCAGATAGAAGCCGGAGAAGGAGACGGCGTAGAGCGTCGGCCAGGCGGCGAAAATCGCGCCGCCGGCGAGGATCAGCCAGATCTGATTGCCCTCCCACACCGGGCCGATCGCGTTCAGCAGCACGCGCCTCTGGTTCTCGTTGCGTGCGACGAAGGGGTGGAGAATGGCGACGCCGAGATCGAAACCGTCCATGATCGCGAAGGCCGCGAGCAGCGTTCCGAGCAGCGCCCACCACACGAGCCGCAGGATTTCATAATCGATCGGCATGTCTCATGCCTCCCTGTTCGGTTCGAGGAGCGAGCGCGAAGGCTCGCTCCCCGGCCATTCCGAATGACGGATGCGAACCATCAGGCGACCGCCACGGGGGCCGGGGCGGGCGGCGTCTCGGTCGGCTCTCTCTGCGGGCCGAGGCGCACATATTTCACGATGAGAGCCACATCGACGATCGCCAGCGCGCTGTAGAACAGCACGAAGCCCGAAAGGCTCAGCAGCACATTGTTCGCCGGCACATTGGAGACGCCGAGGTAGGTCGGCAGCACGCTGTCGATGATCCACGGCTGACGTCCGTATTCGGCGACGATCCAGCCGAGCTCGGCGGCGATCCACGGCAAGGGCAGGCTGAACATGGCCAGCCTCAGGAGCCAGGGATTTTCCCGCAAGCGGCGCCGGCTGGCGACATAGAAGGCCGCCCCGAACAGGGCGATGAAATAGAAGCCGAGCGCCACCATGATGCGGAAGGACCAGAACAGCACCGGCACATCGGGGATCGTGGAAAGCGCCGCCTCATGGAATTGCGCGTCGGTCGCATTCTCGATGTCCGGCCTGATCTTTTTCAGCAGAAGCGCGTGGCCGAGGTCTTGGAACGAGGCTTCGAGCTCGGGCGGGATTTGCCCATTGGGCCCGTCGGGCCGGGCGACGAGCCATTCGTAGGCATGAAGGCCGTTGCGGATGCGCCTCTCGGCATGGGCGACGAGCGGCTTGATTCCCTCGACGGGCTTGTCGATCGAGCGCGTGGCGATCAGCCCGAGCGCCCAAGGGATTTCCACCTTGTACAGCGTGGTCTCGGCGGCGAGATCGGGAACGCCGAACAGCGTGAAGGACGCCGGCGGCTTTTCCGTCTCCCACATGGCTTCGATCGCGGCGAGCTTCATCTTCTGGTTGACGCCGGCCGTATAGCCGCTCTCGTCGCCGAGCACGACGACCGAGAGCGCCGAGGCGAGGCCGAAGCTCGCCGCGACATTCGCCGAACGCCGCGCGATCTCCCGATGCTGGCGCTGGTGGAGAAGATAATAGGCGGAGATCGACAAAACGAACATCGCGCCCGTCACATAGCCGGCGCTGACCGTGTGGACGAATTTCGATTGCGCGACCGGATTGAAGAAGACTTCGCCGAAGGACGAGAGCTCCATGCGCATCGTCTGCGGATTGAAATGCGATCCGATCGGATATTGCATCCAGGAATTGGCGATCAGAATCCACAGCGCCGAAAAATTGGCGCCGAGCGCGACGAGCCAGGTCACCGTCAGATGGCCGACCTTGCTCAGACGGTTCCAGCCGAAGAAGAACAGGCCGACGAAGGTCGCCTCGAGGAAGAAGGCCATCAGGCCCTCGATCGCCAGCGGCGCGCCGAATATGTCGCCGACATAATGCGAGTAGTAGGCCCAATTGGTCCCGAACTGAAATTCCATGGTGACGCCGGTGGCGACGCCCATGGCGAAGTTGATGCCGAACAGAATGCCCCAGAACTGCACCGCATCGCGCCAGACGGTGCGGCCGGTCATCACATAGACGCTCTCCATGATGGCGAGCAGCAGAGACAGGCCGAGCGTGAGCGGGACGAAGAGGAAATGATAGAGCGCCGTCAGCGCGAACTGAAGCCTGGACAGCGTCACCACGTCGAGATCGAACATCATGCGCTCCTTGAAAGATCGGCGCGGAACTCGTCAGCGGCCGGGCGCGCCGCTCCCCGAAAGGAGCTTTGCCGCGACGGCCGTCGGCGTGATCGTCGTTCTGTGCGAATGGTCGAAAAACGCGAAATAGAGAAAAAGGAGAGCGGCGACTTTCGCGGCGAGGGCGACGCCGATCTCGCGACCGAGACGATGTGTCATCGCTGTCTTCCCCATCGAACCCGAGCGTGGGTGAAAACCCCTCGCCCGGCTCGCGCCGCCGACATGAGCCTAGACGCGATTCGCCTCGACTTCATGACCGCTATTTCCCGGAGCCTCACGGGCAGGTCGGCGCTCGACGCGCAGGATATAGCGCGACTCGACCCGCTGCACAGCCCGCGTTTCGCTCTTTGTTCGTCCTCGCTTCGGGCAATGGCGCGTCCGCACGGCTCCGCGCGCCGCGTCGAAGCGCCGCTCACGCCCGCGCGGCGCGGAACTCGTCGAATAATTTGCGAACGACCGTGAGCCCTTCGGAGATCGCCGCCTGGCCGGCGGGAGAGGAGACGCCCCTCACCCTGAGCGCGGCCGCGGCTTCCATGAGCGCGGCCGTTTCGATCTCTCGAAGCGCGGATTCGTCGACCAAGGCTCCGCTCGAAACCCTGGACGACAGGAGCTTATATGCGGCGGCCACGGCCCAATTCGCCGCGAGATGGACGATTTGATCTTCGGAAAAAGGGTCGTCCGCCATGACGCATCCTCCCGGGGAGGATTTAGAGCGTGTCCGTCCGAAGTGGACGCCGGCTCGACGTTGCAAACGTGCAAAAAACAAAAACCTGGAGCCGGCGGCGGGGTCCTCGAGACTGCACAGCGCGGGCGCGTCCTCGACCTCTCTGAGGCTCGGGAAGAGCGCGATCAGATCACATAGCTGAAGGAGTCGTACGACAGCCGGCTGAGAATCTGGTCCATGTCGCGGGCCGGTTCGGCGCAGCCGGCGGTTCCGACGACCTTGGCGGGGACGCCGGCGACGGTCATATTCGGCGGCACGGGGTGCAGCACGACGGAGCCGGCGGCGATGCGCGAGCATCTGCCGATCTCTATATTGCCGAGAATCTTCGCGCCCGCCGCGATCATGACGCCGCGCCGGACCTTGGGATGGCGATCGCCGCTCTCCTTCCCGGTTCCGCCGAGCGTGACATTCTGCAGGATCGACACATCGTCGTCGACGACGGCCGTGGCGCCGACGACGAGTCCGGTCGCGTGATCGAGAAAAATGCCGTTGCCGAAACGCGCCGCCGGATGAATGTCGGTCTGGAATACGTCGGACGAGCGGCTCTGCAGATAGAGGGCGAAATCGGTCTCGCCGACGGTCCACAGCCAATGCCCCAGCCGATGCGTCTCGATCGCGTGAAAGCCCTTGAAATAGAGCAGAGGCTCGATCAACCGGGCGCATGCCGGATCGCGCTCGACGATCGCCGCGATATCGGCCCGAAACGCTCTGCCGATGGCCGCGTCGGCGTCGAGCGCGCGCGCGAAGGCGTCGGCGATCAGGGCGGACGAGACGGCGCTATTGCCGAGCCGCTCCGCGGCCCTGTGGATGACGGCGTCCTCGAAAGACGAGCGATTGAGAAGGGACGTCAGCAGCAGGCTCGACAGGACCGGCTCTCTGGCGAGCACGTCCTCCGCCTCCTTGCGGATGTGATCCCAGAGCTTGTCGCCGGACAAGATGTCCCGCAGCGGCAGGGCTGCGGGCTCTCGCGGCGGGACGACGAGCGTCACGGGGGTCTTGCCGATGACCGAGGTTTCCTTCACCGACGCCATGCGTCAATCCTTGTTTCGACCGGCGACCGTCGCTTCGCCGGCCGGGAAAATCAAATGTGGTACATGAGATGGGATTCGTCCAGATCGGCCATCGAACGCATCTGCGCCAGCGTGCAATTGTCCAGCACGTCGGCGATGGCGCGGCGCGCCTCCAGCATGACGAGGCGAACGGCGCAACGGTCCTCGCTCGCGCAATCGTCGCAAGGCTGATGCTGTGTCTTCCTGGCGCAGGGCAGGGGCGCCAACGGCCCGTCGATGACGCGCACGATCGGCCCGATTCGGATATCCGACGCCGGGCGCGCCAGCGTATAGCCGCCGCCCTTGCCCATCTTCGAATGGACGAACCCCGCGTTGCGCAATTCGCCGAGAATCGCGTCGAGGAACTTTTTCGGAATATGTTGCGCCGTCGCGATCTCCGCGACCGGTATCGGCCGACCAGGCTGGAAGCCGGCGAGGTAGACCATCGCCTTCAGTCCGTATTTTCCCTTTTTCGTCAGCACGGCGGAAATTCTTTCTGGATCGGTGGGAGGCGACGTCCAGAAAATACCAGCCGGCCGATAGATAATCAAGAAAATCTATAGAACATACAATTTGTTTTGCGGAGCCGCGCCGGCGTCCGCCCGCAGCGGGCGCCGGCGTGGCCGAGATTCAGTTCGCTCGGCCCCGTCCCGCCTGCAAGCGCAGCAGCGCGGCGACCAGCGTGTCGACATCCGCGCAGGTATTGTAGAAGGCGAGCGACGGACGCACCGTCGCCTCCAGGCCGAAGCGCCGCAGGATCGGCTGCGCGCAATGGTGGCCGGCGCGCACCGCTATGCCTTCGCGATCGAGCGCCTTGCCGACGTCCTCGGTGCGATGCCCGTCCAGCACGAAGGACAGAACGCTCGCCTTCTCATGCGCCGTGCCGACGAAGGTCAGGCCCGGCACGACGCGCATTTTCTCCGTCGCATAGACGAGCAGGTCGTGCTCATAGCGCGCGATGACCTCCATGCCGATCGCCTCGACATAATCGATCGCGGCGCCGAGCCCGACGGCGTCGGCGATATTGCCGGTGCCGGCCTCGAAGCGCTCCGGCGGACCCTGATAGATCGTCTTCTCGAAGGTGACGTCGGCGATCATATTGCCGCCGCCCTGCCACGGCGGCATGTGCTCGAGCACCTCCTGCTTGCCGTAGACGACGCCGATGCCGGTCGGGCCGAACACCTTGTGGCCGGAGAAGACATAGAAATCGCAGTCGATCGACTGGACGTCGACCGCCATATGCGACACCGCCTGCGCGCCGTCGATGAGCACGCGCGCGCCGTGGCGATGCGCCATGGCGGTCATCTCATGCACCGGCGTGACCGTGCCGAGCGCATTCGAGACTTGCGTGACGGAGACGATGCGCGTGCGCGGGCCGAGCAGCTTCTCATATTCCTCGAGGATGATCTGGCCGCGATCGTCCACCGGCGCGACGCGCAGCTTCGCGCCCTTTTCGGCGCAGAGCTGCTGCCAGGGCACGATATTGGCGTGATGCTCGAGCCAGGAGACGACGATCTCGTCGCCCTCCCTCACATTGCGCCGGCCCCAGGACTGCGCCACCAGATTGATGGCTTCGGTCGCGCCGCGAACGAAGATGATGTCCTTGACGGACGGCGCCTTCAGAAAGCGCCGCGTTTTCTCGCGCGCCGCTTCGTAAGCGTCGGTCGAGCGCGCGGCCAGCGCATGGGCGGCGCGGTGGATGTTGGAGTTCTCATATTCGTAGAAATGCGTCAGCCGATCGATGACCGATTGCGGCTTCTGCGTCGTCGCTGCGTTGTCGAGCCAGATCAGCGGCTTGCCATGCACATGCTGCTGCAGGATCGGAAAGTCGCGCTTGATGCGATAGGGATCGAAAGGATGCGCCGCCGGGCCGGCGTTGGGCGCGAGCTGCGGGCTGAATTCGGGAGCCGAGGCGCCGTTCGCCGGCGCCGCGACGGACGGCGAGACGACTTCCGACAAAGGCGCGTGCGCGCCGCCGTGGCTGACGAAATAGAGCGCGTCGCCGGCGGCCGGTCCCGCTGCGCCGGGGCTCGGGACATTCTGCAGGCCGGAGGGCAGGGGAGCCGGCGCCTGGGGCGTCGAAAGCGACGCCGCGTCGGACAAGCGATGCGGATCGGCCGGCGACGGAGCGGGCGCCTGAAACGCCTCCGGCGTCGCGCCGAGCCGCGGCGGCTCGGAGACATAGGACGAGTCCGCGACGGCCGCCGCCGGCGGAACGCCGCGGTCGTCGGCCAGAGGCAACGACAGCGAGAGCGGCGTGGCCGGAGTCGAGGACGAAAAGGCGGTCGTGGAGGCCGGGTCATATCCGGGCGCGGTCTGCGGGAGCGACCCGCCGTTCTGCACGAAGTAGAGATCGTCGGCCTGCGCCGGCGCCGAGCCGCCCGGCACGGCGGAGGGATCGTATCCCCCATAGGGCGCGAGGGCGTGCGCGGATGGAACGAGGGCGGTCGTGTCGCCGAGGAACCGCGGCAGAGCCGAGAGATCGAGTTCGCTCGGAACCGAGGGCGGGCCGAAGGCGCCGGCCGACGCGCCGGGCTGCGGCAGATCGGCAAAGCCCGGCGGCAGCAGCGAAGGCTGCGCCTGCTCGGGAGCCGAGGGGACGGAGACGTTCGGCGTGGGCGCGACGGAGGGGATGGTCGTCGGCGGCAAATCCGGCGCGCCATAGGGTAGACGCGCGGGCGTGAAGGGAGCGGCGGTCGTGACGACGGACGGCGCCGGGACCTCGGTCGGGCTCGGCGGGACGACGGGAGCGCCCGGCCCGACATTGGTCGAGACGACCTGATTGGGCGGCGCTTGAAAAAAGACGTTGGCCAGCTGCGCGATCACGCTCGGATCAGGCCAGGCGAGCCCGTCCCGGGAAAGCGGATCGGCCGGCGTTGCATTCGGCGCTGAGGACATGTCGCATGTTCCTGAAAGAGGCGGCCGGCGGCAAGGCCGCCGCCGGCGCTTGAAGCGAATGAAATCGCCGATCAGGCGTAAGTGAACGGATAATTATGATATTTGCCGACCTCGACGTCCTCGAGCACGCCGAGCGCGTCATGCGTGAGCACGGCGGCCGAGCAATAGAGCGAGATCAGATAAGAGGCGACGGCCTTGCGGTTGATGCCCATGAAGCGCACCGACAGGCTCGGCGCCACCTCGCCCGGAATGCCGGGCTGGAACAGGCCGATGACGCCCTGCTTCTTCTCGCCCGTGCGCATCAGGAGGATGTTGGTCTTGCCGTTCTCGTCGATATAGAGCTTGTCGCTCGGCACCAGCGGCAGGCCGCGCCAAGTGAGAAAGGGCGAGCCGAACAAAGTGACGGTCGGCGGCGGCACGCCGCGGCGCGTGCATTCGCGGCCGAAGGAGGCGATGGCGCGCGGATGCGCGAGGAAGAACGCCGGCTCCTTCCACACTTTCGAGATCAGCTCGTCGAGATCGTCCGGCGTCGGAGCGCCGCCGCGCGTCTTGATCTTCATCGACGGAGCTGCGTTGGCGAGGAACCCATATTCGGGATTGTTGATGAGCTCGCTCTCCTGCTTTTCCTTCACCTTCTCGGTGAGGAGCCGCACCTGCTCCTGAATCTGATCGTAGGGGTGGTTGTAGAGGTCGGACACGCGGGTCTGCACGTCGAGCACGGTGGTGACCGCGTTCATCGAATATTCGCGCGGCGCTTCTTCGTAGTCGACGAAGGTTTCGGGCAGATCGGCGTCGCGGTCGCGCGCCGGGCTGCACTGCACGTCCGCGTCCGTGAGGGCGACCGCCTCCTTGACGCGGTTCAAGCGATAGATGCCGGCCTCGACCGGCGTCCAGGGAAGGAACGACACCAGCCAGCGCGGCGTGATGCCGGACCATTGAGCGCGCGTCTTCGTCGCATTGGCGAGCTGGCGCGCGGCCGATTCGCTCAGAGTTCGTCGGGCTTCGTGTTCATCGGTCATGCTTTAGGTTCCTCGAGAGAAGAAAAGCCGAAAGACGCCACGCCCAGCAAGCGGCTATGGGGCCGAATATTTGGACGGCCAGCCGGCAATTCATCGAATACTCGTCCAGGCGAAGCCGCCTGGATGTAGAATTGTGACTACGCCTCTGTTGCATCGAAATCAATAGTATTCACAATAGAATATTATTCTCGATGTCGTGTTTGATTTTCTCCACGGGGTTTATATAAGTCTATATTCGATATAGAACTCGGCCAGCGCTCGCGAACGTGGCGCGCTCGTCGAGCGGACACGCGTTATGCAATGATTTTGAAGATGTTGCCTCCTCACGGCAAGCGGCTCGTCCCGACCGGGAGGGCCGTCTTTGGCGACGCCGCCAGGGCAAGGGCGACCGCGGCGGCGAAGCATGAAGTCGAATATTCTCTATTCGACTTTTATTGGTAGAATTTTTATCTACTTTGGCGCGCTATACGAGAATATGATACGCAATTTACGTCAGATCACGAAACATTGTACCCAACCATTGGAAACTATTGACGACGCGAGTCTCCGGCGACTGCTTTTTCGCCGCGCGTTCGCGCGCCGAAGCCTCTCCGGCGAGCCGAATCGTGTCCGTCCGCGAACCGCCTGAAGGCGAGATCGCCGATGAAGCGCCCCCTCGCGCACGAAGGCCCGAGACGCGCCTCGATATCCGAACGCGCGGCGGTTTCGACCAGCGCCGGCGCTCCGTCCCGAATTCGCCGGACAAGGATATCTCCCGACTAAGATGTGCAGGAAACGTCGTCAGGGTCTGGACAAGGACCGGCGCGCTTTCTATAAGCCGCTCTCGGCGCTGCGCCAGCGTCGACGCCCAGGTAGCTCAGTTGGTAGAGCATGCGACTGAAAATCGCAGTGTCGGTGGTTCGATTCCGCCCCTGGGCACCACTCTCGCCTACGAACGCCTACGAAAATCCACGCTAGACTACGATAAATCAACGAGTTAGCGACCCGCTCCGGCGGAGCCGCCTTCGGCAGCTCTACGCCCGAATACGCTCCGACTTGCCTCCTCCTCCTTGCTGTCCCCTTGCTAGAAAGGGCGCTCGGCAATAGCCTTCGCTCCCAGCTGACGCCCTTCTGGCCGAATGGGAGAGCGGGTATGCGGGAGAAGATCACCAAGCGGACGGTCGAGGCGATCGAGCCTTCGGTGCGCGACACCTTTCTTTGGGACAGCGAGATTCCCGGATTTGGCTGCAAGGTGACCCCTAAAGGGGGCCGCATCTACCTCCTGCAATACAGCCAAGGCGGTCGAGACCATCGCGTGACGATCGGCCGACACGGCGTCGAGTTCACCGCCGAGCAGGCGAGAAACGAAGCGCGTCGGCTACGTGGTTTGATCGCCTCGGGAGAAAATCCGGCCCAGGTACGCTCTCACGAGCGGTCTGTGCCGACGATCGCGGCATTGGGGGAGCGCTATCTCGAGGAGTATGCGGGGCTTCACAAAAAGCCCTCGGCTTTGGCTCAAGACAAGCGCAACCTGCAAAATCACATCAAGCCGCTGATCGGCGCGCTGAAGGTCTCCGACGTCGAGCGCCAGGACATCTCTCGCGTCATGCGGGACATCGCCGCCGGCAAGACCGCGAAGGACGAGAAAACGAAGCGTCAAGGACGGCGAATCGTTCGCGGCGGGGAGATCGTCGCCAATCGCGTGCATGCACTCCTTTCCAAGATGTTCCAGCTGGCAGAGGACTGGAAATACCGACCCGTCGGCTCCAATCCCTGCCGCGGCGCCAAGCGCTTCGCGGAGCACAAAGTGGAGCGCTATCTGTCGGTCGACGAGCTCGCGCGCCTGGGACGCGCGTTGAACGCCGCCAAAGAAGGCCGTCTCATTGTCGACCCGGAGGCCGTGAAGCCCACCAAGCGCAAGCGCGGTGGTCAAAAGAAGCTCGGTCCCCGCTCTGAAAATCCCTACGCGGTGGCGGCGATCGAACTGCTGCTGTTGACCGGATGCCGCCTCGGCGAAGTGCTGAACTTGCGGTGGTCCGACGTCGACATCGAACGTCGCTTTCTCCTGCTGCCGGACAGCAAGACAGGAGCAAAGACCGTCTACCTATCCGAGGCCGCCATCAGCACCATAGGAAAAATCAGTCGGAATCCGAAATCACTATATCTTTTCCCAGGAAAGAGCGCCGAGGAGCCGCTTCGGTCTATCCGAGTGCCTTGGGAGCACATATGCAAAGCGGCGCGCCTTGAGAATCTCCGGCTGCACGACCTGAGACACAGTTTTGCGAGCGTCGGCGCCGCCAGCGGCCTGAGCCTGCCGATGATCGGCGCGCTTCTGGGGCATTCGCAACCGACCACGACCGCACGCTACGCCCATCTCGCCGCCTCGCCTCTGCACCAAGCGGTCGACGAGATCGGTACGAAAATCAGCCGAGCGATGAATTTGCCCGCATGATCCTGCCGCGGATCACAGAACACAACCTTTCCAAGTCGTCCGTGAAGAACGCCGCTC
>PQAN01000269.1 GCA_003105285.1 Methylocystaceae bacterium
CGCTATTTCGTCGGCGCCGGCGCAGCGACCGCGGCCACTCCCTATATCGGCGTGTTCGGCGAGCCGCGCACGATCGGCGGAACATTGAAGATTTCCTTCTGACGAGACGCGCCGGCGAGAGACGCGCGGTCCTCGTCGGACGCGCTTCCTTTGTTCGACGCAAGGCGTGAGGCGAGGCCAACGTGACCGATAAAAACCGCAAACTGAGGCTCGGCGCCTTTCTGCTCAGCATCGGCCATCACATCGGCGCCTGGCGTCATCCCGACGTCGAGCCTCGCGACGTCTTTCGGCTCGAGCATTTCAAATCGCTCGCGCGTCTCGCCGAGCGCGCGAAATTCGACGTGATCTTCTTCGCCGACAATGTCGGATTGCCGGACGTTCCGCCTGAGCTGCTCGCCAAGGGGCCGCAGGTCTATAATTTCGATCCGCTCATCCTCCAGTCGATCCTGTCGCAGGAGACGCAGCGTATCGGCCTCGTCGCCACCGTCTCGACGACCTATCTGCCGCCCTATCATCTGGCGCGCAAATTCGCGACGCTCGATCATTTCAGCAACGGCCGCGCCGCGTGGAATCTCGTCACCTCGGCCACGCGGTTCGAGGCGCAGAATTTCGGTCTCGGCGAGCAGCTCGCCCATGCCGACCGCTATGACAGGGCCCGCGAATATGTGCAGGTCGTCCGCGCGCTGTGGGACAGTTGGGAGGACGACGCCTTTCTCTTCGACAAGCAGGGCAACCGCTTCTTCGATCCCGCGAAGCTGCACACGCCGGCCCATAGGGCCAAGCATTTCTCCGTGCGCGGACCGCTGCAGACCGGGCGTCCGCCGCAAGGCTATCCTGTGCTCGTGCAGGCCGGATCGTCGGAGGACGGGCAGGCTCTCGCCGCCGAGACGGCCGAAGTCGTGTTCACGGCGCAGCAGACCTTTGCCGAAGCGAAAGCTTTCTACGACGGACTGAAAAGCCGCCTCGCGCAATTCGGCCGCGATCCGTCGCAGCTTCTCGTCTTGCCTGGCGTGCAGCCGATCATCGGCCGGACCGAGGAGGAAGCAAAAGAGAAGTTCGCCCTCCTGCAGAGCCTCGTCGATCCCGAGATCGGCGTCGGACTGCTGTCGACCTTCCTGAATTTCGACCTGTCGGCCTTTCCGATCGACGGCCCCCTGCCCGACCTGCCGTTCACGGAAGGGTGGCAGAGCCGTCGACAGCTCTTCGTCGATCTCGCACGCCGCAAGAACCTCAGCATTCGCGAGCTCTATCTCGAAATCGCCGGCGGACGCGGGCACCGCACGATCCTCGGCACCCCACAGTCGATCGCCGACCAGTTGGAGGAATGGTTCGTCGGCGGCGCGGCGGATGGTTTCAACATTCTCGCGCCGACCTTGCCGAAAGGGCTCGAGGACTTCTCCGAGTTCGTCATCCCCGATCTGCAGCGCCGAGGCCTTTTCCGCACCGAATACGAGGGGCGGACTCTGCGCGAGAATCTGGGCCTCGCGCGTCCCGTCAATCAATTCGCCGCGAGCTGAGCCCGAGGTCGGCGCCGTTTCCGGCGGAGCTCAATTTCCTGTTCGCTGCCGTTTCGAAGCCGACGCCGATCAAAACCCGGCGTTGCTGTTCTTCTGGGACGTGCTGTTCGGCACGGCGCTCATCACGTGCAAATATCCGCCAGCCTTCGGCGTCGAGGACGATCTTCGCTACGGCCGCGAACGCTGGTGGGCGCAGTTGTTCTTTCCCGCGTTCCGATCGAAGCGCGAGACCTCGGAGTTCAACGATCCGACGCTCTGGTTCCGCCGCTTCCGCGGAGAGCCGGCGCCGAACCGATGAGGGCGAAAAGGCCGGACCTCGTCATTTTGATTTTCGTACCGCCTCTCGCCGGCGGGAAGAGCCGAACTCCATAAGCAAGCCCGATCCTGGCCTTTGTCGAATTCCACTTACAATAGCGATGCGATCATGCGCTAAAAGCGCCCCGCTACGGTGGGCGATCACACCGGACAGGGCGGCTGCAATCTGTCGGATCGCCACGCATAGCTCCTCGTTTCCCTCATCTCCGTCTCTCCGACCCGCCTCCAGCGATTCATGACGACACAGCCTAACTGCTTCGATTCGCTACGGGAATCCCCGCCGCCGAGTCAATCAGCCGAAAACCGTATGACGCGCGAGACGAAACACACTTTCTCCGAGAGAGTCCGTGACGCACGGAGTATCCGTGTGCCGGATTTGGTCAGCGATCATTTCCGACAACTCGGATTTGCCGGCGTAACGTGAGCCATTGACTATGTCGCCACCCTTGTCTTCCTTCTTCGAGATATCTCGCTTCCCCGAAAAATTTGTAATCAGTAGGTCGCAGGTTCGAATCCTGCAATCGGCGCCAACGAAATCAATTGCCTGATAGATAGATAGATAGCGGTTCAGAACGTGCGAACGATGGCGATGGCGATGGCGCCTGCCCTCCAGGGCTCGCCCTCCGAGACGCCGGCTCTTCGTAAATCGTCGAATCGACAATTGGGGAATTCCGCAATGCTCGCCTTTTCCACATCCGTCCACATCGTAGTATTGCCAATGCGTCAGCAATGAATTTTGTGTTAACGATCATTTGGTCGCGCCGGCAAAAGTCGCAGCGACATGTCTCGACGCTTCACGCCTCGAGCTCGATTTCTTGTTTCCATTTGCGTCGGCAGTTTCCATTTTACGTCAGCATAGATAGGCGTCGAAATGACCGAGAACATTTGTGTGATCACGGAGGAATATTCGGGACTGAACAAGAGTGGCGGCATCGGCAGCTGCTGTCGTGGTTTGGCCGAGTCGCTCGTCCGCGCAGGATATTCGGTCGACGTTCTGATCACCGATTTGACATGCGCTTCGAATGGAGCCGTGCTGCGCCCGCTGTCGGGTCGCGGCCCCCGATTTATTTTTTTGGCCGACTTCGCCCGCGGCGACAAGCAGGTCGCGTTTCCCGCCGACGATATCATGAAGGCTTATTCCGTCTATAGATATCTGCGAAACGACAAGTACCGAATCTTGCATTTCAACGACTGGAAGGGAAGCGGCTTCTACTGCGCAATGGCCAAGCGACAAGGGCTTTTGAAGTCGTTCGTCGTCACGAATTTGCACGGTAGCTCGGAATGGGTCCGCCGGCACAATCTCAATGCTCCGGAATTGGCCGATTTCGAGCGGGAGAGCATCGAACGATCCCAGATAGAGAACTCCGACCTGGTGATTTCGCCCAGTGATTATTTGCTCGACTGGTGCGAGAGGCAGGGCGTCGTCCTGCCGGAGCACAGGCGGCTCGATTGGTTGCTACCGCAATGGCTCGGAGAGCTCGACACGAATTCGGACGAACGTCTGACGACGGAAGAAGTCGCGCCGAACGCTGTTTCGGAACTGATCTTCTTCGGCCGACATGAACGGCGGAAGGGATTCGAGCTTTTTGTCGACGCCGTGGCGCAATTGCCCCCGCGAATCCAACCCGATCTGACCTTCATCGGGCGCTTCGACAAGATCGGCAAGGAGTTCAGTGGTTCATACGTCTTTCGCAGGCTTCCCGCCTATGCAGGGCGGATACGCTTTTTCAACCGGTTCGATCAGGATGGAGCAATCAAGCGAATTCTGCATTCGCCCAGATCGCTCTGTGTGATGCCCTCATTGATCGAAAACAGTCCCTGCGTCGTCGGCGAATGCTTCACCGTCGGCGCGCCGTTTCTATCGACCGATGTCGGAGGAATATCGGAGCTTGTCGACCCCGACAGTCGCCCTTATTGCTTGGTCGAACCAGATTCGAAGGCGCTGGCGCTCGCCATCGAGAGGGTTATCGACAAGGGAATGCCGCGTCTCAAATCGACGTTAAATCCCGAGATGATATCCAAGAGCTGGATCGATTGTCACGAGTCGATCGATGCGGCGCTTCGAACGAATGAGCAGCGAGAGCCTTCGACATTCGGACCATTGGTGTCCGTCTGCCTCACCCATTACGAGCGGCCCAATCTATTGCGGAAAGCGATCGAGCGCATCCTTGAGCAAACCTACGACAATATCGAAATCCTGATCGTCGACGACGGCAGCCGGCGATCGGACGCGCATTCCTATTTCGACGAGCTCGAGAGCAAGCAGCGACGATTTCCGATCAAGATCATCCGATCGGCCAATAGATATTTGGGGGCCGCCCGAAACTTGGCCGCATCCCACGCGCGCGGCGAATATATTCTCTTTCACGACGACGACAATTTGGCCGAACTCGACGAGATCGAGATATTCGTTCGAGCCGCAATCGCTTCAGGAAACGAAATTCTGACGAGCCAATATTGGATGTTCAATTCGAACGATGGCGACGCTTGGCCACAAAAGAAAAAACTCGCCTATTTTCCAATAGGAATAGGAGGCGTCTTTTCGTTCTTTCGAAACAGGTTCGGCGATGCGAACGCGCTGATCGAGAAAAACGCATTCGAACGCATCGGCGGCTTCACGGAACTGCGTGGAGTTGGATGGGAGGACTGGGAATTCTTCCTGCGAGCCTATATCCAGGGAGCGAAGATGGGCGTCGTGCCCGAGCCTCTGTTCAATTATCGGGTCAGCGCGAACGGCATGCTCGCGACAGGCGATGCAGTGGCGAACCATGAACGACTTTACGCCATGCTGGACCTGGAACGCCCCAAAATCAGCGGGGACTTGCTACGATATGCGCAGAAGGATCTCCTCGAACGAGAATTGACGGAATGGCTTTCGGCGAAACTGGGAGACGAGACGGGCGGCAATTTGCATCGTGAACTCGCCTCGCTCGAACCGAACTCCCTCGAAGCGCGGCTGAAGCTGTCCGATCTGGCCTTCGCGATCGGGCGAACGGCGGATGCGATCGAAATCGGAGCCGCGGATGTCGCTCAGCGAGAAAAGCTCCTGTTTCTCGCGTCGAAGCTCGAGCGATCCGAGTCGCCGACGAAATATCGCCAACATCACGTCGCTGTCGAAAGCCGGGAGGGGAACGACGTCGTTCTCCTCAAGGGATGGGCGTTCGGCAAACATGGCGTCCCCTATGTTCCAAACCGGCTCTTGGTCGAAGGAGACCAGTTCGAGACGTTGGCGCATGTAAGGCAATATCGCCCTGATGTGCTCGATCAGTTTCAATTCGAGCAAGGAGAGCACCTCGGCTTTATCCTTGTCGCCAAGAAGACCGGAGTTCGCTCGAAAATCGCGCGCTATCTGGGGCCGAAGCGAAAGCGCGTCGCGTCTCATGTCAACGCGCGGATAGAGTTCGTGAGTCCGACGAGCCCGATCGAAGGTCATATCGACGATCTGGCTTGGGGCCGCGAAGTGGTCATTCCGGCGCCCGAGCCGGCCAATTGGAACGACACGATAACGGTCGACGCTGCAAATTCGGCGTTCATTCTGCTGAAGATCGGCGACGAATATCGTATCGGCCAGCAGCTATCCAAAACTCGCGCGAGATTTACCTGTTCCGCCGACCACGCGATGATCGATCATTCTCAGATCAATCTCATTCTCCCCAACGAAGGCAGAACAGCGGTTACATTCGAATAGTGAATCGCTCGAATTATCGCAATCTGCATCACGCCCGCCAGAAAGACTTCACAAACTCCGGGCAGATCGACCGGGTCCGAAGTCGTCGATCTGGAAGCCGCTCTTCGGCGAGCGAGACGGGCAAACGAGGTGATGACGCGAATGAACGCAAATCTCGGCGAACAACTGACTCGAACCAGGGAGCAGTTTCCCTTTCCCGATGGCGAGATCAGAAGACTTCACGCCAGGCAATGGATATTGAATTACATCCCGACCGAATCCGTCGGGGCTGAAATCGGCGTTTTTCGGGGTCATTTCACCGAAGTGATCCTCGGGACAAACAAGCCGAAAAAGCTCTATCTGGTCGATCCCTGGACGAAAATCGGCGAGAGTTTCTCTTGGAGCGACGAATATACGAATTTCGGGACGTTGCCGACGCTCGTCGCCAGGCAGGAAGTCGAGCTTGTCGCGGCCGAGTTTCCGGACACGGAGACCGTCATCATCGAAGATAATTTTCCCGACGGCATCGATAAAATTACCGACCCGCTCGATTGGGCGTATCTCGATGCGAGCCATAGTTACCATTCGACGCTGACCGAGCTTCACGCCTTGACCACTATCCTTTCCGGGGACGGCGTCATCATCGGCGACGACTGGGCTCCCGATCCGGCCCACAAGCATCACGGGGTTTTTCGAGCCGTCCAGGAGTTCGTGCGCGACAGCGACTTTCTTATCACGGCCGCAGGGCCAGGCGCGCAATGGCACCTGGGACGCAGGCCGATTTACGAACGGTGAGAGCTCCCGCGCTCACGATCTCGCACTCGTCGTCCGATCCGCGCCATTCGCATTTCGTCGACCTTCGGCGGACGCGATACGAATTGAAAACATATCTCCGTTCTCGACAAACCGACGTCGTGTGAGGGTCTAATGGACTTGAAACTGTTCCGTCTCGATGGTCTCGACAGATTCGTGGATGGAAGCGACTCTCGTCGAGCGCACGAAATCGCCATAGGCCCGGACAACAGGTTTCGCGCGACCTATCCAAAAATCAGGCGGATGATCGGGCATATCGATCGACTCGACGCCGACTCGATCGCAGGATGGGCTATCGCGCCGAGAAACAAGCTGCAGTTGACGTTGAGCGTGGCCGGAGAGCTGCGTGAAGCCGCAGTGGAATGTTGCGAGCGCCCCGACGTCGCAGCGATTTATGGCCCCAGCGCGCTGCGGTCGGGTTTCAAGATCGCGCTCCAAAGCCTGTTGTCGGACGACCCCGACGAGGTGGACGAGATTTTGTCGCAAATCGAAGTCCGCGCCAATGGAGAGCTGCTGAAGCCATCGGCCAATTCGACCATGCCGCGCCTGCTTCGCGAGCGTATCGGCATTCGCGCCAAGACGAGGCGTTTGACCTCCGAATTGACCGCTTGGCGAGGCTTCACGCTCGAAGGGTGGGCGATCGATAACCGATCCGCCCCCGTCTCGATCGTCGTCAAGATAAATGGGTCGATTGTCGATTGTCCGATCATCCGTCTTCCTGCGAGCAAGGAGGCGGCGAACGGCGCGAACGACCGATTCCAAATAGAGATTCCAGGATATGTCTGGATCGATATTCCCCAAGGCGAGTCGTGCGGTATCAAGGTCGAAGCGGATGGCGTCGTCATCTCGAAAGGATTGCCCCCGCTCACGCGGCGGCAGGCCGCGAGCCGGATAAGCAGCTATTTCGGCGTAGATCCGTTGCCTGTCGGCGAATATGACAGGCTGCTGGCCTTGGAGCACATTCGCTACGGCGAGCTCTGGCCTCTACTGGAGCCCCAATCGCATCAGGCGATCAATGCGTTCTGTCGCCTCCGCAACCTCGAGAATTTTGTCGACTTGCCCGCGATTGTCGGCTCCAGGCATCTCGGCGCGCCAGAGAATGAGGATCTCGGCGCGTTGATTCTCGAGAAGGCGTTGCAGGATTTCAACGACGCGCTCGGCGACAGACGCGATTCGGTCTTTCGACTTTTCAAGAAGACCAAGCAACGTCACGGTCTGCAAGACGCGCTCGCGGAATCGTTCTTGTTCGCCGCCATCCCATTGCTTTGCGCGAGCGGCGAATTCGATCGGGTCCATGAGCTGAGGGAGGCGGACGCCATCGAACGGCTGGCGGACGCTCCCGACGCATGGAGTCGCTCGGCGGCGTTGGCCTACTTCGTCTCGCTCGGCCGTGTCGCGGCCGCGACTGGCCTTCTGCAGCATATCGCCGATGATGTCTCGGACTGGTTCAACTCGGAATGCCTTCTCTATGCGATCGAGACAATCCACGATCGGCATATCGCCGCGGAGATCGAGCAGAAGGAGGCCAACGACTTCCGTTACGCCTTCATAAATTTTCTGAACCGGTTCAAAGGCGAATGGTTTACGCGCCTGCACGACCTCAATCTCATCAAATGCATGACCAAAACCCTGAACGGCCTGAACCTGATGGCCGATTGGATGGCTCGCGACGTCGTCAAGGCGGCCCTGCGTCATTACGGGCTGAATCCGGTTTTTTGGGAAACGCTCGCGGCGCAGTCGGTATCTGATTTGTCGACGACGGACGGACGGATCTTGTCTCGGGCAAGAGAGCATTTCGGCGTCGTCAAAGGGGCGCTCGATCACGGTTGGCCGCAATCTCCGGAAGAAATCAACCGATTGCGCTCGGCATTGCGCTTTTTCCACAAGCACGAGAATCCCGAAGCGATCATGTTCTTGCGCGACATAGTGACGAACCTCCTCTCGGAGTCGGAGAAGGAGGCGTCGCCTCTGCTGATCGAAGGCCTCGTCGACGATCTGCTGGCGATCGACAGGAACGACGTCGTTCGCGTCGCGGCCTTTCCCAGCGAGCGGGCTCGCGGGCTCGTCGAGAAAAGCGCGGACATGCAGTCACAGGTGTTCGACTGCCTTCGAACGCTTTCCGGCCGACCCAAGAGTCCGCTCTATAATCTTCAGACCGAAGCGGCGGCGGCATTGGAGGAGATCGATCTCGAGACCGATGTCGCGCGCTTGGACGACGCGGCGCGCAGGCTCGCCGTTCTCGCCGACGGGCTCGTCAATTGGAGCGCTCAGTTCGTCGGATGCGATCTGCTGCTTCGCGCCTGCCAATACGCTCACGGCTCTGTCGCGGAGGAGAGAGGCTTGCCGTCGCATGGTCCCTGGGCGCTACGGCTGGGCCATGCGCTACGGCGGGCGATAAGCACGACGGATCAGACCTATTTATTGCCTGCCGCGGTCGTTGCGACGCTGGCGCGGCTCAAGGCTATAGCCAAGAACGATCCAATACTGCGCCGTCTCGATTCCGAACTGGGTGAAGCGGTTTTCGACAAGTTCGGCGATAGGTTCGCCGCGGCCCTCGACCGGCCCTCGACGCCTTCGATCGCGACGATGACGGGCGGCTGGCCCCATGACACGCTGGTCGTCGTCTATTCTTGCCGAAAGCACTTGACGACGCGCGTCCCGGCGATCCGCGACACCTGGATCGAGGATTTGAAGGCGCGCGCGATACCCTATGTCATCCTCGTCGGCGATGGCGACGGCGCGCTCGATGACGACGTTCTCGAATTAGACGTTCCGGACAGTTACGAGGATCTGCCCAAGAAGACATTGGCGATGCTCGACTGGGTCTACAGAAACACGGACGCTCAATATGTCGTCAAGATCGACGACGATTGCCACCTCGACGTCGCCCGCTATTTCGGCGCGCTGAGCTACCGCAAGTTTCACTTTTATGGACGGCTCATCACGCGCGGCGTCGGCGCGACGGATCGGGCTTGGCATCAGCAAAAGTCCTTGTCGGCGAGGGCGCGCCACGCGCTCGACAAGTCTAGGGAGCCGTCGAGTTACGCCGACGGCGGAGGCGGCTACAGCCTGTCCCGGCTGGCGATCGCGACACTCCTAAAAAATTCCGGAACGCCGACCGGAAAAAAGCTTCTGGTCTCGTCCTTCTTCGAAGACAAGCTCGTCGGCGATCTCCTCGCGCTCAGTGGCGTTGTCGCCGCCGACGAGGACTATTATTGCAACATGCGGCGCAAGGCCTCACCCTCCGCTCGGGCCGTCGATGTGTTCGAAACGTCATTCAATGCGTCCCGGATCACGCCGACATTGCTGACGCATCTCGACGAGCCGCTCTCCGCCGATCCGGACGCATGCCGGACCGATGACCGCTCTCTACGACCGAAAAAGATCTGGCCGGGTTGCTGGCCGGTGAATATCTCCGTCAACAGCAACAGTCTCGAATACATCTCGCGAGCCGAACGCCTGCAGCTCCTGCGGAGCAGCGCTCCCATCGTCGTCGCGGTCGTGCGCAACGAGATGATCATACTTCCTCATTTTCTGGATCATTACAGAAAGCTCGGCGTCGAAGCATTTCTGATCGCCGATAATTTGTCGAGCGACGGCGCCCAGGAATATCTGCTCGATCAGCCGGACGTCGTGGCCTACTCGGTCGACACGGAATACAAGCGCTCGAAATACGGCGTGGCGTGGCAGCAGGCTCTCCTTTCCAACCATTGCTTGGGCAAATGGGTCGTCGTCGCCGACGCCGATGAATTCCTCGTCTTCGAGGATTGTGAACGGCGCGGTCTAGCGGATTTTGTCGCGGACCTCGAACGGCAAGGCGCCGACGCCTGCGTCACTCCCATGGTCGACATGTATCCGCGCGGGAATATGCAAGACGCGGACTTCACGAAGTCTGGTCCTTTCGAGGCGGCGCCTTGGTTCGACAGTCCGCCGCATCGAAAATGGCGATACAGCAACGGAACCTACAGCAATATTTCGCATCTGGCCAACGCCCTCAGACATCGCCTGATCCCGAATTGCGATCCGACCGACTTCACCGCGCAGAAGCTCGCATTGTTCCGCTACGCCCCATGGATAAGGCTCTCCGAGGGCGTCCATTGCGCTGGAAATGTCAAATTGTCGGACAAGAGAGCCTATTTCGCGCATTTCAAATATCATGCGGGATTCGCGGCCAAGATCGAGGAGGAGATGCGGCGCAAGCAGCATTTCAACGACGCCGACGAATATAGGCGGTATTCGATCCTCCTGGCCGAGGACAGGGGGACGTTTTTTGATCCGGACATTTCGAGACGATATGAGCACAGCGGCTCCATCACGATGTTCGGAGCCTGAGCATGTGAGGACGGCTCGATCCGCCGAGGGCGTCCGCATTTTCGCGCTCTCCTCGCCGATCTCCCCTTCCGTCGGCCGTCCCCATGCGGCGGCCCCTGCGTGACGCGCGTCTTGGCGGCTTCTTAAAAGGACGAGGACCTCCGCTCGCGACGTGTTTTCCTCTCCCTCATCCTGAGAAGGCCTCGAAGAGGCCGTCTTAAAAGGACGAAGGAGAGGAAAACGCTCCTTCACCCGCTCGCCCCGCTTGCGCCCGCCCGCGCAATCGCGCATCAAGCGGGCCGGCGACAAACGCGGCGGCCGTGACCCACCCATGACCGAAGTCTGGTTCTACCATCTCCAGCGTCAGCCGCTCGAGCGGGCCCTGCCCGCTCTGTTGGAGCGCTCGCTGGCGCGCGGCTGGCGCGTCGTCCTGCAGGCGGTGAGCGCGCAGCGGCTCCGACAGCTCGACGATCTATTGTGGTCCTATGCGCCGGAGAGCTTCCTGCCGCACGGCGCGCAAGGCGACGGAGAGCCTCGGACGCAGCCGATTTTCCTGACGCTCGGCGCAGACAATCCCAATCGCGCCGATGTGCGCTTCTTCGTCGAGGACGCCGAGCTCGCCCCCGTCCTCGCCGACGCGGCTTCGGCGCCCGCCGCGCGCGCCATTCTTCTATTCGACGGCCGGGACGATGCGGCGGTCGCCGCCGCGCGCGTCCAATGGCGCCGGTTAAAGGACGCCGGACATGCGCTCTCCTATTGGCGCCAGAGCGATGACGGAAAATGGGAGAAGCAGGCGTGAGCGATGATTTCTTCGCTCGGCGCGCCGTCGCGCGGGCGCGGCTCGACGCCATCGATCCGCACAAGACGCCGGGCGGCGCGGAGGCCGATCCGTTGCGAAAAGGCTGGTTCGAGGCCGCGTATCGGCTCGCCGACAGCGATCCGGCGGGCGTGCCATGGGCGCAACTCGCGCCGCATCCCCTACTCGCCGACTGGCTCGCCGGACGAGGAGCGCCGATCGGCGCGCGCGTCGTCGACGTCGGCTGCGGCCTCGGCGACAATGCGGAAGCGTTCGCGGCGGCCGGGGCGACGGTGACGGCTTTCGATCTGGTCGCCGACGCGGTCGCCTGGGCGAGGCGCCGCTTCCC
>PQAN01000270.1 GCA_003105285.1 Methylocystaceae bacterium
GCGTTTCCGACGCCGAACCGGTTTCCAACTTCGGCTGGAAACGCTCTATTCCAGCAAATCGGGCTGGGCGCGCGTGATGCGATCCCACAGCGGCTGGAAGGAATAATAGCCGCCCTCCGGGCGGCCGACCTGGCTCGCCGTATGCGACGCGACGGCGTCGCTCAGCGGCTTCGGCGTCCCCGCCGCTTCGGCGAGAAGCTGCGTGCGGGCGGCGTTCTCGAAGGCGATATACCAGAAGGCCGCCGCTTCGACCGACGGGCCGACGGTGAGAAGGCCGTGGTTGCGCAGGATCGCCGCCTTGTGGGGTCCGAGCGCCTTGGCGATGCGCTGTCCCTCGCTTCTCTCCAACACGACGCCGGTGTAATCGTCGAACAGGACATGGTCCTTGTAGAAAGCCGTCGAGTCTTGCGTCAGCGGATCGAGCGTGCGGCCGAGCGTCGACCACGCCTTGCCGTAGGTCGCGTGTGTGTGGGCCGCGGCCACGACATCGGGCCGCGCCTGATGGATGGCCGAATGAATGGCGAAAGCGGCCTGATTGACCGGCCTGTCGCCATGCACGATCTCGCCCTCGTGATTGACGAGCAGCAGATCCGAGACGCGAATATGGCCGAAATAGACGCCGAGCGGATTGACCCAGAAATGATCGGGGAATTCAGGATCGCGCGCCGTGACATGGCCGGCGAGCCCCTGGTCGAACTCATAGAGAGCGAAGAGGCGGAACGTCGCGGCGAGCCGCTGCTTGCGATGCAAGCGCTCCTCTTCGATCGAGCGCGGTTCCGGCAGTTTCCACAATCCGCGATCCCCGACTTTGCGAATGGCGCTTTGCGGTCTTTCGAGAGTGGCGGCGTCCGACATGAGAGACCTCTTGGAGCTGCAATGTGAACAGAAAGGGAGGGGCGAGGCAAACTAGATCATAAACTCTGTCAATATAGTAGATTATTTGGATGCGACGTGGTAGGACGTGGCGTCTGGAATGTTTAGCGCGCCGGCGGACATTCCAATAATTCATAGTTCTCAAGCGTCGCATCGAGAAATCTGAACAATGCTCCCGACCAATCTCGACATGGATGTTCTCCGCTCGCTGGTCGTCGCCAATGATCTCGGCGGCTTCGTCAAGGCCGCGGCGCGCCTCGGCCGCACGCAGTCGGCGATCAGCCTGCAGATGAAGAAGCTCGAGGATCAGATCGGCCAGACGATCTTCCGCAAGAACGGCCGCGGCGTCGCCTTGACGGATACCGGCGACGTGCTGCTCGGCTATGCGCGCCGCATCCTGGCGCTCAACGACGAGGCCATGGCGGCGACGCGCGGCGTCGCGGTCCCCGGCGCCATTCGGCTCGGCCTGCCGCAAGACCTCGCGGAACATTGGCTGCCGAAGGTGCTCGGCCCGTTCCATCGCACGCATCCGCATATTTATTTCGAGGCCGTCGTCGGCCGCAGCCGCGACTTGCGCGAGCAAGTGGTGCAGGGCGGCGTCGACATCGCCCTCACATTCGGCGAGATCGGCCAGTCTCGCGACGATCCCGAGACTCTCGCCTATCTGCCGCTCGCCTGGGTCGGCCCGCGCGATTTCGTCGCCGACGACGACGCTCCCCTGCCCCTCGCGCTTCTCGACGCGCCATGCATGTTCCGCAATTTCGGCATCGGCGCGCTCGACGCGGCCGGGCGGCCTTGGCGCATCGCCTTCACGAGCCCCAGCCTCGCGAGCCTGTGGGGCGCGGTGGAGGCCGGCCTCGGCGTCACCATCCGCACCGGATTGGGGGTGCCGGACAGCCTCGACATCCTCGGCGAACGCGCCAATCTTCCACCGCTGCGGGCGACGGCGCCGCTGTCGCTGCACCTGACGCCGAACGGCCGCGGTGAAGCGATCGAACGACTGCAGTCGGTGTTGCTCGAGGCTCTGTCTTCGCATCTGCCGGCCGGCGCGCGATCGGGGCCGGCGCTGCAGGAACGTCAGGTCCATGCGCCGCTCCCGACGACGAATCCGACGCCCGCGGTCGCGGCGGAGTGAGCCGCGAGCGATAAATCGGGGTGATGAACGACACGAGAATAACTCACTATTTCAGCGGATTTCGATTTGTATATTGAGCGCGTGCTCTCGTAGCGAGTGAATCGAGGATGATCCGCACAGACGCTCCATCATTCGCCTTCACGCGCGCGCCCACGCGGCGCGCCCTGCTGAGAGGCGCGGCCGGGCTGGGGGGCGCGGCGCTGTTTCCCGCCGGGCTTCTCGCCGCTCCGACCCTGCGCGTCGCGACCTATAAAGGCGGCGACGGACTGCTGCTGCGGCGGGCCGGTCAGAGCCTGCCCTTCGATGTCGATTTCTCGGAATTCGGGAGCGGCAATCTCATCGTCGAAGCGCTCGCCGCGCAGGCCGTCGATCTCGGCGGGATGAGCCAGATTCCCGTCGCTTTCGCGGCCATCTCGCAAGCGAAGATCAAAGTCTTCGCGACGGTAAAGGGCGATGTGAACGAGCAGATCGTGGTCGTTCCGGGAAACTCCGCCGCCCGCCGGATCGGCGATCTGAAAGGCAAGCGCGTCGGCTATGTGCGCGCGACGACCGCGCATTATTTTCTGCTCAAGATGCTGGAAGAGGAAGGGCTGCGCTTCAGCGACATCACGGCCATCAATCTGTCGCCCGCGGACGGGCAGACGGCCTTCGCCTCCGGCGCGCTCGACGCCTTCGCCATCTACGGCTACGTCGGCCAGCGCATCCAGCAATCCTACGGCGCGCGCGTGCTGCGCAACGCCAATGGCATTCTGTCCGGAGATTATTTCTTCACCGCGCGCCCGGAGGCGCTGACGGACGCGTCCCTGCGAGCGGAAATCGAAACCTATCTGCGCGTCATGCGCAAGGCCCTCGCTTGGCGGGAAGCGCATATCGACGAATATTCGAATGCGCTCGCCGAGGCTCTCGGCCTTCCGGCGTCGGTCGTCAAGGCCGTGCATGAGCGGGAGAGCCAGCCGCGTCGCCTCGTCCCGATAGACGAGCGCGCCATTGCGACGACGCAGGAGATCGCCAAGACGTTTTTCGACGCAGGGCTCATCCCGAGACGCGGCGATGTCGGTCTTCTGTTCGACCGCAGTTTCGATGCGCTGTTGAGCGAAAAGGATGGTTGATCGTCTCACCCCGCCAACCGTCGAAAGGGACGCCGGATGCGCCGGCGCTGGCTCCGTGACAGAAACATCGACCAAGATTAGTCCGCCCGTTCTCGTCGCCCATCAATTGGGGCCGGAGTTCGAGAAGAACGTCGCGCCGCATCTGCCGCCCGGCGTCGAGCTGATCGGCCTGCCGCCGCAGAGCGCGTGGGAAATCCCGGCCGGCGTGCGGGCGCTGATCGCCGTGCCGCCGCGCGGCGGCAATGTCGTCGTGCCGAAGCAGAAGCCGCGCGGCTGGCCGCATGACCTCGAGTGGGTGCAAGCCGTCTCGGTCGGCGTCGACGAGTTTCCGGAATGGGTTTTCGACGGCCCGGTCGTCACCTGCGGGCGCGGCCTGAATTCGATTCCATTGTCGGAATTCGTCATCGCCAGCCTGCTCGCGGTCGAAAAGAAATTTCCCGAAATCTGGCTCGACAGCCTGGAGGCGTGGCGACGTCCCGATCTCGGCGCGCTCTATGGGAAAACGCTCGGCCTGCTCGGCCTCGGCTCGATCGGCGTCGAAGTGGCGAAGCGCGCGCAAGCGTTCGGCCTGCGCATTCTCGCGCACCGCCGCAGCGACGCGCCGAGCCCCGTCTCCGGCGTCGAGCTCGTCGGCTTCGACGAGTTGCTCGCACAATCCGACCATCTCGCCGTGCTGCTGCCCTTGACGAAGGACACGCGCCATATTCTCGATGCGCGCGCTTTCGAGCTGTTGAAGGCCGGCGCCCATATCGTCAATATTTCGCGCGGCGGCGTCATCGATCATCAGGCCTTGCTCGCCGCGCTCGAAACGGGGCGCGTCGGCTTCGCGAGTCTCGACGTGACCGAGCCCGAGCCGCTGCCGTCGGGGCATCCTCTCTATGCGCATCCGCGCGTGCATATTTCGCCGCATATCTCCTACAGCGGCCTGCCGCCGCGAGGCCTGCTGCTGAAGCTGCTCCTCGCCAACCTCACGAAATTCCTGGCCGGAGAACCGCTCCTCGAGCGCGTGCTCCCAAAACTCGGATATTGACGCGATGACATCGCCCGACTTTCAGCCGAACCCCTCCATTCTCGCGACAGCCGCCGAGCTCGCGCAAAAATTCGCGCAAACCGCCGCCGACTATGACGCGAGGGCGACCTTCCCGGCCGAGAATATCGCCGAACTGCGCCGGCGCGGCATACTCGCCGCCGCCGTGCCGCCGCCGTTCGGAACGAGCGTCAGCCTCGTCGAAGCGCTCCAGGTCGTGAGCGACATCGCAAAAGGCGAGCCGAGCACGGCGCTCGTGCTGGCGCTGCAATATCTCTTCCACCGGCCGCTCGCCGGCCTCTCGCCGGAGGCGAAATCCTGGCCGCTGCGCGCGCGCATCGCCCGCAGCGCGGTGGAGGACGGCGGCCTCGTCAATGTGCTGCGCGTGGAGCACGAGCTCGGCACGCCGGTGCGCGGCGGCCTGCCGGCGACGATCGCGCGCCGCGCGCCCGGCGGCTGGCGTCTCAGCGGCAGCAAGATCTACAGCACCGGCGCCGGCCATCTCGCCTTCAACGCCGTCTGGGCGCGCAGCGACGACGCCGAGCCGCTGGTCGGCGTCTGGGTCGCGCCGCGCGGCGCGCCCGGTCTCGGCGTCATCGAGAACTGGAACCATCTCGGCATGCGCGCGAGCGTCAGCCATGAAGTGACCTTCGACAATGTCTTCGTGCCGGACGACCATGTGCTGGACGTGCGCACCCAGGCGGAATGGGCGGGCGTCGACCAGACCGGCTCGCCCTGGGGCMTGCTGCTGTTCGCCGCCATCTATGACGGGGTCGCGCAGGCGGCGCGCGATTGGTTCGTCGATTTCTTGAAGCGCCGCAAGCCGACCAATCTCGGCGCGACGCTCGCCACGGTGCCGCGCCTGCAGGAAGCATTGGGCAAGATCGACCAGCTTCTCTACGTCAACCGCACGCTATTGCACGCGACCGCCGCCGCCGTCGATCGCGGCGAGGCGCCGCCGGCGGTCGAGCGCCTGCTCCTCAAATATACGGTGGCCAATAATTCGATCGCGGCCGTCGAGAAGGCGCTGTCGCTCACCGGCAATCACGGCCTGTCCTACAACAATCCACTGCAGCGCCATTACCGCGACGTGCTGTGCAGCCGTATCCACTCGCCCCAGGACGACACGGTTCTGACCAGCGCCGGCGTGGCCGCTCTGCAAGCCGCCCCTTTGCGGGCGGCGGCGGAGTGATTCGGCTCTCGCCGATGCGCCCGCTCATTCCCCATGGGCCAAAGGCCTGAGCGGGGATGACGCGGGCGAGCCGAATATCTTCCGCGACGACCGCGACCACAGCAGGACGATATCTTCGTCGACCCGAGCGATCGCGAATGACATCCGCCGCCGCTCTCGCGAGCTATAGATTACAACTATCATATTGATAATCGCAAATACGTCGGTTCAGAATTACGAATTTTCATTGCGCGGACAGACGCGGCTACAGTCTCGCTCGAGATGGAGCCGCAAGCGCGAGCGAGCGAACGACCTCGCCGGCGTCGTCACGAGAGCGGTCTCCTCTTCAAAGGGAAAACAGCAGCGGCGGCCTCGCCTTCCGCAACGAGCGGGATCGGGGCTCGACGTTCCCGCATATGAAACAGAAGGCGGCAGGCTCGTGCTCCATTGGCGTAGGACTGTCAAAATCATCGGGGCGGGTTTGGGATTATTGACGCTCGATGCGTCCGAGGCTTTCGCCGCATCGCGGTCCGAGACCGAGGAGGCGGTGGTGCAGGACGTCGCCGTGAGCGGCGGCGGCCGAAACGGCCCAGACCTGCAAAAGACGCCGGCGCCGATCACGCGCTTCGATCAGAAAAAACTCGAAGACCTCAATATAACCAACACCCGCGACCTCGCCGGCAATATTCCGGGCCTCACGCAGTTCCGCTCGGCGGTG
The DNA here is from genome assembly GCA_003105285.1 of Methylocystaceae bacterium. Taxonomy (GTDB): domain Bacteria; phylum Pseudomonadota; class Alphaproteobacteria; order Rhizobiales; family Beijerinckiaceae; genus Methylosinus. The sequence continues at coordinate 6,034 of PQAN01000270.1, forward strand.
ACGACGTCGAACTCCAATTATTTCTTTCGCGGCGTCGGCGAATATGACCCGCAGGGCCAGCCCTCCGTCGGCGTCTATCTCGACGACGCCTATTTTCCGCGACTGCTCGGCTCGCAGATCGACCTGCTCGACGTGCAGCGTATCGAGGCGCGGCCTGGTCCGCAGGATACGTCTTCTCCGCATAACGCCGAGGCAGGCGTCATCCAAATCATCACCAACAAGCCCGACAACACGACGCGCTTCATCGCCGAGGCGGGTTACGGCAATTACAACGAGCGCAAGTTCAGCGTGCTCGGCAGCGGCCCGATCATCGAGAACGAATTATTCGCCAGTCTCTCCTTCAGCCATCGCGAACGCGACGGCACGRTCCGCAATGTCGTGCGCAATGCGGCGGTCAATGATGTGAATATCAGCAATGTGCTCGGAAAATTGCGCTGGGCGCCGATCGAGCCGCTCGAAATTCAGCTCGCCATCGACGGCGAATTCGACAACGGCCAGACGAAGTCGTACAACAATCTCGCCATTCCGGGGAACTCGTCGAGCACGGCCTATTATCCGCTCTATCCTGAAAATCACTTCGACCAATATGGCGGCGCGCTCTCCATCGGCTATCGGCTCGATTCGAATCTGAAACTGAAGTCGATCACGCAGATTCGCCGTTTCGAACAATATGCGCTCTACGACAACACCAGCGACCTGTGGGGGCGAAACTCCAACTGGCTGCATTATTGGGATCGCAACTATTCGCAGGAAATTCGCCTGACCGGCGATTTCGACCGGTTCGATTTCAAGATCGCCGCCTACCTCAATCGCGACGAATGGTTCTCGGGGCGGCGCGCCAACGCCTATAGCGTGACGACGAATTATTTCGCCACTCCGCAGGTCCCCTCGACCTACCTGCCCAACTGGCAGGAGTTGTGGCAATATACGAACACCTATGCGGTCTATGGCGAAGCCGATTACAACATCACCGATGAGCTGAAGCTCACCCTGGGCGGGCGCTACAATTACGAAAAGCAGTGGAACAATAACTACAACTACTCGCTCGTCGACGGACAGACCGCCTCCTCGCTCGCGGGCGGCGTCTTCACGACGACGGATTGGCGCGCCGCCTTCTATAATCCGCGCGGCGTACTGAACTGGAACGTGCAGAACAGCGCGGCCTGGGCGACCGGTTCGCCGAAAGCGGTCCTCTCCTATCAGGCGACGCCCGATATCCTCGCCTATGCGTCCTTTTCGCAAGGTCACAAGGACGGCGCTTTCGACATGCGCGCCCAAGGCCCGACGATCACATCGGTCGTGCAGGCGCTCATCCCCTATAAGCCGGAGACGCTCACGACCTATGAGATCGGCTTCAAGTCCTCATGGTTCGATCGGCGTCTCGTCTTCAACGCGGCGGCGTTCTGGAACGACTTCCGCAATGTTCAGGCGACCGCCATCGACCCCGCGACGAATACGGCGCATCGCTTCAACGCCGGCCACGGACGCTCGAACGGCGTGGAGTTGCAGGCGACTTTGAAGCCGACGGAGGACTGGGACATCGGCGTGACCGGCGGCTATCTCGACGCCGTTCTCGACTATTACGCTGGAACGACGACATGGGCCGTTCTATCCAACTCGCCCTTCGGCCCCAACGCCGTCGTTCCGACCGCCGCCCATTCGGGGTCGCAGCTGCCTTATTCGCCGAAATTCCAAGGCAGCCTGAACACGACCTATCGCGTGCCTCTCGATCTGCCGGGAACATGGAAGATCGGCGGCAGCGTGCAGGCGCAGACGTCGCTCTATACGGACATCATCAACAATCCCATTATCAAAATACCGCCCCAAGCCTATTTCAACCTGCTGACGAGCTATACGACCTCGGACGGACATTGGACGTTCAAGCTCGCGGTCAATAATCTGTTCGATCGGCGCTTTCCGCAGAACTTCACCTATCAGGCGATCTCCGCCGGCCGGCCGGGCGCGGGGCTCCCCGCTTATTGGGCCGTCGGCTACAACGACCCGCGCTCGATCGTCGGCTCCATCCGCTACACATGGTGACAACTCGCCCGTCGTCGCGAGCCGATCCAGAGCCGTGAGGCGGCCGCTGGATCCACCCCGGAGCTCACACTCATCCCAATGACGAAGGTCAGGCGGCTATCGCACGACGTGGAAATTCGACACGCCGTCATTGGCGAGCTGGGCGACGAGCTGCAGCTCCCAATCGATATAGGCCTGCATCGCCTCGCGCGCATTGTCGGTCCCTTCATAGGGACGCTTATAGACGTCGTCGGGCTCGCTGATCCATTGCGGATTCTCGCCGGTGAGCGGGCCGAAGGCCCGCGTTCCTCCCGCCAGCGCGAGAATTTCGCGTTTCACGCCCCGTCTCGCGCGCTCGAGATTGTCGAGCGCGACGTCTCCGTCGGGCGAGGTCAGCACGATCGCCTCGTCGCCCGGCAGAGCGGCGAGATCGCGCTCCAGATGCGCGGCCGCCGCCCAATAGGCGCCGGCGATATGGCCGGCGCGATAGACAGGCGAACGCGCGAGATCGGCGATGAGGACATTCTCGCGCCGCGCCGCGAGCTCCTGCGCCGAGACGAGCCCGTCGCCGAATGTCGGCGCGGATCGACGGCGCGGGGCGGGCGCGCCCGTCTCATTCGCCGGCTTCGCCTCCGGCCTCAGCACGAAGACCTCCCAGCCGAGCTGCACGAGCCAGGAGGCGGTCATCGAGGCCCGCACCCCAGCGTCGTCATAGAGCACGATGCGCGCGCCGCGCACGCCCACCCATTCATCGGTGGCCTGCACGAGCTGCCCGCCCGGAGCGGAGCGGAAGCCGGCGATATGGCCGGCGGCATATTCCTCCGGCGTGCGCACGTCGAGTGAATAGAGCGTGCGCCGATCCTGCTCGGCGAGCAAAAGATCATATGTCGCGGCGTCGATCGTCTCGACGCCGACGCGCGCGGCCCAATCGCGCGCCGCCGTGAGCGCCCGCCGATGCGACGCCTCGCTCGTTTGCGGAAAACGCCGCGTCTGCCCCTTGTCGAGCGAGAGGCCCTCGAGCGTCCAGCCGATCGTGCCGTTGCGCAGCGCCGCGACGCGATTCGGAACGCCCGCATTGACCAGGGTCTGCGCGCCGATGATCGAACGCGTGCGGCCCGCGCAATTGACGAGCACGAAAGTGTCGGGCGACGGCGCGATGTCGAAGACGCGCAATGTCAGCTCCGCGCCCGGCACGCTGACGCCCTTCGGAATGCTCATCGTGCGATATTCCTCGAAGCGGCGCGCGTCGAGCACGACGACGTCCGGATTCTCGGCGATGAGCTTTGCCGCCTCCGCCGCCGACAGCGACGGCGTGTGACGAATGGATTCGACCAATTCGCCGAACGCCTTGGACGGGACATTGACGTCGCGAAACACCTCGCCCACCCGGCGATAGGCTTCGAGCCCGCCGTCGAGCAGACGCACATCCGAATAGCCGAGCTCGGTCAGCCGGAGCGCCGCCTTCTCGGCGAAGCCTTCGCCATCGTCATAGACGACGATCGGAGCGGAAAGGCGCGGCGCGAGCTCGAAGACGCGCGCGTCGATTTCGGGAAAGGGCAGCGAAATGGCGAAGAACGGATGCGCCCGCGAATACGGCCCTTCCTCGCGCACGTCGAACAATGCGACTTCGCCTCCGCTCCGCCAGATCTGCCGCAATGCGCGAGCGGATATGAACTCGACCATTCGAAACGAACCTCATGCTTCCTTGGAGCGATCCCACAGATTGGGCGTCGCTCTGTTCGAATAGCCGGAGATGAAGGGCTTTTCCAAGCCCGTCGCCGGATCGTAGGTCGCGCGCCGCACCGCGCCGATATTGCCGCCATAGACATGAATGCTGATCGAGGAGCGATCGGGCAGCGCATTGGCGATCTCGTGAATGTCGCCGATCGTCGGCGAGACCGCGACGACGCGGCCCTGCTCGAGACGCTCGGACGCGCCCGGCGTCAGCCGTCCATCCTCGGCGCGCCGATAGGAGATCGACTGCTCCGCGCCGCGCAGCACGCCGACGAGGCCCCAGACGCGATGATCATGCACCGGAGTCTTCTGCCCCGGCCCCCAGACGAAGCTGACGATCGACAGACGCTCGAGCGGATCGGCGTGCAGCAGATATTGCCTGTAGAATTGCGCGTCCGGAGCGGCATAGTCGTCGGGCAGCCAGTCGTCATGGGCGACGAGATCGGCGAGCAGCGGCTCCAGCGCATGGAGCGTCGCCGCCTCGTCCAGTCGCTGGTCGACGATCCGCGTCGCCGCGACGACGAAGTCACGCAGTCGATTTGCTCCGGCCATGGGTCGCTCTCTCGCTCGCTAGAGCGTTTCCAGCCGAAGTGGAAACCGGTTCGGCGTCGGAAACGCGTCAAAACAAGAAGCTAGAGTCTTTCCGTGTTCCAATGAAACACGGAAAGACTCTAGAGACATCCCGTCGAATGCCAAGCCGGCGGCGCGCGGACAAGCGAGTTATCCCAATAGGTCGCATGACGCCGCGCAATGAATTCTCGAAGCGCCGCTCAACGAAAGCGTGAAAATTATCAATTTTTCACGGCGGCGCGGATTTGGCACGCTGCGCGTCATCTTTTTGCGAGTCGAGCCGGCCTTCGCCGGGCGGACCGGGAGACGCGGCATGTCCGAAAGTTTGAATATTCTGCTCGCCGAGCTGCACGCCTATCGCGAGGCGAACTGGAGTCCGGCGGCCCTGAAGGTCAATATCGATCAGCGCGCCACGCTGGTGAAGGAGGCGGCCCGGCGCCGGTTCGTCCAGCCGGGCGATCGCGTCGCGCCGTTCAGTCTCGTCGATGTCGAAGGCGGGTCGCTGACGCTCTCGGATTTGACGGCGAGCGGTCCGGCCGTTCTCGTCTTCTTCCGTTTTGCGGGCTGCCCGGCGTGCAATATCGCGCTGCCCTATTACAATCGCCGCCTCGCTCCGCGACTCGCCGCGCTCGGCGTTCCGCTCGTCGGCGTCAGCCCGCAGAGGCCGGAGAAGCTCGTCGATATCAAGCGCCATCATGCGCTCGACTTCACGATCGCGACCGACGTGGGCGGCGCGCTCGGCCGGCGCTTCGACATTCTGTACGAATTCGACGAGCCGTCGAAACAGGCTGCGGCCGCCAGCGGCGCGTCCCCCGGCGACATCACCGGCGCGGACGCGTGGGAGCTGCCCCAGCCGGCGGCGATCGTCATCGATCGCGACCATATCGTCCGCTTCGCCGACGTCAGCCCCGACTGGTTGAAGCGCAGCGAGGCCCCGGACGTCATCGGCGCGGTGGAGGCCGTGCTCGCCGGCGCGAGCAAGGCGGCCTGACGAGCGATGATCCTCTCGACCCGGCGCTCTTTCGGCCTTCGCGCCGGCGCGCTCGCCGCGAGCTCCCTTCTCCCGTCGGGGGCGCGCGCCACGGGCGATCTCGCCAAGACCGTGCTGCGGGTCGGCGATCAGACCGGCGCGTTGCAGAGCAAGCTGCGCATCGCCCGCCTGCTCGACGATCTGCCGTATAAAATCGAATGGTCGGTGTTTTCGGCGGCTCTCAATCTGCACGAGGCTCTGCGCGCCGACGCCATCGATATCGGCGGCGCCAACGACAGTCCGACCGTCAGCGCCATCGCTTCCGGCTCCAAAATCGCCATCGTCGCCGCCTGGAGAAGCAGGAGCCAAGGCGTGAGCCTTCTCGTGCCGAAGCACAGTTCCGTCCGCAGCCTCGCCGAGCTGCGCGGCAAGACGGTCTCGCCGACGACGCGCGGCAGCGTCGCGCATTTTCTGCTGCTCGGCGAATTGAAACGGGCGGGCGTCGATCCGCGCGAGATCAACATCGCCTTTCTGGCGCCCGCCGACGCCAGCGCCGCCTTCGCCTCGGGCAAGCTCGACGCCTGGGCGACCTGGGGCCTGTTCGAGGCGCGGGCGCGCGGCGCGCTCCAGGCGCGCGTCCTCGCCACGGGAGAGGGCATAAATTCCGGCCTCAGCCTCTATAGCGCCACGCGCGCCGCCGTGCGGGACGCGGGAAAGCTCGCGGCCATCGCCGATCTCGCCAAGCGCGTCGACCGCGGCTTCGAATGGACGCGCGCCAACAGGCAGGCGCATATCGCCTGGTACGCGGATTTCACGCGGCAGGACCCCGCGCTCATCGCCGAACTCTACGGGCAGGAGGCCGAAAATGCGCGCCTGCCGGTCGACGACGCGCTGGTCGAGCGCCTCGCGCACACGTTCGGCGTCTGGGTCGAGGCGGGCGTGCTCGGCGGATCGATCGATTTCAACGACTACGTCTATCGCTCGCTGCCGTGGGGGTAATGCGGGAGCGAGCCTTCAGACTCGCATTCACGCAATCCGACAGGACGCTCGCCACAAAGCCCGTCACGCCCAGCGCCTGAAGGCGACGCTGGCGTTGACGCCGCCGAAGCCGAAACCATTCGATATGGCGTGTTCGATCGGCCATCGGCGCGCCTCGCCGGCGACGATATCGACGCCCTCCGCCGCCGGATCCGGATTTTCCAGATTGAGGGTCGGCGGAGCGATCTGGTCGCGGAGCGCGAGGATCGTGAAGACSGCCTCCAGCCCGCCCGCCGCGCCGAGCAGATGGCCGGTCGCCGATTTCGTCGCGCTCACGACGATRCGGCCTTCGCGGCCGAACAGCGCCTTGACGGCCTCGAGCTCGCCGCGGTCGCCGACCGGCGTCGAGGTGGAATGCGCATTGAGATGCTGGACGTCGCCTGGCGCGAGGCCGGCCTGACGCAACGCCGCCTCCATGGCGCGGCGCGCGCCCTCGCCGTCCTCGGGGCCCGAGGTTATATGGTAGGCGTCCGCGCTGGCGCCGTAGCCGACGAGCTCGGCGATCGGCGCGGCTCCACGGGCGCGCGCGTGATCCAACTCCTCGATGACGAGAATGCCGGCGCCCTCGCCCATCACGAAACCATCTCGATCCTTGTCGAAGGGGCGCGAGGCGCGCGCGGGCTGGTCGTTGAAGCCGGAGGAAAGAGCGCGCGCGGCGGCGAACCCCCCGAGGCTCACGAGATCGATGCAGGCTTCCGCGCCGCCGCAGACGGCGACATCCGCCTCGCCCGAGCGGATGAGCCGCGCGGCGTCGCCGATCGCCTGCACGCCGGCCGCGCAGGCCGTGACGGGCGCGCCGATCGGCCCCTTGAAGCCATGGCGGATCGTCACCTGACCGGCGGCGAGATTGACGAGATAGGATGGAATGGTGAAAGGCGACAGGCGCCGCACGCCACGCGAGTCCGTCGTGCGCACAGATTCGACGATGGCCGGAAAGCCGCCGATGCCGGAGCCGATGACAGTGGCCGTCCGCTCGAGCGAATGCGTGTCGGCAGGCGCCCAGCCGGCCTGAGCGACCGCCTCCGCCGCGGCGACCAGCGCGAAGAGAATGAAGCGGTCCATCTTGCGTTGGTCTTTCGGCGGAGCGGCGAGATCGGGATCGAAGCCGCCCTCGGCGTCCTCCTGCTTCGTCGGAACGACCCCCGCGACCCTCGCCTGCAACTCCGCGGCGAATGTCGCGGGCAGCGCGCGCAAGCCGGAGTGGCCGGCGATCAGGCGCGACCACGCCACCTCCGCGCCGCTGCCGAGCGGCGACACGACTCCGAGACCTGTGACGACGATACGACGCATCTGAAACCTCCTGTCCGAAGCCGACCGGCTCGAGGCGATTGGACGGGCGCGTCACATAGCGCAACGACTATCATATTACAAGTTACATCCCTCGCGACGACGATAGCGGATCGCCATGAGTCGGATTCGAGAATATGACAAAATTGTGTAGCTCACATTGGGACGCATCATTGAAATTGGCGTCCTCGCCGAAGGGATGCCGAACCCGCGGAACGCTCATAGAGCCGTCGACAAAACGCCGGCGCGGGCGTCGCCTCGATCGGGGCTCGACTTGCGGACGCGGCGCTCGCCCATCGACGAACGAAGGCGGCGGCTCGAACGAGGCGCCTGGAACCGCGCGGATCGGTCGACGAACGGGCGCCCCTGCCCGACCAATGTGCTCAGGCTGTTCGAAGCCACGCGGCTCGCGGACAAGAATGGGAATCCGCAGGTCATTCATTATCACGGTGGGAGTTGAGCGACGCGCACAAGGCGAAAAACGCCGCCTCGCCCGAAAATTTGTCTTACGAAGAGGAATGGTTCGACGGCGTGCATTCGAATATGGGCGGCGGCTATCCGGATACGGGTCTCTCCGACGTCGCTCTCGAATGGATGGCCGAGCGGACCGTTCGCCACGGGTCGACCATCGACCTCGCTTTGCTCGACTCGCCGGCCTTCCGACCGAACGCCGAGGCGAAGCCAAACGAATCGCAGACGCTCGGCTACCGAGTCGCGACGATGTTGTTCGTCAAGATTCCGAGCCTGATTTCCAAGAAGCTTCTGATGCCGCTAATCGGTCGGAGCGAAATCCGATTTCGCTCCGACCGATCGCCTGTCGTTATCGAGGCGCCGAAACGGACGACGTCTCACCGTTCCCCGAACACGCGCGCGAAAATCGTGTCGACATGCTTGAAGTGATAGCTCAGGTCGAACAGCTCATCGAGCTCGGCCGGCGATAGTTTCGCGCTCACCTCGCTGTCGGCGCCGAGCAGCGCGCGGAACTCGCCCTCGCCGCGCCACACGGGCATGGCGTTCCTCTGCACCAGCGCATAAGCGTCCTCGCGCGAGACGCCCTTTTGCGTGAGCGCGAGCAGCACGCGCTGCGAATGCACGAGCCCGCCCAGCCGATCCAGATTCTTGCGCATGTTCTCAGGGTAGACGACCAGACGATCGACGACATTGGTGAGGCGCGCCAGAGCGAAATCGAGCGTCACCGTCGCGTCCGGGCCGATGTTGCGCTCGACGGAGGAATGCGAAATGTCGCGCTCGTGCCAGAGCGCCACATTCTCCAGAGCAGGCGTCACCATGCCGCGCACGAGCCGCGCGAGGCCCGTGAGATTTTCGGTCAGCACCGGATTGCGCTTGTGCGGCATGGCCGACGAACCCTTCTGCCCTTCCGAGAAGAACTCCTCCGCCTCCAGCACCTCCGTGCGCTGCAGATGGCGAATTTCCGTGGCGAGCCGCTCGACCGAGGAGGCGACGACGCCGAGCGTCGCGAAGAAGGCCGCGTGGCGGTCGCGCGGAATGACCTGTGTCGACACGGGCTCGACCGCGAGGCCGAGTTGCTTCGCCACATGCTCCTCGACGCGCGGATCGATATTGGCGAAGGTGCCGACGGCGCCGGAGATGGCGCAGGTCGCGACTTCCTTGCGCGCATTGACGAGCCGCTCTCGCGCGCGCGTAAATTCCGCATAGGCTTGCGCGAGCTTCAGGCCGAAGGTCGTCGGCTCGGCGTGAATGCCGTGCGAGCGGCCGATCGTCGGCGTGTATTTGTGCTCATGGGCGCGGCGCTCTATCGCCGCGAGCAAGCCGTCGACATCGGCGATGAGCAGGTCCGCCGCGCGCGACAATTGCACCGCGAAACAGGTGTCGAGCACGTCGGAGCTGGTCATGCCCTGATGCACGAAGCGCGACTCCGGGCCGACGAACTCGGCGAGATGAGTGAGGAAGGCGATGACGTCATGTTTCGTCACGCGCTCGATCTCGTCGATGCGCGCGACGTCGAAAGTGACGAAATCGGCCTTGTCCCAGATGGCCTTGGCGCTCTCCTTGGGGATGACGCCGATCTCGGCCAATGCGTCGCAGGCGTAGGCCTCGATCTCGAACCAGATGCGAAAGCGGGTCTGCGGCTCCCAGATGACGGTCATTTCGGGCCGGGAATAGCGCGGGATCATGGGCTTGGAGGTCCTTGGCGGGAGAGGCGCGTGCCTTGGGCGATCATCTCTCCCAGCTAGCGGGGAGAGGGGCTATCGCATGCGGGTAACACGCGCCTCGCGCGAGTGTCCAGAGAAGCGCGGGTGGCCGGAATATTGCTGCGCCCTCGATACGCCGGCGCTGGCGCTTCGCGCCGCGCGCGGCCATATTCGCAATCAGCGTCGATTTTCTCTCGGGGGAACCTTCATGCAGCAAACCGCGGATGTCGCCGTTCTCGGCGCCGGAATGGTCGGGGTCTCGGCCGCCCTGCATCTGCAGGCGCGCGGGCGCGACGTCGCGCTCGTCGACCGGCATGGGGCGGCCGGGCTCGAGACGAGCTTCGGCAACGCCGGGCTCATCGAGCGCGCGTCGATTTTCCCCTATCTCTTCCCGCGCGACATGCGCGATCTGTTCTATTATGCGCTCAATCTCTCGCCACAGGCGCATTATCATCTCTCGGCGCTGCCCGGCATCGCCTCCTGGCTGTTGCGCTATTTCCGCGAGAGCGGTCCCGAGCGGGCGAGGCGCCATGCGCTGGACGCGCTGCCGCTGGTCGAGCGCTGCCTCGAGGAGCATGACGCGCTCATCGAGGTTTCGGGCGCCGGCGAGCTCGTGCGCAGGATCGGCTGGATCAAACTCTACCGCAGCGACAGGACGCTCGCCAAGGGCATGATCGACGCCCAGCGCCTGCGCGATTTCAAGCTGCGCATCGAGACGCTCGACGCCGCGGCGCTTTCGGCGCTGGAGCCGGACCTCGCCCCCGTGAAAGGCGCCGTGCATTTTCTCGACACCGCCTCGGTCGCCGATCCGAGCGCCGTGGCGCAGTCCTACGCCTCGCTGTTTCAGAGTCGCGGCGGGCGCTTCCTGGCCGGCGACGTGCGCGCCCTGCAGCAGTCGCGCGACGGACGCTGGAGCGTGCCGACACATGACGGACAGCTTCTCGCGCGCGATCTCGTCGTCGCGCTCGGCCCCTGGTCGGACCAGATTTTCCGCCCGCTCGGCTACGACCTGCCGTTCGCCGTCAAGCGCGGCTATCATATGCACTATGGCGTCGCCGAGGGCGCACGCCTCTCGCATCCGGTGCTCGACGCCGACAACGGCTATGTTCTCGCGCCGATGACGCGCGGCGTGCGGCTGACGACCGGCGCGGAATTCGCCCGCAGAGACGCGGCCCCGACGCCCGTGCAGGTCGACCGCGACGAAGTCCTGGCGCGCACGCTGTTTCCCCTGCGCGAGCGCCTCGACCCCAGGCCCTGGATGGGCTGCCGGCCGTGCTTCCCCGACATGCTGCCGGTCATCGGCAAAGCCCCGCGCCACGAGGGGCTGTGGTTCGATTTCGGCCACCAGCATCACGGGTTCACGCTGGGGCCGGTGAGCGGACGGCTGCTCGCGGAGATGATGACCGGAGAGGAGCCGTTCACCGATCCGGCGCCGTATCGGGTGGAGAGGTTTTGAGGCGACGCTCACGGCCGGGGAAACAGCTCCAGCGCCTGCGCGGACAGGACTCCGCCGGTGATCGAGATCTCGGCGAAAGGCGCCGCATCCGCGACGACGCGGCTCGTCAGCATGATCTGCCCCAGCCGCATCGCGAGTTCCTCGATCGAGGCGCCGTATACGACCCGGCCGATGCGGCACCAGAGGATGGCGCTCATGCACATCGGACAGGGTTCGCCCGTCGTATAGAGAGTCGCGCCCTCGAGTTCGGCGGCGGGCCGCTCCGCGACAAAGCGGCGGATCGCCACCATCTCTCCATGGGCCGTCGGATCATTGGTCGTCCTGCCGAGGTTGCGGCCCCTCGACAGCTCTTTGCCGGCGCGCACGATGACGGCGCCGAACGGAAAATCTCCCTGCGCCGCCTCCGCCAGCGCGATCCGCATGAAGGCGTCGTCCTGTCGCTGAACCGGCGACGTCGTGGCCTCGGCGAAAGCGCCCGACGGCTTCAGAGCGGCTCCAGCCAATCCCGCGCCGAGCAGCGCCGCCGTCGCGACCCGACGATCGACGCCAAGCTCATGCTCGCATTCGCAGGCAGGTTTCGTCATCGCTCGATCCTCCTCTCACCTCCCCTCGCTGATCTTCTCCCGCGCGGCGCTCGCGAGGAACGCCGATCTCGTGAGGCCGCGACGGGCCGCCTCGGAGTCGATCGCCGCCAGCAGACCGGCGTCGAAGGTCAGATTGGCGCGCACGGTGCGACCCGAATCGAGCAGCAGCGGGATGAGGACGGTCGACTCCTTTGGGCCGACGTCGCCAGACGCCAAGACCTCGGCGAGCGTGCTGAGCCTCGGTAAGTCGAATCCGCCGCCGAGTTTATACGCCATCACATCACGCAACGCCGTCGTGGCGTCGGCGATCGCCTCTTCCGGCGTCGCGCCGGCGCCGACGCAGCCAGGCACATCCGGGAACCGCACGCCCCATGTGTCATCCGAACCATCGATAATGCCGACAAAGCGAGTCACGCCACATCTCCTGTGACAGGAACGACGCCTTCACGGATGGCCTAGATCCAACCAGCCGCCTTGGCGATCGAACGGGCCGTTCCGAACGTCAGCTCTCTGTGCCGAGGAACCGCGAGCATAACTCCCGGACGCCGTTCGTTGACGAAACGGTCATGGTTGCCGCCGCCTATGGTCATGGTTGCCGCCGCCTATATTGACCCACCCTTCGCTCTCGAGCCGGGCGATGATCTTGCGGGTGTTGGTCTCGATCTTCGGCACGCCCATTTCCTAATGCGTATTAATATGCGCACCACGTCATAAAATCAATCGCCTTTGCTCACCTCGGCTCGCAGCGTGGTCGAGATTGACAAACCCCTGAATACGCTCTACCCACTTGCTTGCTGCATCGCAGCGTGAGACGCTCCAGTCGCGTAGATCGATCCTTGGGTCGAGTATCTGTCGAGCGTGTCCTTTTTCGAGCCGACGGCCCGATACGCGGGGCAGGTCTCCTTCATCATCGTCGAAACTCTCGCCGCGGCCCTCGTCCACGGCGGCGGATTCGATTCATTCGAAAGACAAAACGTGACGAAATTTGCCGATCTCGGCCTCGCCGAGGTCATTTTGCGCGCGCTCGCGCATGAAGGTTATGTTTCTCCCACTCCGATCCAGGCGCAGGCGATCCCCTCGCTCCTGCAGGGCCGCGACCTGCTCGGCATCGCCCAGACCGGCACGGGCAAGACGGCGGCCTTCGCCCTGCCGATCCTGAATCGTCTTCTCGCCGACCAGCGCCGTCCCGCCCCCCATACGGCAAGGGCGCTCGTCCTCGCGCCGACGCGCGAACTCGCCGCGCAGATCGCCGACAGTTTTCGCGCCTACGCGCGCTTTGCCCGCATCAGCGTCGGCGTCATCGTCGGCGGCGTCGCGCATGGGCCGCAGATCAAGGCGCTTTCGGGCGGCCTCGACGTGCTGGTGGCGACGCCCGGCCGCTTGCTCGATCATGTCGCGAGCGGCCAGTTGCGGCTCGACGCGACGCGGACGATCGTGCTGGACGAGGCCGATCACATGCTCGATCTCGGCTTTGTGGTTCCGATCCGCAAGATCGTCTCGCGCCTGCCCAAAGACCGGCAGAACCTGTTCTTCTCCGCGACCATGCCCAAGGAGATCGCCTCGCTCGCCGACGACATGCTCAAAGATCCGGTCACCGTGAAGGTGACTCCGGTGGCGACGACGGCCGAACGCGTCGATCAGCGCGTGCTGCTGGTGGACGGAGCGGCCAAGCGCGACGTGTTGGTCGAATTGTTCGCCGATCCCGATCTCGCGCGCGCCATCGTCTTCACGCGCACGAAGCGCGGCGCCGACCGTGTCGCGCAGCATCTCGACGCGCATGGCGTCGGTTCGGCGGCGATCCACGGCAATAAGAGTCAAAACCAGCGCCTGCGCGCGCTCGACGATTTTCGCCGCGGCCGCACGCGCGTGCTCGTCGCGACCGACATTGCGGCGCGCGGCATCGATGTCGACGGCGTGACGCATGTCGTGAATTTCGAGCTGCCGGAGACGCCGGAGGCCTATGTGCACCGCATCGGCCGCACGGCGCGCGCCGGCGCCGGCGGCGCGGCGATCTCGCTGTGCGACAATAGCGAACGGCCGTTGTTGCGGGCGATCGAGAAGACGACGCGCCAGACGCTGCCGGTCATCGACCGGCGCGGCGCGCAGGCGACGGGCGGGCAGCCGACCCAGGACGATCGCGCCGTTCGGCGCGCCGCGCCCCATGAGCATCGGCGCACGCATGAGCGGCCTCACCAAGAGGCGGGTCGAAAGGCCCCGAGCCGCAGCAATCAGCCGCACGCAAAGCCGACGGACGGGGCGCGCCCCGCCAAGCCGTTCGGCGCCAACGACAAGCGTCGGCGTCCGGCGAACGGGGCGTCCTTCGGATCGCGCTCCCGCGCGCCGGGCTCACGCTCCGGCGCGGCCGCGAACGAATGATTTAAGACTCGGCCTATATAATCCGCAGTCCCGCCGGCGATGACAATCGCCGGCGCCGGAGCGCAACCGCCTTCGACGGCCTCGCTCCGTTCGCGAGGCCGACATGACGTTCGATCTCATCATCGTCGGGGGCGGCGTCAATGGCTGCGCCATCGCCCGCGACGCCGCCGGACGAGGTTTGAAGGTCCTTCTCGTCGAGCAGAAGGACCTCGCCTCGGGCGCGTCCTCGGCCTCGACCAAGCTCGTCCATGGCGGGCTGCGCTATCTCGAGCATTATGAGTTCCGCCTCGTCCAAGAGGCGCTCGCCGAGCGCGAACTTCTGCTCGCCGCCGCCCCGCACATCATCTGGCCCTTGCGCTTCGTGCTGCCGCACGAGCGCTCGATCCGGCCGGCCTGGCTCATTCGCCTAGGGCTGTTTCTCTACGATCACCTCGCTCGCCGCGAGCGCATACCGGGGTCCGAGACCGTTCGGCTGGCGGGCGGGCCGCTCGGCGCGCCGCTGCGCGACTCCTACCAGCTCGGCTTCTCCTATTTCGACTGCTGGGTCGACGACGCCCGTCTCGTCGCGCTCGAGGCGCAGGACGCGTTCGAGCGTGGCGCCGATGTGCGCGTCGGCGCGAAACTGATCGGTGCGAAGCGCCAGGAGTCCATGTGGACGGCGACGATCGCCGAAGCGAGCGGCCGCATCGACCGAGTCGCGGGCAAGGCGCTCGTCAACGCCTCCGGTCCCTGGGTGTCGGAAATACTCGAGCGGAGGCTGGGCCTCAGCTCGAAGAAGCATGTGCGGCTCGTCAAGGGCTCGCATATCGTCACGCCCCGGCTCTACGACGGCGATCACGCCTATCTTCTGCAGAGGCCCGACAAGCGCATCATTTTCGCCATTCCCTTCGAGCAGGATTTCACGCTCGTCGGCACGACCGACGTCGCCTATGAAGGCGAGCCGGGGCCGGTGGCGATCAGCGAAGACGAGACCGCCTATCTGCTGGAGGGCGTCGATCGGTTCTTCCGGCGCAAAGTCGAGGCGAGCGATATCGTCTGGTCCTACGCCGGCCTGCGTCCTCTCTACGACGACGGATCGCTGCAGGCTTCGGTGATCACCCGCGATTACGCCTTCGATCTCGACGCGCCGCCGGGCGATGCGCCGGCGCTGTCGATCTTCGGCGGCAAGATCACGACGGCAAGACGCCTCGCCGAACATGCGCTCGACGACCTCGCGCCGTTTTTTGCGCATATGCGCCCCGCCTGGACGGCGCGCGCGGTCCTGCCCGGAGGCGATCTCGGCGAAGCGGGGTTCGACGCCTTCCTCGAAGAGCTCACGCGCCGCAAGCCGTTTCTCGCGCCGCGCGTCGCCCTCCGGCTCGCGAGGAGCTACGGCTCGCGCGTGTGGCGCTTTCTCGAAAAGGCGCAGAGCATGGCCGATCTCGGCGCCGATTACGGCGGCGGATTGAGCGACGCGGAAATCGCCTATCTTCACGATCACGAATGGGCGCGCTCGGTCGAAGACATCCTATGGCGGCGCTCCAAGCTCGGCCTGCATCTGAGCGGCGCACAGAAGGCGGCGCTGGAGCGCGCCTTCGGCGAGACTTATGGTGTGTCCGGCGGATGAGCCGCGGCGCTCGCCCCCTCCCCGACCCTCCCCCGCGTTCCGCAGGAGAGGGACAGGAAGGGGGCAAAGCGACGAGGCCGACTCTCGACTCCGCAGGAGGCATCCCGTGACCAAATATGTCGGCGCGATCGATCAGGGCACGACGAGCACGCGCTTCATCGTCTTCGACCGGGCGGGCGAGATCGTCGCGCTCGATCAGCGCGAACATGCGCAGATTTGTCCGCGTCCCGGCTGGGTCGAGCACGATGCGGCCGAAATCTGGCGCAATACGCGGCTCGTCATCGACGCCGCCTTGGCGAAAGCGGGACTGTCGAAAACAGATCTCGCTTGCGTCGGCCTCACCAATCAGCGCGAGACGACGCTGCTGTGGGATCGCAAGACCGGCCTCCCGCTGCACAACGCCATCGTCTGGATGGACACGCGCACCGACGAACTCGTCGCGCGCTTTTCCACAGAGGGCGGCAAGGATCGTCTGCGCGCGCGCACCGGCCTGCCGCTCGCGACCTATTTCTCGAGCCTCAAGCTCGTCTGGCTGCTCGAGCATATTCCGGGCGCGCGCGAAATGGCTCGAGCGGGCGACGCGCTGTTCGGCACGATGGATTCGTGGATCGCCTGGAACCTCACGGGCGGCGCGCATATGACCGACGTCACCAACGCCTCGCGCACGCAGCTCATGAATATCGAGACGCTGCAGTGGGACGACGAGCTGTTGCGGCTGTTCGACATTCCACGCGCCTGCCTGCCGCGCATCCGCTCGTCGAGCGAAATCTATGGGACTTGCAGGGAGCCGCTCGACGGCGTCGCCTTCTCGGGCGCGCTCGGCGACCAGCATGCCGCGTTGCTCGGCCAGGCGTGCTTTGTGGCCGGAGACGCCAAGAACACTTATGGCACGGGATGTTTCCTGCTGATGAACATCGGCGAGAAACCGCGCGTTTCGACGAAGGGCCTCGTCACGACGCTCGCCTATAAATTGGGCGAGGCGAAGCCCGTCTATGCGCTCGAAGGGTCGATCGCCATCGCCGGCGCGCTCGTGCAATGGCTGC
Organism: Methylocystaceae bacterium; assembly: GCA_003105285.1. GTDB lineage: Bacteria > Pseudomonadota > Alphaproteobacteria > Rhizobiales > Beijerinckiaceae > Methylosinus. Next base: position 22,891 of record PQAN01000270.1, read on the forward strand.
GCGACAATCTCGGACTCATCGAACACAGCCGCGACATCGAGGCGCTGGCGAACAGCGTTCCCGACAATGGCGACGTCTATTTCGTCCCCGCATTTTCCGGCCTCTACGCGCCGCATTGGCAGGAGCGGGCGCGCGGGCTCATCGCCGGCCTCACGCGCTTTTCCAACAAAGGCCATATCGCCCGCGCAGCGCTCGAGGCGGCGGCGTTCCAGACGCGCGACGTGCTCGAGGCGATGATCGCGGATTCGGGCGTCGAGATAAAGGAGCTGCGCGTCGACGGCGGCATGGCCGTCAACGAGCCGCTCATGCAGTTTCAGGCGGATATTCTCGGCGCGCCGGTCGTGCGCCCGCGCTGCGTCGAAACGACGGCGCTCGGGGCGGCTTATGCCGCCGGCCTCGCGGTCGGCTATTGGAAAGACGAGGACGATCTTTCCGCCAATTGGCGCGCGGAAAAAAGTTGGAATCCCCAGATGCCGAGCGATGAGCGCGATCGGCTCGTCGCCAAATGGAACAAGGCGGTGGCCCGCTCGCTCGACTGGAAGGACTGATGCGCCTCCGTCATGACGGGCGCGGCGAAGGCGCTGGATCGCTTCATCGTTCATGCTCGTCGCAATGGCAGCGCTCCCCGAGGACGAGCGGGACGTTAGAGCGTTTCCAGCCGAAGCGGAAACCGGTTCGGCGTCGGAAACGCGTTAAAACAAGAAGCTGGAGTCTAATATTTGGCGAGCACGGGCGCGGCCGGCGCGGACGCCCCCTCGAACGGATAATAGCGGAAGCTGGTGAAGACCATGCTGTCTCTCGCCGTCGGCGAGCCGCCGAAACCGAAGAATCCGTCCTTGACCGTGTAGGAATATTGCACGCCGGCCCTCACCTTGCCGAACGAGCCCTCATACAATGTGTGCCAAACGCCTCCCGTGATCTGGCGGATGCTCTTGATCAGACCGGCGCAGGCGAAGGGGCCGCCGAGAGGGACATTGGCGGCCGTGCCGCCGGACAGGAACGGCGCCGTCGTCAGCGCGTCATTCTCCGCATTGCAGCCCAGATTGTTGAAGAACGGGTTGGCGTAGCCGCCGAACGCGACGAGCGGACCGAAGGCGGCGAACTGCGGGTTTCTGCTCGCGAACTCGCCGCCGGCGAAAGCGTAGATGTCGGTCTGCGGCGTGGCGTGCAGCGTCGCGCCGATGAGCAACATGCGTTCGTCGATGGGCAGCGGCGCGCCCGTGACCGACCATGTGGCGTCCGCGAGTTGCGCGCTGCCATAGCGGCCGATGCCGTGGCCGATCGCGCCGGAGACTTGGAAATCGAGGAGATCGGGGATGACCGAGACGAACGCGCCGCCGCCGAAGCCGCCGCCCCACGCGTTGTGGTTGCCCCAATAGGCGCGGGTGGTGAAATTACGCATCAGGCCGAAGCCCTCGACATGCAGCTTGTGATCGCCGAGCCTCGCGTCCCAGGCGGCCTTGGCGATCAGATCTGGCGCGCGGTTCAGCGAATAGCTGTTCACGATATTGAAAGCGCCGCCGCCCGCCGCCGGCCCGAAGAGGATCGGATTCTGCAGCGGCAAGTTCGTCGTGCCGGTAATTCCGCGCGGCAAGGCGAGCCCCGGCGGCAGGACGCCATAGCCGGCGAAGGTGGTGGCGGCGCCTTCGGCCGCGAAGGCGAGCCAGAACCGCTTGTCGATATCCGCGACGAGGCGCAGCCCCGGCTGCCTCGCCCAGGTGTAGCCCGGAATATATTGATGGTCGATGGTCGGCGGCTGGACCGTCGTGTCCGGCCTGATGCCGAGCTTGTTCAACGTCACGAGCGACCAGGCCTGCCCGAACAGGAAATGGGCGCCGAAAAAGTCCCAGTCGATATTGGCGTAGGCTTGGCGCAGTCTGAGATTATAGGAATTGCTCTCATTGGAGTTGGCGGTCTGCGCGGCGCCGAGAAAATCGGTTTCGACATAGCCGGCGATAGCGGTGAAGGGATCGATGTCTCCCTTCACGAGCATGGACAGCCTCGTCGGGCGCGCGCTGAATCGAAACTCGCTCGAATGCGCCGTCGCGAAGAAGTCGTAGGGAATGTTCTGGAAGGGCGTGTTGATGTCCGCGCCGATCCAGCGGCTGCGCCACACGCTCTCGAGCGCCAGAAAGCCGCCGGGCTGGATCGTCAAGCCCCTGAACAGAAACTTGTCGGGGCCGAGCTCTTTCTTTTTCTCATCCTTCCTGTCGTCGGCGGAGGCTTCGGTCTTCGCCTTGGCGCCTCTGTCGGACTTCGCCTGCTTGTCGACGCGGCCCTCTAGCTTGTGCAGCCGCGCCTTCAACGCGCGAATTTCGGCGAGGAGCTCCGGGTCGGAGGCCGCCCGTGCGGGCGCGCTCCAGAGCGGGACAAGAGCGCCTGCGGCGACGCCGCCGAGAAAAACGAGAATTTCGGGGAGCCGGCTGGGTCTGGAATGCATTTGCGAATCCTCCAGAACGTCACGACGGCCCGACACCTGAAAGGTTCGACCGACGCTCGAGAGCGCAACGCGAAAAGCACCACCGACAAACGAGACAACCGCCGTCAATTAACGAGACGTTAATGTCATGAACGAGAGAGGGCGTTTACTTAAGACATGCGCCGGCGCCGCTCGTCGCCGGCGAGACAGGCCTTTCGGTACTCGCGCGGCGAACAACCGAAGCTTTGTTTGAAGCTGCGGCCGAAATGAGAGAGATCGTTGAAGCCCCATGAGAAAGCGATATCGGTGAGGCTTCGGCCGGCGCTCGTCGGAGAGCCGATGTCGCGGCGGCAGCTCTCCAGCCGGCGTTTCCAGACGTAGCGCATCAGCGAGAGTCCGTCCTCCGCCAAAATGTCGTTCACATAGCGCGACGACACGCCGACAGAGGCGGCCACCGTCGCCGTGTCGAGTTTCGAATCGGCGAGATGCTCCTCTACATAGGCTCTGATTCTCGCCTCGAGAGCCGAGCGGCTGCGCGAGGTCGCGCCGGCCGGGCGCGCCGCCGTCAGCGCCAGAGCCAGCAGATCGAAGCAGTTCTCCGACAAAGCGTCGAATTGGCGCGCGGTCATGTCGCGCGCGTGTTCGGCGCAGGAGCGCAGGAAGCCGGCGGTCACCGAGCCGACGCCGCGATCGCCCTCCAACCGCAGAGCGGAGCAATGTTCGACGCCGGCCACGCTCTCCCTCAATTTCGAGCGAGGAATCGAGACGATCAATTTCGTGAAGCGTCCTGGACAGACGATTCGATGCGGCCGCGTCGCGTCATAGATCGTCATGTCGCCCGGCCGCAGAGCCGTTTCGCGCCCGTCCTGCTGCAGAAAATATTCGCCCGACAGCAGGAGAACCGCGAAATAGTCGTCGTGGCGGACGCTCTTCGGCTCCCTTTGCAGGCGTTCGATCGTGATGGCGTTCGAGCGGATGGCGGAGAGGCGTAGTCCGTTCCAAGGATAGATCGTCATCTCGTTGAAGAGGCGATCGTCCGCCGGCGGCGTGATCTCCACATCCGCGTATTCGCGGCCGATGACCTCGCGCAGCCATGCGCGGCGCTGACGGGTTGGAAGATCGTCCGTCGAAAAAACCACGCGATCCGCCATGTCCTCTCTACGCCCTCCGCTGCGGCGCCGTCCCGGTCGATTTTTCGTTCCGCCCCGTCCGAGCCGGGACAGGCGCCGGCGTCTATGATCGAGCAGCGAGGTTTCGAAGACAATGTGAAGAATTCCCGCCGTTGGAGGAAACATGACCCGACACGCTCCCGAAGCGACGAACATCCTGCTGCTCAGAGGCGCGGCCCTGTGGCTGCTGGTCGCGATCGCGCTGGCCTTCGGCCTCGTCGGCCTGGCCTTCGGCCTGSCGATCTTCAAGGAGATTTTCGCCGGCAAGCAGACGAGGCTCGTGCAGGCGCATATCGATTTCCTGCTGATGGCGGCGCTGATCTTCGGCTTCTACGCGGCGCGCGTTCCGTTGCACTGGACGATACGCTGGGCGATGGTCGTCGGCGCTTTCACCAATTCGAGCCTGTTCCTGCTGCAGGCGATCTTTCCCGTGCTGGACCAGCCGACTCCGGCGGACGGACTGCTTCCGTCGCTGTTCCGGATCTATCTGATGTTCAGCCTGCCGACGGCGACCTACGGATTCGGCGGCGCGGCGGTGACTGTCCTGTTGTCGACGTTTCGGCGCGCGCCGGCCGAGTCTGCCGCTGAGTGAGGCTTCTTCAGGCTCGCCGTCATTGCGCTCTCTTCGCCAGAACCCGCTCGCCGAGCGCGATCAAGGCGGCGCGTAGCGCGTCGTTCGTGACGCCCTCGGTCGCCGTGGCGGCGCGAACGCGCGTCGCCGCATCGGCGGGCGCGGCCTGGCGCTTTGGGCGCGCCTTGGCCGTCAACGGCTCCTGGCGGATCGTCAGCCGGCCGACGCAGCGCCAGCCGAGATGCGTATTGACGCGCTCGACGATCGTCGCGCTCATGTGTTGAATGTCGAGGCCGAAGCCCGGCTCGACGCGCAGGACGAGCGTCGCGGGTTCGTCCTTCTTCGCGCGCGGATCGCTTTTCTCCGAAGAGCGGCCTCTCGCGCGCGGCGGCCATTGCAGGCGAATGGGCTCGCAGATGGCGGCGACGCGCGCGCCCATGATCGCTTCCCATCGCAGCAGCAGCGAGGACTCGCTAAAGCCCTGCCGCGCCACCAGCGGATCGAGCGCGCGATCGACGAGTTCCGCCAAGGGGCGGGAAAATCTGTCTCTGGAGCGGGGCTTGCCGGCCTTCGTCATGCGATCGGCTTCCTTGCGCGACGGCGTCCATCGTCTGTATGGATCGTAGCCGATGGCGTCCGCTCCCGCAAAACCGCAAAAGCCCGACCCGATAGCGCTGCTCGCCTGGTACGATCGGCGCCGGCGCGATCTGCCCTGGCGCGCGCGGCCCGGCGAGATCGCCGATCCTTACGCCGTCTGGCTCTCCGAGATCATGCTGCAGCAGACGACGGTCGAGGCGGTCAAACCTTATTTCGCGGCCTTTCTCACGCGCTGGCCGAATGTCGCGGCGCTCGCCGACGCGCCGCTCGACGAGGTGATGAAGGCCTGGGCGGGACTCGGCTATTATGCGCGGGCGCGCAATCTCCACGCCTGCGCGCAGCGAATCGTTTCAGAGCATCGCGAGCGCTTTCCTCGAACGGAAGCCGAGTTGCTCTCCTTGCCGGGCGTCGGCCCTTATACGGCGGCGGCGATCGCGGCGATCGCTTTCGACGCGCCCTGCGTCGCCGTGGACGGCAATGTGGAACGCGTCGTTTCGCGGCTGTTCGCCCTCGCCCAGCCGCCACGAGCCGCGAAGCGGGACTTGCGTCAGAAGGCGGCGACCCTTCTGCCGCGCGAGCGGCCGGGCGATTTCACGCAGGCGCTGATGGACCTCGGCGCGACCGTCTGCACGCCACGCGCGCCGAAATGCGCCTCATGCCCGTTTCTATCGGCCTGCGAGGCGGCGCGGCGCGGCGCGGCCGAAGACTTTCCGGTCAAAGCTCCAAAGCTCGCAAAGCCGCGACGCAAGGGCGCCGTCTTCGTGCTGCGCAGCGGCGACGAGACGCTGCTGCGCAGGCGCGCGGCGCGCGGTCTGCTCGGCGGGATGACGGAGTTTCCGTCGACGCCGTTCCGGCAGGATCTGGATGCGCGCGAAGCGCGCGCCCATGCCCCTTTCACGACGCGCTGGCGCGCGCTGCCCGGCAAGGTCGAACATGTTTTTACGCATTTTTCACTCGAATTGACCGTATTCGTCGCGACCATCGAATCGCCGCCGCCATCGATCGAAAACTGCCGATGGGCCGCCGCCGCGCGTTTAGAGGAAGAAGGGCTGCCGACGCTGATGCGAAAAGTGGCCGTCCATGCCGGATTGATTGTAGAGTGAAGCGCCTCCGCTGGCGGAATGTCCGGCATTTTAATCACTCGTGTTGTTCGAAGGAGAGTCGGCATGGCGCGGCGGAGTTCGATCGAGGTGGAGATTACCGAGGGCGCGATCCGGGTTCTCCATAAGGGCCGCGTGCTGACCATCGCCAATGCGCCGGCGCCGCCGGACGCCGACGAGGCTTCGGACTTCTTCATCCACCTCGACGAGATCGAACATTGGGACGCGCCGGACGACGAGACGTCGATCGACATTGTCGAATTGCAGAAAATTCTCGAGGCGATCGAGGCCGAGGTGGAGCGCCACGGGCTGAGCGTGACGTTCGAGTAGAGCGCGGCCTTCATCAATAGAGCGTGGCCTTCTGTCGCTCTGGCAGGGCGGCGTCATATTCCGCGCCGTCGAAACCGGGAATAGCCGCGCGCAGCATCTCCCCCGCCGTGGGCGCGGCTCTGGCGTCGGCCCTCGCTCCCCGTGTCCAAAGACCAGCCCGTATGAGCGCCCGAGCGCATTGAAAGTACACGGCTTCGATTTCGACCAGCAACACAGTCCGCGGCGCCTTTCCCTCGGCCGAGAAATATCGGATCAACTCCGGATGAGCAGTCACGCTCGCGCGGCCGGCGACGCGCAGCGTTTCGTTCACCCCCGGAATAAAGAAGAGAAGGGCGACCCGCGGATCGACGATGAGATTTCTCAATGTGTCGATGCGGTTATTGCCGCGGCGGTCGGGGATGGCGAGAGTGCGATCGTCGACGATGCGAACTAGGCTGCCGACGGGATCGCCGCGCGGCGAACAATCGAGACCTCCCGGACCGCAGGACGCGATCGCCAGGAAAGGCGAGGCTTCGATCCATCGCCGATATTCCGGCGTGAGCGCGCGCGTCTCTTTCCCGAGCGAGGATTCGCCCGGTCGCCCGTAGAGCGCTTCGAGCTGCGCGATGGAAACGATGCGATAGTCGGCTGCGTCGGGAGTCTCGGGATTCATGGATGGAAAAAACTCGAATATCGCTCCTTCAATTCCTATCCATTATGTAGAAAATAAAAAGAGGGCGCAACGGGAGTTGCGCCGGCGAAGGACTTCGAAACGCCTCACTCCGCAGCCGCCCGCAATTGTTCGCGCGCCTGCGCGCGCAAGTCGTCGATCGGCGCGAGCGCGCCGGCGGTCTCGAAATGCCAGAAGGTCCAGCCGTTGCAGGCGGGCAAGCCCTGCACCAGCGCGCCGGTCTTGTGGATGGAGCCGACGATCGAACCGATCGCCAGCGCGCCGTCGGCGCGCACCACCGCCTTGTGGCGGCGTTTGGCGTCGGTCAGCGTCGCGCCCGCCGCGACGAGGCCCGCCTCGACGAGGCTCGCGAAAGCGATGCGCGGCTCGGATCGTTTGGACGGCGCTTGGGCGACGGCGTCCTCCGAGAGCGGTTCGATGGCGGCAATCCGCGCGCTCGCCGCATCGGCGTAGAACTCTTCGCGTTCGACGCCGAGATAGTCCCGCCGCAGCCGCTTGGCCACGGCTCCGGTCGTGCCGCTGCCGAAAAACGGGTCGAGCACCAGATCGCCCGGGTTCGAGGCGGCGAGCAGGATGCGCGCGAGCAGCGCTTCCGGCTTTTGCGTCGGATGCGTCTTGCGGCCGCTCTCGTCTTTCAGGCGCTCGGCGCCGGTGCAGATCGGCAACAGCCAGTCGGAGCGCATCTGGCAATCGTCATTGCCGGCCTTCAGCGCCTCGTAGTTGAAGGTGTAATTGCGGGCGCTCGCGTCGCGCGCCGCCCAGATCAGGGTCTCGTGCGCATTGGTGAAGCGGCGGCCGCGAAAATTCGGCATCGGATTGTTCTTGCGCCAGACGATGTCGTTCAGGATCCAGAACCCCAGATCCTGCATGATCGCGCCGACGCGGAAAATATTGTGGTAGGAGCCGATGACGAAAATCGTCGCGTTCGGCTTCATCAGCCGCCGCGCCGCGGCGAGCCAGTCGCGCGTGAAGCCGTCATAAGCGGAAAAATCGGCGAATTTGTCCCACTCGTCGTCGACCGCGTCGACGACGCTCTGATCGGGACGCGTCAGCCTGTTGGCGAGCTGCAAATTATAGGGCGGGTCGGCGAAGACAATGTCGACGCTCTCAGATGGCAAGGCGCGCATGATCTCGACGCTGTCGCCGCGCAGGATGCGATTGCGCATCGGCGCGCGAGGCGGCCCGATGATCGATGACCCAGTACGCGTGACCTTTATCTGGGATTTGGGGCGGGCCGCCCCGACGCGCGCGCTACTCATGAACTCGACACCGGCTACGCAACCAACGCTGCGGATAGTGCCGGTCGGAGGTAAAAGCCGGGTTTAGAGGCCGCGCGCCACGCTGTGCCTTTTCCGAACGATTTTATTAAAATTCAATGAGTTCATTGAATGTTTACGAAGTCTGAGGGCGGCGGCGGAGAGGAAAGCGGCGGCCTCACCCGCCGCGCAGCGGCGCGAAGCTCATGCGGTGGAAGGGCGTCGGCCCATGCTTCGCCAGCGCTTCGAGATGCTGCTTGGTGCCGTAGCCCGCGTTGGTCTCGAATCCGTAATGGGGGTAGAGCGCGGCGAGACGCCGCATCTGGCGGTCGCGCATGACCTTGGCGACGACCGAGGCGGCGGCGATCGACAGCGAGAGGGCGTCGCCTTTGACGATCGCCTCACCCGGACAGGCCAGCGCCGGGAGGTCGCGCCCGTCGACGAGAACCAGCCGCGGCGGCGTGGAAAGAGCGGCGACCGCCCGCTCCATGGCGAGCAGGCACGCCTTGCGGATGTCCGAGCCGTCGATTTCGCTCACGCTGGCGAAAGCGACGCCGATCGCCAGAGCGCGCGCGGCGATCTGCTCGAACGCGTCTTCCCGAGCTTTGGCGGACAGCGCTTTCGAATCGTCGACGCCCTTCGGCAGGCGCTCGGGATCGAGAATGACGGCCGCCGCCGCCACCGGCCCGGCGAGCGGGCCGCGTCCGACCTCGTCGACTCCGGCGATCGGCCAACAGCCATCGCGCAGGAAGCGCCTCTCGGTGCGAAAATGGGGCGGCATGCGGCGATCGCGGCGGTTCGAATGTCTTTGGCCGGAAAAGACCACAAACGGCCGAGGGGGACAATCGCCTTTCCTCGACGGCCCGCCGCCTTTTTAAAAAAGGCTGAGCTGCTCGGCCCCGCAGCGCGGGGCGCGGAAGAGATCGGCGCGCAGGCGCGTGTGGGAAAAGCCGAGCCGCGCCGCCGCCACCTCGAATCTGCGTCCGACCATCCAGGCGTATGGGCCGGACCCGGTCATGCGCTTGTCGAAAGAGGCGTCGTAGAGCTTGCCGTCGCGCGCCGAGCGCACCAGCGACAGCACATGCCGCGCCTTGGCCGGAAAATGCGTGACCAGCCATTCGCTGAACAATTCGCGCAGTTCGTGCGGCAGCCGCAGCATCACATAGCCCGCCTCGCGCGCCCCGGCGGCGTGCGCCCTCGTCAGTATCGTCTCGATCTCGGCGTCGTTGATCGCCGGAATGATCGGCGCGACCAGCACAGCGACGGGGATGCCGGCGGCGGCCAGACGTTCGATCGTCGCCAGCCGACGGGACGGCGAGGCGGCGCGAGGCTCCATGGCGCGCGCGAGCGCGGGATCGAGCGTCGTCACCGAAATCGCCACTTTGACGAGGCCCTTGCGCGCCATCGGCGCGAGCAGATCGATGTCGCGCGCGACCAGCGCCGATTTCGTCACGATGCCGATCGGATGGTCGGCGCGACTCGCCACCTCCAGCAAGCCGCGCGTGATGCGATAGCGCTTCTCGGCGGGCTGGTAGGGGTCGGTGTTCGCGCCGATGGCGATCGTCTTGGCGGAATAGCCCGGCGCCGACAATTCGCGCTCCAGCAATTGCGCCGCTCCCTCCTTGACGAAAATCTCGGTTTCGAAATCGAGGCCCGGCGACAGCCCCACATAGGCGTGGCTCGGCCTCGCATAGCAATAGACGCAGCCGTGCTCGCAGCCGCGATAGGGGTTGATCGAGCGGTCGAAGGAAATGTCCGGCGACTCGTTGCGCGTGATGATCGTTCTCGACCGCTCGATATGGATATTGGTCTTCAGCGCCTCGAGCTCCTCGAGGGAGCCCCAACCGTCGTCGGCCTCGACGCGCTGCTCGCGCTCGAAACGGCCGGCCGGCTTCGACAGCGCGCCGCGCCCGCGCCGCYTGGCCGGATCGACGATCGGCCGCTCCTCGTCCTGAAAATCCGCGACGGCTCCGATCGCCTCGCGGGCGCTCCGCGCCGCCGCCGCCCGATCGGTCCGCTCCGCTCTTTCGATCAGACGTTTCGCCGAACCGGCCATGCGAACCTCGTCGCCCCTTTTTCCTCGGCTTCCGCCGGCGCCGGCTCGCGACCGAAAAGGCGCGCACTCGCACACATTCGAGCGCCTCTCGACCGCGAGCCTCTACGCGACGCAACCCATTCCAGACACGAGCAACTCTAGGGGACTCGTTTACTTATGACCGGAACACACAGCGAACAATTAGAACAAATAAAGAACATATTCGGCCGCGTCAAGAGCGTCGAACGACAGCTCGACGACGGCGCGCGACGGCAGAACCGGCGGTTTTTCGGCTTCCCCGCGGCTGGCGTCATCATTTGGTCATGACAGGAGGCTAGTTCTCAAAAAAGAGCCCTCCGGCAACGTTTCGTCGACGGAGGCTCGAGCGCCGGGCCGGAGGTACGTCCGGCGTTTTTCTTTTGCGGCGCCTTTGCGAGAAAAGACCCAGGGACGTGACGCCCGTCAGGCAGGCTTGGCCGCCGTCAGCAACGTGTCCACTCCGTCGCGATATTCGACGCGCACCGGAGAGAATCCCGAAGCCTTCAAATGCTCGAGCGCGGGCGTCAGATACATGATGTGTTCGGGCGATTCGTCGCTGAACAGATGCGCCACCCAGTCTTCCAGCAGATCATAACGGCCGATCGCCGCGAATTTCTCGAACCAGCGGCGCACTTCCGCTTGCGTCAGCGCCAGATGCTCGGCGCGGTCGTCGACGGCGTAGCGGTCGCCGTTGACGAAAATTCCGCCGGGCTTCAGCACGCGGAACACTTCGGCGAGCGCCTCGCGCCGATAATCGTCGAGAAAATTATGGATCGCGTAATTGGACACGACGACGTCGACGCTCGCGTCCTGCTGACGCCGAAGATGCTCGAGAGCGTCGGCCTCGACGAATTCGACCCGGCCGGCCGTCACCCATTCGGCGAGATTGGCGCGCGCCTGATCGAGCATTTTGGCCGAGCTGTCGATGGCGACGAGATGCAGATTGTCGCGCTCGGCGAGCAGCGGCAGCGTGCTGACGCCGGTGCCGCAGCCGATCTCGAGGCCCAAGAGCCGCTCGGGCTCCCGCTCGCCGCTCCGCCACGCGCCGACCCGCTCTCCCACTCGGCGGGCGAGCAGCGCCGCATTGGGACAGATCAGCTCGAGCATCCGATATTCCGCGCCGATCGGCCCGGTGAACAGGTTTTCGTCCTCGCGTATCGACATTTTCGCCTCGTTTGAAGCCCCGCCTCGGCCGGATATGGCGTCTCAGCCGAGCTTGGCGAGACCCGGGAAAGTCTGCAGCAGCCAGAAAGAGAAGTCCTGCAGGCCGCCGGTCAAGAAGGCGACGCCGGTCGCGACCAGCAGCAGGCCGACGGCCTTCTCCACCTTGCCGAAATGCCTCTTGAACCGCTGCATGAAGGAAAGGAACGGCTCCATCGCCAGCGCCGCGATGAGGAAGGGCAGGCCCAGGCCGAGCGAATAGACGGCGAGCAGGACAGCCCCATGCCCGACGGTCTCCTTGGAGCCGGCGACGGCCAGAATGGCGGCGAGGATCGGCCCGATGCAGGGCGTCCAGCCGAAGGCGAAGGCGAGCCCCATCACATAAGCGCCGGCCAGCCCGACCGGCTTGGCGACGTCGAGCCGCTTTTCGCGATAGAGCAGGCCGATCTTGAAGACGTTGAGAAAGTGCAGCCCCATCAGGATAATGACGACGCCGGCGGCGATCGACAAAATCTCCAGATTGGCGCGCAACAATCGGCCGAACACGCTCGCCGTCGCGCCGAGCGCCACGAATACGGTGGAAAAGCCCGCGACGAACAAGAGCGCGGCCAGCACGATGTCGCGCCTCGCCCGCGTCTTGCCCTCATAGGTCAGTTCCTCGATGCTCGAGCCGGCGATGAAGGTGAGATAGGGCGGCACCAGCGGCAGCACGCAGGGGCTCAGGAAAGAAAGCACGCCCGCCGCCGCGGCTGCGGGAAAGGTCACATCGGCCGCCATTGCGTTTCCTCTCTTGGACGAGACGCTTTTGCCATAGGCGGGACGCGGGCGCAAAGGCGACCATGCGGCCGCCGATGAAATGTCGCCGAATTCGTCCCCCGTCAGTCGGCCGTGCGCGAGGTCCAGCTGGCGTGCTCGACGCCCGCGATTTTCTCGAGATCGGCCGCCACGGCGTCGAGTTCGTCCGCGTCGACGCTCGTCGCCGAGAGGACGGCGACGAGTTCGACTTCGCCCTCCCCGCGCTCCAATTCCTCGATCTCGCGCACCGGATAATCGGCGGCCTCGAGCCGCTCGACGATCAGATCGCGCAGCGCGTCGCGGCGTGTCCGCGAGACGGTGGCATGCAGCCGATAGACAGCCTCGGTCGCGCGCTCGTCGATCGGCGCGCGCTCGATGAGATGGACGAGCGGACGCAGGAAGGTATTTCCGGCCAGCACGAAAGACGCCATCAGAACCGCCTCGGCCGCATGGTCCGCGCCGGCGAAAGCGCCCGTGACGGCGGAACACCAGATCGTCGCGGCGGTGTTGAGGCCGCTGACATTCGCGCCGTCCTTGATGATGACGCCGGCGCCGAGGAAGCCGACGCCCGAGGCGACATAGGCGAGAACCTGCGTCGCCCCGGCGTTGCCGTTCAGACGCATCCCGAGATCGACGAAAGCCGCCGCGCCGACGGCGACCAGCGCATTGGTGCGCAGGCCCGCGGTGCGCTGCCGGTATTGCCGCTCGGCGCCGATCAGCGTGCCGAGCGCCAGCGCGATCGCCAAGGCGACCAAGGTGTTCAAAAATTCCGGCGCGTTGAAACTCGCCAAAGCCGCCATGCCGCGTTCCATATTCCCGATCGCTAGAGCGCATTCGAGCGCGCTTATACGCCGGGCGCGGCCCGATGTCGCTGTCGTAATATTTCAACGGACGCTAGGATAAAATTGTCGCAGGATGACGCTGGATGGTTGAATGTTTCTCGTTACGGCCTAGGTATGGAGCGTTGTTCTGTTTCAAGGGGTGATTCATGGAACGTCGCGAATTCGTAACCGCCTTTGGCGCGCTGGCCGCCGCAACGACGGTCTCCCAGGCCCTTGCGGCAGGAGCCGACAAAGCTGAAAATCCTCATGCGCATCACATGGCGCATGGCGCGAAATATAAAGCGGTCCTCGAGACCAGCTCGAAATGCGTGAGCACCGGCTATGAGTGCCTGCGCCACTGTTTCGACATGCTGTCGATGAAGGACACCAGCATGGCGGACTGCACGAAGGCGACCTATGATCTGATCGCCGCTTGCGCTTCGCTGGCGTCCCTGGCCGGGACCAACTCCGCCTTCACGCCGGCCTTCGCCAAGACGGTCGCCGAAGTCTGCTTGGCCTGCAAGAAGGAATGTGACAAGTTCCCGCAATATGTCGAATGCAAGATTTGCGGGGATGCTTGCCAAGCCTGCGCGGACGAGTGCCGCAAAATCTCGGCCTGACGATTTTTGCGGCCGCGCTCGGACAACGCGCCCGGGCGCGGCCGTTTCATCCGTTCTTTGCCCGTAACTTTTCGGCTCGCAACTTTTCGTTTCATCGTTTCGGCTCCCTCGGAAAGCGCCGGTCGGCGAATTCGATCGAGCTTTCGAAAGGCTTCCTTAAATCCCCGCGAGGCATCGTCGCTCGAACGCCGCCGCGTTCGGAGTTCGCATCATGAATGATTTCGCACGGGAGAATTCGGGCCCTCCGACACATCGCGCCGGACTGCGTTCTTTCCTCGTCCGGCAATGGCCCTATTTCGCCATGCTGGCGCTCGCGCTGTTCGGCGTCGCCTATACGAGCGTGACGCGCCAGGGCATGACGACCTACTGGGTCGTACTGGCCCCGATTTTCGGCCTCATCAGCGTGGCCGCCGGCTGGAGCGACGCGGAGAGCGCGGAAGAGCGCTGGCGATTGGCGCGGACGCAGGCGCTCCATTGGGGCGCCGTCGTCGCCGCCATGTATCTCGTCTTCATCGGCGACGTGCAGCGGATGATGAGCACCGACGTCAGCGCGCTGACCGTGCTGACCGTGCTGGCTCTCGGCTCCTTCACGGCCGGCGTGCACGCCGGAGCCTGGCGCATCTCTCTCGTCGGCGTCATATTGGGGCTCAGCGTTCCGGCCATCGCCTGGTTCGAGGAATCGACGCTGCTCCTCCTGCTCGTCGCCATTGTCCTCGCCGCCCTCGCCGCGCTGATTTTCCTGCGTGACAAAAAAAACGCGCGCTGAACACGGGCGCTTTCCCGCAATGGCGCGTCTGCCGTCATTGACGCCTTTCACCGCAGGTGACGCGAATTCTTCTCGACGCGAGCGCGCGCCGGCAGGCCGCTGACGCTCGAAGACTACGGCGCCTTGCCGCGATTCGCTCTTTCGGAGCAGGCGTCGCCGGCGCCGGAGATTCTGCTCGTTCGGCAAAGTAGGCGGCGGTACCTATTCCTGTGTCATAGAGATTTGCCCCAAAACTAGCTAAATTGAGCGCCATATTTATTTCATAATAGCTGTTGGGCGTCGCGTTGAAGATATTATAGACGCCTGCACCGAATCCGACACTCCCAGTTTGCAGCAGACGCGCGATATTGAGCAAAAAGCGGGAGCGACATCGAATTCCTCCAATTCAATAATTTTAACTTAAGGATACATCAAGCGCTCTATCACAAGAAAGATCACGATGATCCAATAAACTGCACTCGCTGCATCCTTTTACACGCACTTAGCAGACAACTGCCATAAATACCGATCGTGATGACGTCGAGTCCCGCGGCGACATTCGTGGTTATCAGCCACCTCATAGCGCCATGATCAAGATATGCACGAACATTGCCTTCGAAGGAAACAATTACGGCCCAAGAGCCTATTCCCAGAATAACACAAAGACAACCGCCGATAAAAAACCACAATCCCGCTCCTAACGGAGAACGTTTGCGACCACTTAAAGCATATGCGTAAAAGTACGCCTTAAAGTTATGAATTACACTATATACATAATATATTAACGTCGCTACATAATATATAATGAATATTGTACCAATCGATGCGGGGCTAAATTTAAACTCTCCTTGAAAAAATCTAAGTATAAATAATAGCATGCAGAACGCGGTGGTATTAAGATACAAGCTGTACACTAGGGCTTTACATTTTTGCGTTGCACTTTCCCTCATTTGTAAGCACCGTATTGTAGCTAACTGGGCTGATGGCATGCGCATAGTGCATACTGACCTCTTGCTCCCAAAAATTCAACGTTATTAGGGCTGAACCGTAAGCAGCAAGCGAGCACTCCTTCCTGACCAATGTCGAGCAGGTTCTCACGCCGACGCTTTGTGTGAACAAAATCGTCGTGATGGACAATGCCCGCATGCATATCCTCGCGGCCTCGGCGTCGGCCTGCCGGCACTGTTTTTCGCCGTCCTCGGCTGGCGCGGCGTTCGGCGCTGCGGGGCGGGGTAGACCGCCCTATTCGTCCCCCGGCTCGGCGAGCCGGAATATCCGCTCGCCGGCCTCACGCACCGCCGGCAGACGCGGATCGTCGTGGCCTTCGAGCAGCCATTGCGCGCCGACGAGCGCCGCATATTGCACCAGCGCCGCGGATTGCGGATCGGGCTCGTCCGGACGCAGATAACGAATGAGGCAGGCCAATCCTTCGACACGCTTGCGGTCGACTTCGTCGAGCGCGTCGCGCACGATCGGCTCGCTCGCCGCGAAACGCCGCACCGCGCGCTCGAAGCGATAGTCGAGCTCGAACGGCTGCTCACGCATCAACTTACGGATTTCGGCCGGCGATTTGGCCTCCTCGTAGCGCTTGCCCATGACGACGACGACGGTCTCGCGCCAGCGCTCCATGATGGCGCGCACGAACGCGTCGCGATCCGCGAAATGGTGGTAGAAACTGCCCTTGGTCCGTTTCGCCGCCGCCGTCAGCCGTTCGATCGTGAGCGCCTGCGGCCCTTCCTCCGAGAGGAGGCGCGCGCCCAGATCGAGCCAGTCTTCCTTCTTGTAGCGGCTGCTGCTCATGCCCCTTCCCGACGAGTCGAGCGGAAAGGTTACACGCGGAACCGGCGCTTGCCAAAAACATACTATGAGGTATGGTATGTGGCGTTGGAGCTTTCATATGGAGAGCGACGATGTTTCACGATCCCGATTTTCTTCCCTTCACGCCGCGCGAAAAGCCCTCTTTCCGGGCCACGGTCCGCAACTTCCTCGAGCTCTACCCGCCCGCCGCCTATCGCGAGAGATTTTTCGTCCTGCGAGGATTTCGGCCGCTCGTCGCCAAGACCAATATTCTGATCGATCCGGAACTGGCCGAGGAAATGTTGATCACGCGGGCGGACGAGTTTCCGCGCGATGTCTTGACGGTCCGCTTGCTGTCCGGACCGATCAACCGCGACAGCCTGTTCTTCGCGGAAGGCGCCGAGTGGAAGTGGCAGAGACGCGCCGTCGCGCCGGCCTTCCGTCACGAGAATCTGCTGGCGCTCGTTCCGACCTATGCCGAGTGCGCGAGAGCGCAAATCGAGGAATGGCGTGACGCGCCGGCGGGCGAGCCGGTCGACGTCATGCGCGCCATGTCCAACACCACCTTCTCGGTCATCGAGCGCGCCGTGCTCGGCGCCTCGGCGAGTTTCGATCGCGAGCGATTTCTCGCAAATCTCGGCGTCGCGCTCGGCAGCATCGGCTGGCGGCGGCTCGTCGCGCTGCTCGGCCTGCCGCCGAATTGGACGCCTCATCCGGGTTATTTCAGAGCGACGGCCGCCGCGCGGCGACTGCGCGACGCGACCGTGAGGCTGCTCGAGGAGCGCCGCGCCGAGAGTTCCGAGCGGCGCGATATTCTGGGGCTGCTGCTCTCCGCCAAGGATCCGGAGAGCGGACGCGTGATGACCGACTCCGAGCTCGTCGCCAATCTCTACGGGTTCCTGGTCGCCGGCCACGAGACCTCGGCGGTCGCGCTCGGATGGAGCCTGTGGCTGCTCGCGAAGGACCAAGCGTCGCAGCAGCGCCTGCGCGACGAGGTCGCGAGGGTCGCCGGCGAAGAGAAGATCGGGCCGGAGACGGTCGAAAGGCTCGTGTTCGCCAAACAGGTTCTACAGGAGGCCATGCGTCTCTTTCCGCCGGCCGCCGCGGTCGGCCGCCAGCCGCGCGAGGACACAATGATCGGGCCGTATAAACTCCCAAAGAACGAGCCGGTGTTCGTTCTGCTCTGGTGCCTGCATCGGCACGAAGGGCTGTGGGACGAACCGCACGCCTTCGATCCCGACCGCTTCTCCCCCGAACAGGTCAAGGCGCGCCACCGCTACGCCTATCTGCCGTTCGGCGCAGGCCCGCGCATCTGCATCGGCATGGGCTTCGCGCTCCTGGAGATGGCGACGATCCTGGCGGAGCTCGTTCGCGCGTTCCGCTTCGACACCATCCCAGGCCATCGACTGGAGCTCGCTCCGAGCTTCACGACGCGCCCCAAGGGCGGCCTGCCCTTGATCCTCACGCCTCTTACGGGGGCGCGAGCAAAAGCCGCGCGGGCCGAGCCGGCGCCCGCCAGAAGCGCGGCGTGAGATGTGATATGTGACGCCGAGCTTTCACAAAAGGCGGCGACGATGTTCCGCGATCCCGATTTCACGCCTTTTCAGCCCGCCGAACGGCCGAGCTATGCGACGGCCGTCCGCAACTATCTCCAGAACTGGCCGCCGGCGTCCTATCGCGAAGGATTTTCGACGCTGCCCGGCGTGTGGAAATCCTCCGCGCCCACCGTGTTCCTCACCGATCCGGAGCTGATCCAGGAAGTGCTCGTCGATCGCGCCGAGCATTTCACCCGCGCCCGCATCAGCGCGAGAGCCTTCTCCGCGCTCATGGATCCGGCGAGCCTGTTTCTGGCGGAAGGCGCCGACTGGCGCTGGCAGCGGCGGGCGGCCGCGCCAGCCTTTCGGCACGAGACTCTTCTCGCCCTCGTGCCGATCTTCGCCGAATGCGCCGAGGCGCAGGCGCGGGAGTGGCGCTCGGCCGCCGGCGGCGAGGCGGTCGACGTCCACGAGGCGATGACCCGGACCACCCTCGCAGTGATCTGCCAGGCCGTGCTGGGGGACCCGGCCGCCCTGGATCGCGAGGCCTTCCTCGCGTCGCTCACGGCCGCCTTCGGCGGCTTCTCCTGGCAGGCGCTGATCGCCGCATTCGGCCTGCCGCGATGGACGCCCCATCCCGGCTATTTCGAGATGCGCGCGGCGGTCGCCCGGCTCAATGCGGAGGCGGCCAAAGTCATCGCCGCGCGCCGCGCCGCCGGCTCGACGCGACGCGACGTGCTCGGCCTTCTGCTGTCGGCGCGCGATCCCGAGACGGGCCGCGTCATGACCGACCGCGAGCTCGCTTCCAATCTCTTCACCTTCATCGCCGCCGGGCACGAAACCGCCGCGATCGGGCTCGCCTGGACCTTGTGGCTGCTCGCCAAGGATCAGGCGACGCAGGAGCGCGTGCGCGAGGAGGTCGTAAGGATCGCCGGAGCGCGCGACATCGGGCCGGAAGACGTCGACGCGCTCGTCTTCACCCGGCAGGTCGTGCAAGAATCGTTGCGGCTTTTTCCGCCGGCTCCCACCGTGACGCGCCAAGCGAAGGAAGACACGCGGATCGGCCCTCATCCGATCTCGAGGAAGTCCTCGGTCTTCGTCGCCATCTGGTCCCTGCATCGCAACGAGCGGCTGTGGGACGAACCGGCCGCCTTCGACCCCGACCGCTTCGCGCCGGAAAAGGCGAAGGCGCGGCATCGCTTCGCCTATCTGCCGTTCGGCGGCGGCCCCCGCGTCTGCATCGGCATGAGCTTCGCGATGCTGGAAATCACGACCATTCTCGCGACCTTGGCGCGCGATTTTCGTTTCACGACCGTTCCGGGCTTCCGCCCCGAGGTCGCGCCCAACATCACGCTTCGCCCGAAAGGCGGGCTGCCGCTGCGCGTCGAGCGCATTTCGGCCGGCGGCCGCGACGCCGCGCCGCGCGATCAGGCCGGCGCGACCACCATCCATTGAACGCCGAAACGATCGGTGACCATGCCGAAATGGAGACAAGAAAGTCTCGGCCAGGCGCATCCGCGTCTCGCCGCCATCGGCGAGCGCCGCATAGACGCGATCGGCCTCGTCCTTGTCCTTCGCGGTGAAGGAGAGAGAGAAGCCCTCGAAGCCGACCTGTTCGTCGCCTCCGCCGTTCGAACCGAAGACGATCGAACCGCCGATCTCGAGGCTCATGCGCGTCTCCTCTCGCCGGCGGCGCCCCGCAGCCTCGGGCCGGTCTCGATCGGCTTCAGACGATATTCGGGCCAACACGCGCTCCGGATGACGAATTTCATGACGGCGCACGGCTCACGGCCCGGCGCCGCCGGCCGCGCCATATTGCGCTCTCCGTCAAATGACGGCATGTAGGGGCGAGTTTTCACGCCGCCCCTCTCACGGGCGTCTTCCAAGAGCGAGAGAGAATGACCACAGCGACCGAGACCTCCTCCACGAACTGGCTGCCCGACGCCCAGGCCGCCTTCGCCTCCGTGGAGGCGCTCTATGGGGAAGCGCTCGCCGCCGTGCGCGCGCGGGTCACCAAGGACGGCAAGCTCTCCAACGATCTGATCGAAGTCGAGCAGCACGCCGCCCATGGCCTCTCCTGGTTCGCGACCTATGTGCAGGGGCTGCGCGAGTTGCTGCATTACGCGGAGCGGCTGTCGTCCGAGGGCGCCTATGGCGAGGTCGAGGACCTGCTCACCCGCATCGCCTTCGCGGAATATCTCGCGCAAGTCTTCGGCGGCATTCCGATGAGCCAGGGCGAATTCGTCCGCCTGTCGGATTTCGAGCTCGCGCCCGAAGCGATCGCGTCGCGCCGCACGCCTATCGTCGATCGGCTGATCGCCACGGGCAATACCGCCAAGAACCGCGCCCGCCTCGCCGAGCTCATCGACCATCACGAGGCGGCCGAGACGATCGGCGCGACCGGCCTCGACGAGACGTTGGAGGCGATCCGCAGCGAGATGCGCAAATTCGCGGCCGACAATGTCACGCCGCACGCGCACGAATGGCATCTGAAGAACGACTATATTCCGCTCGAAGTCATCTCCGGCCTCGCGGAATTGGGCGTCTTCGGCCTCACCATTCCCGAGGAATACGGCGGATCGGGCCTCGGCAAGATCGCCATGTGCGTCGTCTCGGAAGAGCTGTCGCGCGCCTATATCGGCGTCGGCTCGCTCGGCACCCGCTCGGAGATCGCCGGCGAACTGATCCTCGTCGGCGGCACCGAGGCGCAAAAGCACAAATATCTGCCGAAGATCGCGAGCGGCGAAATCCTGCCGACCGCCGTCTTCACCGAGCCGAACAACGGCTCCGACCTCGCCAATCTGCGCACCCGCGCGACGCGCGAGGGCGACGTCTACAAGGTCGTCGGCAACAAGACCTGGATCACCCATCCCGTTCGCGCCGATGTGATGACATTGCTCGTGCGCACCAATCCCAACGAGAAGGGCTATAAGGGCCTCTCCATGCTGCTCGCCGAAAAGCCGCGCGGCACGGACGAGAACCCGTTCCCGGCGAAGGGCATGACCGGCGGCGAGATCGAGGTGCTCGGCTATCGCGGCATGAAGGAGTTCGAGATCGGCTTCGACAATTTCGAGGTGCCGGCCGAAAACCTGCTCGGCGGCGAGGAGGGCAAGGGCTTCAAGCAGCTGATGCAGACCTTCGAATCGGCCCGCATCCAGACGGCGGCGCGCGCGCTCGGCGTCGCGCAGGCCGCGCTCGATCTGGGGCTGCGCTACGCCAAGGAGCGCATCCAGTTCGGCAAGCCGCTGTTCTCCTTCCCGCGCGTTTCCGACAAGATCGTCACGGCGGCGATCGAAATCCATGTCGCGCGCCAGATCACCTATTTTGCCGCGCGCGCCAAGGACGAGGGACGCCGCTGCGACCTCGAGGCGGGCATGGCCAAGCTGCTCGGCGCGCGCGTCGCCTGGGCGGCGGCCGACAATGCGCTGCAAATCCACGGCGGCAACGGCTTCGCCCTGGAATATCCGGTCTCCCGCGTGTTGTGCGACGCCCGTATCCTCAATATTTTCGAGGGCGCGGCCGAGATTCAGGCGCAGGTCATCGCGAGGCGATTGCTCGAAGGCGGCAATTGACCGCAGTTGCCGCCGGCCGGCGAAACTCCCAAATGGTCTCTTAGGCCTCTTTAGCGAAAGACGAAGAAAAAATGACGAATATTGCGGTTCACAATGGCGCGTGGGTGCTCGTCGGCGACGGCCGCCGGGCGCTGTTTCTCGAAAACCACGGCGATCCCGATCTGCTCGATCTGCGCGTCATCGAGGCGCGCGTGGATGAGAATCCCGCGACCCGCGAGCAGGGAAGCGACGCGCCCGGCCGCGCTTTCGGCACGCGCGGCGCTCCGCGCAGCGCCGTCGAGAACACCGACTGGCACGAGCTCGAGAAAGAGCATTTCGCGGCCTCTATCGCCGCGCGGATCAACGCGGCGGCCGAGTCGGGAGAGCTGAGCGAGATCGTCATCATCGCCCCGCCCCGCGTGCTCGGCGATCTGCGCCACGAGCTTTCGGTCAAGGCGAAGAGCAAGGTGAAAGGCGAGATCGACAAGGACCTCACTCATCATCCGATCCCCGAGATCGAAAAGGCGCTGGCGCGCCAGTTCAATCAGCAGGGCTGAAGCCGTTAGAGCGTTTCCAACCGAAGTGGAGACCGGTTCGGCGTCGGAAACGCGTTAAAACAAGAAACT
>PQAN01000271.1 GCA_003105285.1 Methylocystaceae bacterium
CCGCGGTCCTGGAAGCCGTAGAGGCGCGCCGGAGCGGCGCGCGTCATCGTCGCGATCTCGTTGAACGTATATTCGCGCTTGATCGACGGCAGATTGGTCAGCTCGATCACATCGGCCGGCAGGCGCGACAGATATTGCGCACGCTTGTCGGCGCTCATCAGCAGCGCGAACACCTCCGGATAGGTGGTGAAGGGCGCGCCGTTCGGATGATCGGTGGTGAAGAACACCTGCATCGGATCGTCGAGCAGCAGGAACAGCTCCAGCCCGGCCGCCCATTGCACAGCGTTGAAGAAGTCCGACACGCGATAGGAATAAGGTGAGACGCCGAGACCGTTGGAGTCGCCGTCGAAGATGACGCCCTTCTTCGGCCGCGCGCCCGGCAGGCTGTTGAACTGCTTCAGCACATCCGAGGAAATGGTCACGATATCGGCGAACATGACCTGGCCGACGTCCACCGTGACGTTCTTGTTGGCGTTGATCTTCTCGGCGAATCGCGCCGCCGCCGAGGAGAATCCGTTCTTGCCTTCCGTGCCGTAGGCGTAGAACTGCACATGGGCGAGATGCAGCGGCAGGCCCTGCGACGCGTCGATCGTCGCCAGCGCCGTCTCCACATTGCCGGCGAGGCCGAGATTGTTCATGTGCAGATGCAGAGGATGACGGATCTTCGTCGCCACCACCGCCTGCTGCAGCTTCTGGAAAATCTGCCGCGACGAGAGCCCGTATTCCGGCACGACGTCGTCGAGCGAGAAGGAGCGGATATTCTGCTTGAAGGCGTCGACGCCGCCGGCGTTGACGCATTTGACGCCGATCGCGCGCGTCGCCTCGAGCGTCGCGCCGATATAATCGACGACGGCGTTCTGGCCCTCGCCGTCGCGGAAGGCCGAGAGCAGGAAGTCGTCGTTGCCGAGCACCGTCAGGAAGCCCTTGTCGATGATCGGAATGTCGGCGAGCTCGAGATGCGCGTGCAGCGCGTGATGGGGCGAGATCGCCGGCTCGATGACCGTCGTATAGCCCATCTGCGCATAGAGGCGGCCGGTCTCGAAGGTCGACCAGCCGGCCGTCGACAGCGGCGTGTTGGCGGGGCGCGGCCGATGGGCGCGATGCGCCTCGGGCAGCAGCAGCCGCGCCGTGTTCACGCCGCCGCCGGCGATATGCGAGTGAATGTCGATCGCGCCCGCCATGACGATATGGCCGGAGACGTCATATTCGGCGTCGGGCGAGCGGTCCGTGGGCGGGGCGACGATGCGGCCGTCCTCGAAAAAGAGATCGCCCGCCCCGTCGACGCCATTGACGGGATCGACGATATGGCCGCCGCGTAGGCTGATCAGCACGGCAAATCCTCCGAAAATTTTGCGCTGATGGCGGCGATCGCGTCCGCGACGCTCGGCAATTGCGTCGGCGCGCTCGCTCGCCGCAACACCAGCGAGCTGGTTTCCTGCGCGAATTCCACGGCGTCGTAGGCCTCGCCCGGCCGGCCGACGGGAATGAACAGGCCGCGAGTCGCCTGGGCCTGCGCGCTCGGCGGCGCGAGCGTCACCAGCGGAATGTCGTTCCGGCTCCACGGCGGCGGCTCGCCGTCATAGGCCGATATCCACAGGGCCGCGTCCGCCTCGTAGCTCTCGACGAGCCGGCCGGCCTCGAACCGCCATGTGTCGTGCTCGGGATAGCCGCGGCCGAAGCCCGTGCGCGGCGGAAAGCCGGTCATCCAGGCGGAGGCCTGCAGCACGCCGCTCGCGCCGGCCCGGCCGCCGATCGGCACGCCGGTGAAGCGCGTCGTGGCGTTGAGCTCGGTGACGAGCCCCTGCAGCATTTCGACGGTCAGCGTGTCGAGCCCCGCCGCCGCCCAGACGGCGACGCCGAAACGCGCCGCCTTCAGCGTCTCCGCATGAGCGTCGAGCTTCTTGGTCGCGGCGGCCGAAAGCGCCACGGGACGCCCGCCGACGCGCGCCCTGAGAGCGCCGATGACGCCGGGCAAGTCTTCGGGCGAGGCGGCGATGGTCTCGATATCGATGCCCTCGAGCTTGGCTTCGTTGCGCTTGGGGCCGATCCACAACACGCGCCGGGTCTCGCCGCCGTGAACGGGCGCCTTGTCGAGCGCGAGGCGGTCGAAGATCGCCGGCCAATAAGACGAGAGGCCGGGGCCGATCAGCAGCACGACATCGGAGCGCACCCGCGCTTCGTTCGGCGTCGTCACGAAAATGCCGGCGGAGCGCACGACCTCGAGGTCGGCCAGCGCGTCGCGCGAGGCGAGATGGTCGAAGGCGCCGCGCAGGCGCTCGGCCAGCAGGATCGCGGCGCGCGCGCCGGCGATATCGGCGCCGAGCCCCGCAACGAGCGGAAATTGCGCGGCTTGCAAGACTTCGGCCGCATATTTGTAGGCATCCTCAGAAGAAATGGATTTGCCGTCGAGCGTCGCGTTGCTCATTGCCCTCAACCGAAGTTTCCGCCCCTCCGCCCAGGCTCGCCGCCTGCGCTCTTTATTGTCCGCCGCCCGGAATTTTTGCGCCGAAGGCGAAATCGGCGCCGCGCTCTCCCGCGAAGCGGCTCCGCGCGTTATGCCTATCAGCCATGGCGCAGGAAGTCGAGACGCTCGGGCGCCTCATTTACGCCATGTCGCTTCGGGCTTTTCGTCGCGGGAGATCGCTCAGAGCGGGTGGGATGCGAGCCTTCGGGGCCCGGCCGAAAAAAAATTGCGTGTCCCGAGGCGCCGTCATTGCGAGGAGCGTGAGCTCCGAAGCAATCCAGAAGCCGCTGGGCGGTCGCTGGATTGCTTCGCTTCGCTCGCAATGACGGCCGAAGACGCAACGATTCATCGTCCTTTGCCGGCGTCCGGTGGCGGCGTCTCGCTGCAAAGCGCCTTCGTTTGACAACAGAGGAGTTCTACGATGAGCGACCAACGCATCACACTCGCGGCCGAAGGCGTCGCTCCGCCCGTCGCCGCGCGGCGTTCGAGCCGAAAGACCGTCCACGGCCGCGTCCTCGAGGACCCTTACGCCTGGCTCGCCGCCGAGAATTGGCGCGAGGTGCTGAGCGACCCCGCCGCTCTGCCGGCCGACATCGCCGCGCTGCTCACGGCCGAGAACGCCTATTGCGAGACGGTTCTGGCGCCGCTCGCGAAATTGCGCGAGACCCTGCTCGCCGAATTGCGCGGCCGCATCAAGGAGGACGACAGCGAGCCGCCCTGGCCGGACGGCCCCTTCGCCTATTTCGAGCGCTATCGCCAGGGCGGCGAGCATCCGCTCTATTGCCGCACGCCGCGCGACGGCGGCGCGGAGGAGGCGTTGCTCGACGGCGACGCCCTGGCGGGCGACAAGGCGTTTTTCGACATCGGCGGGATCGACCACGCGCCCGATCATCTGCAGCTCGCCTGGAGCGTCGACGACAAGGGCTCGGAACTCTATTCGATCCGCACGCGCGCGCTTTGCGACGGCGCCGACCGTCCGGACGTCGTCGCGCATACGGACGGCTCGCTCGTCTGGAGCGCCGATTCGAAGAGCTTCTATTATGTGCGCGTCGACGACAATCACCGCACCGCGCAGGTCTTCCGCCATGTGATCGGCGCCGATCCGAAAGGCGACGAACTCGTCGTCGAGGAGCGCGATCCGGCTTGGTTCGTGGCGCTGCGGCGCAGCCGTTGCGGACGTTTCGCCATCGTCGCCATTCGCGGACACGACGCGAGCGAATGTCATCTCGTCGACTTGCGCGACGCCTCCGCGAAAGCGCGCCTCGTCGCGCCGCGCGAGCAGAGATTGCGCTATGACGTCGAGCCGCATGGCGACGATCTCTATATCCGCAGCAACGCCGACGGCGCCGAGGACTTCGCCATTCTGAAAGCGCCGCTAGAGTCGCGCTCGCGCGCCGACTGGGTTCCGGTCGTCCCGCATGTGAGCGGCCGGATGATCGTCATGGGCACGGTCTATACCGGCCATCTCGTCTGGGTCGAGCGCGAGAACGGCCTGCCGCGCATCGTCATTCGCGCCTTCGACGGCGGCGAGCAGCACGCCATCGCTTTCGACGAGGAGGCCTATGCGCTGCGCCTGCAGACCGGCCTCGAATTCGAGACCGATATCCTGCGCTTCACCTATTCCTCGATGACGACGCCCGAGGAGACCTACGACTACGACATGCGCGCCCGCACGCGGGTGTTGCGCAAGCGGCAGGAAATCCCTTCCGGCCATGATCCGAAGGCTTATGTCACGCATCGGCTGTTCGCGATCGCCGGGGACGGCGAGAGCGTGCCCGTCTCGATCCTGCATCGCGCCGATCTCGCATTGGCGGGCGGCGCGCCGGTCCTGCTCTACGGCTACGGCGCCTATGGCCATCCGCTGTCGGCGAGCTTCGACAGCCACGCGCTGTCGCTCGTCGATCGCGGCTTCGTCTATGCGCTCGCCCATGTGCGCGGCGGCACGGACAAGGGCTGGCGCTGGTACGAGACCGGCAAGCTCGAGAACAAGCCCAACAGCTTTGCCGATTTCATCACGGTCGCGCGCCATCTCGTCGCGACCGGCTATGCGAAGGAGGGCGGCGTCATCGCGCAAGGGGCGAGCGCCGGCGGCATGCTGATGGGCGCGGTCGCCAATCTCGCGCCGGAGCTGTTTTCCGCCATCATCGCCGGCGTGCCCTTCGTCGACGTGCTGAACACCATGCTGCGCGACGATCTGCCGCTGACGCCGCCCGAATGGGAGGAATGGGGCAATCCGATCGCCGACGCGGCGGCCTTCGACCGGCTCGCCTCCTATTCCCCTTACGACAATGTGAAAGCGCAGGCCTATCCGGCGATTCTCGCGCTCGGCGGCCTCACCGACCCGCGCGTCACTTATTGGGAGCCGCTGAAATGGGTCGCGCGGCTGCGCGCGACGATGACCGGCGGCGGCCCCGTTCTGTTGCGCACGAACATGGAGGCCGGCCACGCCGGCGCCTCGGGGCGCTTCGAGCGGCTGGAGGAAGTGGCGCTGGAATGGGCGTTCGCGCTCGCATGCGCGGGGAGGGCGGAGGCCTAGTGGGTTATGTCGGTCAAATCGAAGGGTGTCATTCCCGATCGCTCGCTTTAGCGAGCGATCGGGAATCCAGGGGCAGCGACCGGTATCCCTGTCGTTGCCCCTGGATTCCCGGTCAGGCCTTCGGCCTGACCGGGAATGACAACGCCCACTCGGTTCAGTTGACGCAGTCTGCTAGCGCGTTTCCAGCCGAAGTGGAAATCGGTTCGGCGTCGGAAACGCGTCAAAACAAGAAGCTAGAATACCGCCGGAAGCGGCTCTTCACGAGGTTCCACATTGGTGGTTTATGCGACCGCGTTCCCCTATCTGCGAGAGCGGCATCCGGCGGCGGCGCCATGCTCTCTTGCTTTCTGAATCGGTGGGCAAGGCGCGTCGCCATACGAGCAGAACACGCAGCAGTCCCCTGCCTTCGGCTGGAGGAGCGCCCCGCAGCCCTTGCATTCATAGAAGAACCGGCAGGCGTCGGTCGGCATCGTCTCCGCCGATTTGTGGCCGCAGGATGGGCAGGTGATTGTCGAGACGAGTTTCATCGGCGGCCTCGAAAAAGCTCGAGCAGCAGCGGGTCGATATGGCTCCAGCTCGCCGCCGCCAGCACGATCGCCGAAGCGCAGAGGAGAAGCGTCGGCGTCGCGCGGGAGCGCTCGGGCGACGCGCAGCCCTCTCCCGAAGCGCAAGCCGCCGGACGCTTCGACCACCATGCCCCCCATCCCCCGACGATCGCCAAGGCGCCGAGAGAGAGCAGCGGAACGCGCCACGCCGCGACCATTTCGAGGCCGCCCAGCAAACTCGCGCTCGCGCCGAGCGCGACGAGGCCGAACGGGATCACGCAGCAGGACGACGCGACGACCGCGCCGAGACCCGCGACGAGGCCCAAGGCCGCGAACCGCTTCGGCGCGGCGGACGCGGCAGGGGAAGACGGAGCGGCCGGCGTGGTTTCTCGCGCGGCGTCGTCGATGGTCATGGCTCGCCCTTTCTCGACATGCGGGCTATCCTGCACCCCGTAGTGACTACGGGTGCAAGAGAAATTACGGGTGCAAGAGAAATGATGCGGCCTTTCACCATTGGGCGGCTCGCGGCGGCGGCGGGCGTCAATCTCGAGACGGTGCGCTATTACGAGCGCATCGAACTCATGCCGCCGCCCGCACGGACGGCGAGCGGACGCCGCGCCTATGAGGAAGGCCACATCCGGCGGCTCGCCTTCATCCGCCGGGCTCGCGAGCTCGGATTCGGCATCGAGCAAATCCGCGCCCTCCTGGCCCTCGCCGAGCCGTCCCGCGCGTCCTGCGCCGAGGTGAGGGAGATCGCGCGGACGCACCTCGACGATGTGCGGGCGAAGCTGGCCGACCTCGCCAGACTCGAGAGCATCCTCGCCGAGACCGTCTCCCGCTGTTCCGGCGATCCCGCCCCGTCATGTCCCGTGCTGGACATGCTGGCCGCCCGGAGCGGGCGTAAGCAGACCGTGTGAAAGATCGAAACTTTCGCGCGGTCGGCGCTCTTTGGCATTTTCAACGAGTTGGAGCGTGCAAAAAACAAGCGCGAAAGTCGATCTGGACCGCCGGCTTGATCCGACCCACTACCGAAGCGAGGGCGATTGGATGAAGGTTTCCTCATCCTGAGGAGCCCGCGAAGCGGGCGTCTTAAAAGGACGAGGAAACCTTCATTCCCGCTATCTGGAGCTTCCCCTCGTGCTTCGAGACGGCCGCTTCGCGGCCTCCTCAGCATGAGGGGAAGGACTATGATCCTTCGTATAGTTGCTAGATTTCCTATACTCCGCTCGCCTCGTCGAACGGCAAGGGCGTCGCTCGACGGGTGGGAGCGGGGCCGGCGGGGTGCGGTTTCGAGAGAGKCGGGGCGCCAAACGCTCTAGCTGGCGCGACCTCCTCCGCCCACCGGACGCCTACTTCAAAGGCAGATAAATTTCAGTCGAGCGCTCGTGCTCCGGCGTATCGATATCGAGATTCAAGTAGTGAAAATAAGCTGGAAAATCGCGCAGCTCTTCACCGCTTTTCGGAAGCCACTGTCGATACAACTCATATACGCTTTCGCTTATTTTCTCGCGCGAACCCGTGTGGATGGCCACGGCGCAACGCCCGCTGGGAATTGTCTTCGTGACGATCCCTTGCGGATTGTTCGGGACCGCTTCAGCCACCGATGCGCAAATGTCGAACCGAAACTCCTCGGGCGGCGCGGTGTTTGGATCGTTATAAGGAATTCCATACGTTTCGCACTCGCTGATTGGAGATAGTCCGGTTGCTTTTCGCCATTCGACGAAGCGCTGAACCGAATTGCTGAGCAATGCAGGCGAACCGATGTGTTCGAGCGTCGCAACCAAGATGGCGTCGACGCTTACGATTTTGACTTCCATTTTGTCTGTCCTTTCGCGGCTTGGAATTTGAATCTGATAGCGTTTGCTCCACGACGCCCAATCGGGGGTCTTACGAAACTCGCTAGGCGTTTGACCAAAGGCGCTCTTAAAAGCGCGAGAGAAAGATTCAGGATTTGAAAATCCTGAATCTAAGGCGATGTCGATAATTGGCGCGCCATGATTAAAGGCCAGCCGGTATGAAGATCTTTTGAGTCTCATTAGTTGAATGTATCGATAGATGCTTATTCCACAGTATTCTGAAAATTGCCTATGGAAGTGGAATTTCGAGAAATTCGCAACACTGCTCAGCAATTCAACGGATAGCTTTTCGTCGAGATGTTTATCGATA
Organism: Methylocystaceae bacterium; assembly: GCA_003105285.1. Lineage (GTDB taxonomy): Bacteria > Pseudomonadota > Alphaproteobacteria > Rhizobiales > Beijerinckiaceae > Methylosinus. The sequence goes on from PQAN01000271.1 coordinate 7,712, forward strand.
TAATCCAGAACGCGGTTGATGCGGCGCGCATAGTTGCTTTCTTTTGATGTGAGCTTGGCTTCCATTTCTCCAAGGTGCCTGAAATTAGGCTCTCTGTCTTGACCGAAATTGCTCTCCTTTTTTCGAAACAGCCGTCGCCGCCAGCCTACGCGCCGCCGTCATGCCCGCGCTTGTCACGGGCATCCACGCCGGGACATTGCGAAGCGCCGGGAGGAAAGCGAAATTGTTCCGCAGATTCTCGCAGATCCTTGGAATTACAGTGACAGAATGTAGAATTGCAAATTTTTCATCTTTGGTATCAAACCCGAACGGAACACGGCAGAAGGAGGGCCATGGGCTCGAGTCGTACGACCTGAAAAATGGTGCATGTCACCGTAATTCTTCAAAAACATTTTGTTAGCAACCATCCGTCGAGCCTACTATAAACACCGAAGCGGAGCCCAGTTTTGCTTTTAGGCGCCGTCCCGCTTCTTTCGGCGAACAGCTTGATTCCGCGGAAAGGTCGAGAATGTATAGTCGATTGGCGCATCAACGTTTGCGTTGGTATACGCGCACGAGCGGCAATCTCGTCCTTCAGCACTGGCAGGTGTTCGTTCTCGCCTGTTTGGTCGTACCGGGTCCGCCCGTCATTGCGATCCTCGCGCACCTTGCCACTTTGCTGCAATCTTCAGTTTCGCCGGCCCTCAGCGCGGCCCACCGCTTCCCTCTTGCGCTAGCGATCGATGCGGTCGCCATTCTGTGGATCATGCCGCAACGGCATGCCCTGTCGGGCGGCCCCTTCATGCGCTACGTCGCGACGCTGCCGACGCCCCGGGGCGTAAGGCTGGCCGTGGAAGGGACGCTGCTGGCGGTCGCAAACAACGCGATTTTGCTTTCCGCCGCGATCGCAGCGGCGCGAATGAGCGCGGGCGGCGCAAACGCGTTCGAATTCGGTTGTTTCGCGGAATTTCTGGCCGCTGCGACGCTGGCGCAGCGGGCGATGCTCGACCGGCGATTCCTGGCGCTTGCCGGCGTTGTGACCGCCGATTTGTCGATCGCGCTCGGCATGGGGTCGAACGCGACGTTCGCGAGAGGTCTGTGGCTCGGCGGCGCGATCGCTTGTCTTGGCGCGGGCGCGGCCATCGGTTACCGGTTCGACCGGATTTTCCCACGCAAATGGCGCGCTCTCGGAGCACGACCGAGCAAATGGGCGGTCGCCGCCATGAGTGGTCATGCGCCCGCTCTTCTCATCCAGTGCAAGGTCCTGTGCGCAAAGCCTGCTCAGGCGACGTTACGGCTCGGCGCCGCGATCGCGCTGGCGCTAGGGGCGAACCGTCTGATCGCAATCTTCCAGTTCGATTCCCGCTCCTTGCCAACCGCGATCCTGACGATGGCGCTGATCGGGCTTCTCCTTGCCGGTCTCTACCGCACCTTATTCGATGCGCACAAAGCTACGGCGCGTTATCTGGCGACGCTGCCGGTTCTCCGGAGCTATTGGGCCGTACGAGACACCGGCTTCGTGCTGCTTCTGAATGGCGTCGTACTCGTCATCCTGCTGACGCCGCAAATCGCACAAGGCCTCGCATCGCTGGCGGTTCTCGCCGCTCTGGCGACGGCCGCACAGGCCCTCCTCGTCGTTCTTCGCTGGCCGGCTCTTTACGCAGGCGGCAGCCGATTGATATACAGCATAGTGCTGGCCGGCATCTGGTCAGGGACCGCAATCGCGGCGGTAACGCGATGACGTCTGATGCAATTCTGTCATGCGCGGAATTGAGCGCTTCGTACGACGGACGCCAAGTCTTTTGCTCCGTGACGTTTTCACTCGCGTCGGGCGTTTACGCGCTGCAAGGCGCCAATGGAATTGGCAAGTCGACGTTGCTGCGGCTTCTCGCCGGCGCGCAGGCGCCGGATGCCGGCCGTGTCTGGATCAATGGCGTCGACCTCATGGAGGCGGCGGTCGAAGCCCGTAAACATCTCGCCTACGTTCCGGACGAATGCCCCGTGTACCCATTCATGACGGGAGAGGAGTTTCTACAATTCGTCGCGGCGCTAAAGCGCACGCGCGTCGACGCGCGTGTGCGCGAGCTGATTGTCGCCTTCGGTCTCGACGAGCACATGGCGTCGCGGTTCGACGCAATGTCCCTCGGCACGAAGAAAAAAATGATGCTTTGTGCAGCCTGGATCGGCTCACCGAAGGTTTTTCTGATGGACGAACCGGGCAACGGCCTGGACCTTGCCGCGCGCGACCATATCATTTGGCTGCTGCGACGCGAGGGACGTGAAAACATAATCATCTTTTCGGCGCACGACGAAGATTTTGTCGCGGCGACCGGCGCGACCCTGATCGACATGAGATCCTTGATAACTCTCCGGCGCGCCGCCGCCCATTGATAGATTTAAGCGAGTCCCCACGCAGCCGACACGGACGTCCAAATGGCGCCGTCTGTTGCTGCGGCATGGCGCATATCTCGAGACTTTCGCGCGGTCGGCGTTCTCGAGCATTTTCAAGAGGTTTGAGCGTGCAAAAGGCCAGTGCGAAAGTCGAGCGTGATCTCAGCCTGGAGCGCCAGCTTCATTTCGTGGTCGAGTTCGGGAACGCTAGAACTCGAGCCGACTTACCGTCGGCGCGGGTTCCGAACTCGGGCCAGCGCCAACCTACACGCGGGCCATGACGCGGAGAGGCCGTCGCTCATCGGCATGGACGGCCCGCTCGACGCGGCCTTGACATTTTCCGGAAAATATTCCTATATTCCGCTCACCCTCGTCGAACGGCAAGGGCCTCGCTCGACGGGTGGGAGCGGGGCCGACGGGGGCGCGGTTTCGAGAGAGGCGGGGCGGCTACCCTCGTTCGCGCGCTCGACGCCACTCCGCCGGTCCGGCTTCTCCTTCGTGCGGAGGCGTATGGGAACATACGCGAAAGTCGGCCGAATATCCGAGGTTCGCGCGGGGATAGACTACCCGAGAGGGGAAAACGACCCTGGGCCCGGAGGCGGTGTAGAGGAGAGGCAGACCGCGTCCGGGACTCGCGTGGTTTCCGTATGCGTCTTCTTGCAAAGGCCGTGGCCGAAGGAAGCCGCGGCGTCCCGGACGACCTTGTCCGACCCGCGGCGCGAGAGCGCGGCGGGACGCTCGCGCGCGCCCACCCGCTCTCATCGGTCCGATCGCGTCGCGGCTTAACGCCTCACGCCGGCACGCAAGTGTCGGGAACTGGACAAACCTCGGCGCAATGCGGCGACTCGCCGTCGCATTCCGTGCATTTCTTGGGGTCGATGATATAAGTGTCGCCTTTCATGCGAATGGCGGCGCTGGGACAGTCGAACTCGCAGGCGCCGCAGACGGTGCATTGCGACGCGATGATCTTGTAGGCCATGAAACTCTCCCCGATTGCTCTAAGGCGCGACGCAGGCGGAAGGGCGTCGCGCATGTCGACGCGACGCATGGGGCAAGCAAGAATCGCTTCAGTTCGCGGCGTGATCCGCCGTGCGGCCGAGGTCGTGGCGAATCGTCGCAACGGCGCGCGCTCCGGGAGGGGCGTCGCCGCCTTGCGGCCGTGAGCCGCATTTTATATCCGACATTGCCTATAGACTAATAATCAGATTAGTCTCCGCCGGATATCGCGCGCCGCCCCCGGCGCCGATCGACGCCTCGGCCCTGCGAAAAAAGGATAGACGATGCCACTAGAGACGAAGAACCCAGAGACGCTGGCGCTCCACGCCGGCTGGCGTGCCGATCCGACGACCGGCGCCGTCGCGCCGCCCATCTATCAGACGACGTCCTACCAGTTCCACGACACCGAACACGCCGCCAATCTCTTCGCTCTGAAAGAGCTCGGCAATATCTATACGCGCATCGGCAATCCGACGACCGGCATTCTGGAGGAGCGTCTCGCGGCGCTGGAGGGCGGCGTGGCCGCTCTCGCGCTCTCCTCGGGGCAGGCGGCGTCGGCCTTCGCGCTGCAGAACGTCGCGCGCGTCGGCGACAATGTCGTCTCCTCCACCGATCTCTACGGCGGCACCTGGAATCTGTTCGCCAATACGCTGAAGGACCAGGGGATAGAAGTCCGCTTCGTCGATCCGAGCGATCCAGAGAATTTCCGCCGCGCCACCGACGAGCGCACCCGCGCCTATTACGCCGAGACGCTGCCCAATCCCAAGCTCGTCGTCTTCCCGATCGCCGAGGTCGCGGCGATCGGCCGCGAATATGGAATTCCGCTCATCGTCGACAACACCGCCGCGCCGATCCTGACCAAGCCCTTGCAGCATGGCGCGGCGATCGTCGTCTATTCGACGACGAAATATATCGGCGGCCATGGCACGTCGATCGGCGGCGCCATTATCGACGGCGGCAATTTCGACTGGGAGAAATTCGCCGACCGCCAGCCGGCGCTCAACACGCCCGACCCGAGCTATCACGGCGCCGTCTGGGTGGAGGCGGTCAAGCCGCTCGGCCCCGTCGCCTATATCATCAAGGCGCGCACGACGCTGTTGCGCGATCTCGGCTCGGCGCTCTCGCCCTTCAACGCCTTCCTCACGCTGCAGGGCATAGAGACGCTGCCGCTGCGCATCGAGCGCCATGTGTCGAATGCGCAGACCGTCGCCGATTTCCTCGGCAAACGGGCGGAGATCACCAAGGTCATCCACCCCTCGCGGCAGACCGGCGCGGCGCGCGAACGCGCCGACAAATATCTGAAAGGCAAATATGGCGCGCTCGTCGGCTTCGAGCTCGCGGGCGGATTGGAGGCGGGACGCAAGTTCATCGACGCGTTGAAGCTGTTCTATCACGTCGCCAATATCGGCGACGCCCGCAGCCTCGCCATCCATCCCGCGACGACGACGCATTCGCAGCTCTCGCCGGAGGCGCAGCTTTCGACCGGCGTGACGCCCGGCTATGTGCGCCTCGCCATCGGCATCGAGCATATCGACGATATTCTCGCCGATCTCGATCAGGCGCTGAGGGCGGCGGGGGCTTGACCTCTCCGCCCGCAGACGCGTCAGTCCGTCACGAGATGCGTTCCATGCGTGACG
>PQAN01000272.1 GCA_003105285.1 Methylocystaceae bacterium
GCGCTTCGTGGGGGAGACGATCCGCCCGGCCGTGTCGAGAAGGCGATTCGGCGGCGCATGAGGGTTAACGCGAGGCGATTCGACACCGGCTCGCCGGCGACGGGGAAGAGCGTGACGCTCGCCATGGATGGACACCATGCCCGCTCGGGCGCTATGGCCGAGCCTCGAGCCATCGAATCGCGAGAACATCATGACGGTCAGAGACAGCAATGGCGCGGAGCTCAAAGACGGAGACTCCGTCCAGCTCATCAAGGATTTGAAGGTCAAGGGAACGTCGGTGACGCTGAAGCGCGGAACCGTCGTCAAGAATATTCGCCTGACGGACAACGAGCAGGAGATCGAAGGCCGCGCCGAAAAGGTGAAGGACCTCGTGCTGCGAACGGAATTCTTGAAGAAAGCCTAGTGGCATGCGTCAGTTATTTAGGCGGGTGTCATTCCCGATCGCTCGCTTCAGCGAGCGATCGGGAATCCAGAGCAACAACCATATATCCTTGTCGTTGCCCTGGATTCCCGGTCAGGCCTTCGGCCTGCCGGGAATGACGACGCCCTTTCAGTTCAGATGACGCAGCCCACTGGCGGCCGGCGGGCGTCGTGCGTGGGAGACTTCGCTCGCAATGACGGGTCGGACATCTCGACCCGAGCCGATAAGCCAAGCGTTAACCATTCGTAAGGCATGATTCCGTCGAAGTGAGCTCAAAGAGCGGCGCGGGCGGACCAATGCCTTACGAAACGAATGATCGAGCGATTTTTGCGGCCTTTGCGCGCATCATGAGCGGCGCGGCATGAAGACCATCTCGATCGTCACGCCCTGCTTCAACGAAGAGCTCAACATCCGCGAATGCCATGCGGCGATCGAGGCGCTGTTCGACCGTGAGTTGAGCGGTTATCGCCGCGAGCACATCTTCTGCGACAATGCGTCGAGCGATAACACGGTCGAAATCCTGCGCGAGATCGCCGCCGCCGACGCTTGCGTGAAAGTCATTCTCAATGCGCGCAATTTCGGACCGCTGCGCTCGAACTATAATGGCGTGATGGCGGCCGGCGGCGACGCCGTGTTGCTGCTCATGCCCGCCGATCTGCAGGACCCGCCCGAACTCGTGCCGCGCTTCGTGAGGTTGTGGGAGGCAGGGAACGAGATCGTCTACGGCATTCGCAAGATCCGCGAGGAAGGCGTCGTCATGCGAACGCTGCGCGGGCTCTATTATCGGCTGCTGACCGGTCTCTCGGAACTGTCGCTGCCGCCGGGCGTCGGCGATTTCCAGCTCGTCGACCGCAAGGTCGTCGACGCCATGCGCGCGATCGAGGACGTCTATCCCTTCATGCGCATGATGACCTTCGAATGCGGCTTTCGGGCGGTCGGCGTTCCCTACAAATGGGTCGAGCGGCGGCGCGGCGTGTCGAAGAACACGCTGCTGCGGCTCGTCGACCAGGGCATGAATGGCCTCGTGACCTTCACGCCGGCGCCTTTGCGGCTCGTGCTGTTCACGGGCTTCGTCATCGCCGGTCTGTCGCTCGCTTACGCCTTCGTCAGCCTCGTTCTGGGACTCGTCTATTTCCGATCGCTCGCGCCGCCCGGCGTCATGACGATCATCGTCGCGGTCTTCTTCTTCGGCGGCGTGCAATTGTTCTCGATCGGAGTCCTCGCGGAATATGTGCTCGCCATTCACGGACAGGTGAGGCGAAAGCCGGTCGTGTTCGAGCGGGAGCGCATCAATTTCTGATTACGCTCGAACGGCCCTGGAAGCATCTCGAAACGACTTGGGAAAGAACGATGACGACAGCCGCGCAGGACACCGACTTCTCTCCGCGCTCATCCAGGCAAGAAAAGGCCAATCGCGACGATTTCGCCCGCGTCTTCGCCGCGTCGCCGATCCCGCCGAACGAGCTCGTCTATTCGCAGCTCGCTCTCTATCTGGGTCGGCAGGATCTCGCCCGCATTCTCGCGCTGAGCGATATCTATCGCGCGCATGTGCTGCACGCCAATGGCGCGCTCTTCGAATTCGGGACCTGCTACGGCCGCACGGCCGCGCTGCTGACGAATTTGCGCGGGATTTTCGAACCCTATAATTTCACCCGCAAGCTGGCCGTTTTCGACACCTTTTCCGGGCTCGCGGGCTGCTCCGCCAAGGATGGGGCGCACGAATCGGCCCGCGACGGCGCCTATAACGCCGGCGCCGATTACGAGAGCCATCTGAGCTCCGTCTTGCGCTATCACGAATCCGAAGCGCCGATCGCGCATATCCGCAAGCATGAAATCATCAAAGGAGACGCCGCCGAGACGCTCGGCGCCTATTTGCGTCGGCGTCCCGAAACCATCGTCGCGCTCGCTTATTTCGACTTCGACATTTACGCGCCGACGAAATCCTGCCTGGAGCTCTTGCGTCCGCATCTCGCTCGAAGCTCGATCCTGGTCTTCGACCAACTCAATTGCCCGGAATATCCTGGAGAGACGCTCGCGCTCGGCGAGGTCTTCGGGTTGAACCGTTGCAATATCCGGCGCTCTCCGCTGACGCCCTGGATGTCCTATGTCCTCGCCGAGGATCTGATCGGGTGAGGATATGAAGGTCGAGCCATTCGATCGAAGCGCGTGCGACGGCGCGACCCTATATGAGGCAGGCGCGTCGCGTCGTTCGTCCTCGATAGAGCCGGCGCGCACGACAGCGACGCGGCGCCTCGACAATGTGCGTCTCCTGCAAATGGGGACGCTCGTCTTTCTTCTTCCCAACGCGATTCTGGCCTGGGGGTTCGGCATATCGGCCGCCGGCGCGGTCTGGTCCGGTTGCATGGTCGCAGCGGTCCTGCTGTGTCGGTTCGAACCGAAAAGACAAGGCCTGCTCGCCGCGCCCGTCGATATGGCGGCGCTCGCCGGCTGCATGCTTCTCGCCTTTTTTCTGTTCATCCTCGCCGGCGAAACGCATCTGTTCTTCGCCAATTCGGACTGGCTCATTCGCGACGCCGTGCTGTCCGACCTCGCGCGGCAAGGCTTTCCGCTCTTCTATCGCTACGAGGCGCAGGATTATCTGCTGCGCGCGCCGCTCGGCATGTATCTTCTGCCCGCGACGGTCGGACATTTCGCCGGATCGAAGGCGGCGCATGTCGTGCTTCTGGCGCAGAACGCCGGCCTGCTCGCGCTCTGCCTCTATTTCGTCGCGCAGCTCTCGAATACGCGCAACAGGATCGCGTTTCTGAGCGTCTTCGTGCTGTTCAGCGGGCTCGACGTCGCGCCTCAGTTTTTCCTGCATGGGTTCGACATGCCGGATCACCTCGAATGGTGGAGCGTCCTTTTCCAATATTCCAGCCACGTCACGCAATTGTTCTGGGTTCCGAACCATGCTCTGCCCGGCTGGTGGTTCGCCGTTCTGCTGCTGCTCTTCATGCGCGGCGAGGCGGATTTCGCCTTTCTTCTCGCAGCCTTCGCCGCGACGCCGCTCTGGTCGCCGCTCGCCGCGATCGGCGCCGCGCCGTTTCTGGCGATATTCGGCCTGCGCCTCGGCGGCGGCTTGTTCGCGCCGCGAATCCTCGCCGCCGGCCTCGCCGGCCTCTGCTTCGCTCCCGTGGCGATCTATCTGACGGCCGACGCTGGCGCGGTGCGACATTATTGGTTGATCTTCGTCGACGGATTCGCGCTGATCTATCCTTTGTTCATCGCCGTCGAAATCCCCCATGCCGCGGTCGTTTTCGCCGCATGGTCGAAGATCGAGGAAAGCGACAGAGCCCTCGTCGCGACGGCCGTCGCCGTCCTGCTCGTCATTCCCTTCTATCTGTTCGGCGCCACCAATGATCTGGCGATGCGCGCCTCGATCATCCCGCTCTTTCTTCTCGCCTTCGCTTTCGCGAAAATCGCCGTGTCGACTCGGCGCGACGGCGCGCCGCTGGCCTCGGTCATTTCGGCGATCGTCATCCTGTCGGCGGCGACGCCTCTGCTCGAGGTGAAGCGCGCCTTCGTCGAGCCGGCGTTCGCCATCAGCGATTGCAACTTTCTCACGAGCTGGAAGAAAGCCGATCCGACGATTTGGCCCTCCAATTATCTCGCGCGGATCGCCGCGGCGCCGGCCTGGCTCGTGCGGGCGAAGGACGCGCGTATCACGATAGAGGACAGAAAATGCTGGCCCGATCACCCGCGACTGAGCGATTCGGAAAAATGACGATCGCGCGTCGAAAGCCGCGCGGATGTCCACAGGAATTCGCTTTTGACTTGGGCCGAGGCCGAACGCTAGAAACGCCCTCCTCGAAAATCCAAACGGGAAGGCGCGCATGACATCGATCGTCGAACGCATCAGGACGGAGCTCTCCGTTCAGCCCTGGCAGGTGGAGGCGGCGATCGCGCTGCTCGACCAGGGGTCGACGGTTCCCTTCGTCGCGCGCTACCGCAAGGAGGCGACCGGCCAGCTCGACGACGCGCAGCTTCGTCATCTGGAGGAGCGGTTGCGCTATCTGCGCGAGCTGGAGGAACGCCGCAAGGCGATCCTCGATTCGATCCAGTCGCAGGGAAAGCTCGACGACGCCCTGCGCAAGACAATTCTCGAGGCCGACAACAAGGCGCGGCTCGAGGATATCTATCTTCCCTTCAAGCCGAAGCGCCGCACCAAGGCGCAGATCGCCATAGAGGCGGGCCTCGCGCCGCTCGCCGAAAGCCTGCTCGCGCATCCCGAGCGCGA
>PQAN01000273.1 GCA_003105285.1 Methylocystaceae bacterium
AACAACCCTGGGCCCGGAGGCGGTGAACAGTAGAACAGGCGGCCGTTGTCCGGGACGCTCCGGCTCCGACGCCCCTTCCTCTTACCGCGGCCGAAACGGCGCCGCGGCGTCCCGGACCTCCCATGCCCCGCGCCTCGAGACGGCGGCGGGGGCGCCTTCGCGCGCGCCGCTTGACAGAAGCGGTCCCCCCATGCGCTTTTCCGCGCCAGAAAACCTCCGGAGCGTCCGGAACCGCCATCTTTTTCCTTTCGAGAACAGACCGCCATGCATCGTTATCGTTCGCACAATTGTGGAGAGCTTCGTGAGACAGACGCGGGCGTGAAGACCCGTCTCTCGGGCTGGTGCCACCGCATCCGAGATCATGGCGGCGTGCTGTTCGTCGATCTGCGCGACCATTACGGCCTGACGCAATGCGTCGTCGACCCCGATTCGCCAGCCTTCGGCCAAGCGGAAAAGCTGCGCTCCGAATGGGTCGCGCGCTTCGACGGCGAGGTGAGGAAGCGCCCGGCCGGCACCGAGAATCCCGATATGCCGACCGGCCTCGTCGAGGTCTATGTCACCGAGATCGAGGTGCTCGGCCAGGCGGCCGAATTGCCGCTGCCCGTGTTCGGCGACCTGCCTTATCCCGAAGAGACGCGGCTCAAATATCGCTTCCTCGATCTGCGCCGCGACAAGCTGCACGCCAATATCGTGCTGCGCGGCAGAATCATCGACTCGCTGCGCACGCGCATGAAGGAGCGCGGCTTCTTCGAATTCCAGACGCCCATCCTCACGGCCTCGTCGCCGGAAGGCGCGCGCGATTTTCTGGTGCCCTCGCGTCTGCATCCCGGCAAGTTCTACGCGCTGCCGCAGGCGCCGCAGCAGTTCAAGCAACTGCTGATGGTCGCGGGCTTCGACCGCTATTTCCAGATCGCGCCGTGCTTTCGCGACGAGGACGCGCGCGCCGACCGCAGCCCCGGCGAATTCTATCAGCTCGACATAGAGATGAGCTTCGTCACGCAGGAAGACGTGTTCGAGGCGGTCGAGCCCGTGCTGCGCGGCGTGTTCGAGGAGTTCGGCGGCGGCCAGCCGGTCACTAGAGAATTTCCCAAGATCGCCTATCGCGACGCCATGCTGAAATATGGCTCCGACAAGCCCGATCTGCGCAATCCGCTGATCATCGCCGATGTGAGCGAGGAATTCGCGCGCGAGGATGTGAACTTCAAGGCGTTCAAGGGCAAGACCGTGCGCGCTGTTCCGGCGCCCGGCGCCGCCGGCCAGCCTCGCAGTTTCTTCGACAAGCTCAACGACTGGGCGCGCTCGGAAGGCGCGCCGGGCCTCGGCTACATCATCTTCGACGAGGAGGGCGGCGCGCTCGCGGGCAAGGGGCCGATCGCCAAATTCATTCCGGCGCAAGCCCTCGCCGCCCTCGCCGCCAAGGCCGGCGTGAAGGCGGGGGACGCTCTGTTCTTCTCGGCGGGCGAGGAGCTGAAAGCCGCCAAGCTCGCCGGCGCCGCGCGCCTGCGCATCGGCACGGAACTCGGACTGTCGAAGACCGGCACGTTCGAATTCTGCTGGATCGTCGACTTTCCGATGTACGAGTGGAACGAGGACGACAAGAAGATCGACTTCTCGCACAATCCCTTCTCCATGCCGCAGGGCGGCCTCGAGGCGCTCACGACGAAGGACCCGCTCGATCTGCTGGCCTATCAATACGATATCGTCTGCAACGGCACGGAGCTGTCGTCGGGCGCGATCCGCAATCATCGCCCCGACATCATGAAGAAGGCGTTCGAGATCGCCGGCTATGGCGAGGAGGTGCTCATCGAGAAATTTGGCGGCATGTATCGCGCCTTCCAATATGGCGCGCCGCCGCATGGCGGCATCGCGCCGGGCGTCGACCGCATCGTCATGCTGCTCGCCGGCGAGGACAATCTGCGCGAGGTCGTGCTCTTCCCGATGAACCAGCGCGCCGAGGATCTGCTGATGGGCGCGCCCTCCGAGGCGACGCCCAAGCAATTGCGCGAGCTGCACATCAGGCTGAATTTGCCGGAGAAGGGGTGATACCGAGAGGCGGGCGGAAGCGAACGTTATCGGAGTCCGGTCCCTCCCGCCGAAAGGGGGAGGGACTGGACGACAGACGTCAATGCGCGGCGGCTTCGTCGCTGCGGCTCGGCAGCACGTGCTTTACCGCCTTGCCTTCGACCCAGCCGAAGCCGCCCTCGGGATCGGCGCAGTCGATGCTGTTTTCGACGATGAGGCGGTCGCACAACATGACGCAAATGTCCTCGATGGGGGCGCTGGTGTCGTTCTCCTCGGTCATGCGGTCGATGGAGATTTCGCCTTCCTCCTCGCCGTCGACGAGATGGATGATGAACACTTCCTCATGGCCTGCGACGCCATGCGCATTGACCCTGAACGTTTCCCCACGATATTGAAATTCGCGGATCATGTTGGTCTCCTCCCTTATATCCTTGTCGGTGTCTCGCTTGTCGCAACGACACGCCGAATGGCCGGGCGGGCCGAGACGGTCAAAGCCCCGCGGTCGCGACGCGCCGGGACGCGGAAATAGATTTCCGAATCCGTCTCGACCTATAGCGCAACGATTCGGGTCGGAGAATGCCGGGCTTTCGCCCGAGGCTGCGACGACGAGACGCAGGCAAAAAAACTAGTCATTCTGCCTTTGTCTTGATCAGTGGCGGCGTCGGCGGGCGGTCGCGCGTCGCCTCTCACCATTCGATCGGCGTTTCGCCGCGCGCGGCGAGAAACGCATTGGCCTTCGAAAAATGCCTGCAGCCGAAAAAGCCGTTGCGCGCCGACAGCGGCGAGGGATGTGCGCATTCCAGCACGAGGTGCTTCGCGCGGTCGACGCCCGCGCCCTTCTGGCGCGCATAGGAGCCCCAGAGGAGGAAAACGACGCCCTCGCGCTCGCGCGACAATGCGCGCACGGCGGCGTCGGTGAAGCGCTCCCAGCCCTTGCCCTGATGCGAGCCGGCCGCGCCGTCGCGCACCGTCAGAGTGGCGTTCAGCAGCAGCACGCCTTGGCGCGCCCAGCGCGAGAGGTCGGGGTCGCGCGAGACGGGATGGCCGAGATCGTCCTCGATCTCCTTGAAGATATTTTGCAGCGACGGCGGCGGCGCGACATTGCGGCCGACCGCGAAACACAATCCGTTCGCCTGTCCGGCGCCGTGATAGGGGTCCTGCCCGAGTATGACGACCTTGACTGCGTCGAACGGACATTCGTCGAAGGCGCGAAAGATTTGCGCCGCCGGCGGATAGACGATGCGAGACGCATATTCCTGCCGCACGAAGCTGCGAAGCTCGGCGAAATAGGGCTGCTCGAATTCGGACGAGAGATGCGTCTTCCAGCTCTCGTCGATGCGCACGGGCTTGTTCATGGCGCGGACGCTAGCATGGGCGAGAGCGGCGGGCGAGAGGCGCGCGAGCGCGCTTACGCCGCGACAGTCCTCGTCCCGACGTGCTATCGATCCCGCATGCCACAGCTCCCGCCGCAAGCCCGCGCGCTGCTCAAATCCATTTTCGGCTACGACGATTTTCGRCCCGGACAGGCGGAGATCATCGCCGCCGTGCTCGCCGGCGAGCCGGTGCTGGCGATCATGCCGACSGGCAGCGGCAARTCSATGTGCTATCAGATGCCCGCCATYSTCGACGGCGGMCTGACCGTCGTCGTCTCGCCGCTGATCGCGCTGATGCGCGATCAGGTGCGGCAGATGCGGGCGTTCGGCGTCGCCTCGGCGACGCTCAATTCCATGAACGATCCCGCCGAAAACGAGGACGCGCGCCGCGCGATGCGGGCGGGCGATCTGCGGCTGTTGTTCGTCTCGCCGGAGCGGCTCGCGATGGCGGGGCTGATCGACGAGCTGCGCCGCGCCGGCGTGCGCCGCCTGGCCATCGACGAGGCCCATTGCGTGTCCGAATGGGGCCATGATTTTCGGCCCGAATATCGCGAGATCGGGCGGGCCGCCGAGGCGCTCGGCAATGTGCAGGTCATCGGCCTCACCGCCACGGCCGACAGAGCGACGCGCGAGGATATCGCCAGGCGGCTCTTCGCATCGAGCCCGCGCGTGTTCCTGCATAGTTTCGACCGGCCCAACATCGCGCTGAACTTTTCCGCGAAAGATCAGCCGCGCCGCCAGCTCCAGCGCTTTCTCGACAAGCATCGCGGCGAGAGCGGCGTCGTCTATTGCTCCTCGCGCGACCATACCGAAAAGCTCGCCGCTTTTTTTGAGGAGCAGGGCCATCAGGCGGTCTGCTATCATGCGAAGCTCGACCAGGCCTTGCGCAACCGCAATCAGGATCGCTTCCTGCAGGAGGACGGAATCGTCGCCGTCGCGACGATCGCCTTCGGCATGGGCGTCAACAAGCCGGACGTGCGCTTCGTCGCTCACGCCGACATGCCGTCGAGCGTCGAATCCTATTACCAGGAGATCGGCCGCGCCGGCCGCGACGGACTGCCGGCCGATACGCTGACGCTCTACGGGCTCGACGACATGGCCTTCCGCCGCCGGCAGATCGACCAGAAGGATGTGACGGACGAACGCCGGCGCGTCGAGCACGACCGCTTCTCGGCGCTCGCCATGCTGTGCGAGACGCCTGCGTGCCGCAGGCAGACTCTGCTCGCCTATTTCGACGAGGAGAGCGCGCCTTGCGGACGCTGCGACATTTGTCTCGGGCGGGTGCAGGTCTATGACGGCACGACCGACGCGCAAAAGGCGTTGTCGGCCGCGATGCGCACCGGCCAGCGCTTCGGCGCCGGCTATCTGTCCGACATTCTGACCGGGCAGGCGAGCGACGCGATCCTGCGCAACGGGCATGAGCGCATCAAGACCTTCGGCGTCGGCAAGGACCATTCGAAGCACGAATGGGGCGCGATCATCCGCCAGCTCTTCGCGGCGCGCGCGTTCAGCGCGACGGAGCACGGCGGTTTCGCCGTGACGGCCAAGGGCGAGGATATCGTGTTCGGCCGCGAGCGGATCGCCCTTCGCCTCGATCCGTTGACGCCGAAAGCGCCGCGCGTCAAGCGCCAAGAGGCGCCGCGAGGCGAGGGGCTCGACGAAGAGGCCGAGCGCGTGCTCGTCGTGCTCAAGCGCAAGCGGCTCGAGCTCGCGCGCGAGGAGGGGCTGCCCGCCTATATGATCTTCCCCGACCGCACGCTGATCGATATGGCCGAGCGTCGTCCCCTCACGCTCGACGAGTTGCGCGCGGTCCACGGCGTCGGCGAGAGAAAGCTGGCGCATTACGGCGAGGCTTTCCTCGAGGCGCTGATGGAGGCGCTGCGCTAGATTGGAAACGCTCCCGGAACGACGTGGAAAACTCTTGGCGGCCGCGCGGCTTACCGCTGCCTTTTTCGTGCCTTTTGCCTGTGACTTGGGGTAAAATGCCCGATCACGAATCGTAGGGCGGGAGCGCCCGCCGGGAGCGCCAGGAAATCATGACGGACAATGCCGAAGACCACGCCGACACAGCGAAGACGCCGCCCGAATACGGAGCGGACTCGATCAAGGTGCTGCGGGGTCTCGACGCGGTCCGCAAGCGTCCCGGCATGTATATCGGCGACACCGA
>PQAN01000274.1 GCA_003105285.1 Methylocystaceae bacterium
GTGACGAGATGTTCGAGCTGGCTCGTGTCGACGCCGGCGCCGCCGCGGTCGATGCGCGCGGCGAGCGATTCGTGCACGCGGTCGATGCGCTCGTTGATCTCGTCGAAGCGCTCGCCGCCGCCCGATTTCTCGAGGACCGCGTCGATCTTGGTGGAGAGCCCTTCGAGCTTGCGCTCGAAAGGCTCGAATGTGCGGGGAGTCTCGGCGGCGACGATCGAGCGGATGGCCTCGACCTGCTTGCCGAGACTCATGGCGTCGGCGACGCCCTGTCCGGCGAGCCGCAATTCGTCGACGCGGCGTGCGAGGGCGGCGAGGCCCGCCTCCAATTTCTCGAGCGGCAGCGGTCGCGCCGCGACCGCCTTCAAGAGATCGCGGATTTCGCGGGTCTGACCGGCGAGCTCGCTCAGCGCGGCCTGATCCGCGCCGCCGCCGATCGCCCGCGCGGCGAGCTTGTCGCCGATCGTCTTCACCTCGTCATAGAGGTCGTGAACGATGCGGCTCGGGTCCAGCTCGCGAATGATCGAATGAAGATCCGCCGTCAGCCGCTCGACCGGAGCGAGCACATTCTCCCTTATGCCGAAATCGCGCTGCGTCTCCACCCGCTCCGCCAGATCGCGCAGCGCGGCTTCGACCGCCGTCGCCGACGCGCGCGGCGCCAGATCGACGAGCGCCTGCGACACGCCTTCGAGTTCGTGACGCAGCCGCTCGATCTGCATCGAGACGGCGGATTGATACACGCCGCGCTCGTTCGCCTCGTGGCGGACGGCCTCGAGCCGATGCGAGAGCGCCTCGATCGAGTCGCGAATCTCGCCGAATGCGCCGGCCGAGGCCGAAAATATTCCGTCGTCGTTTGGTTCGCCGGGCGCGCGCCGCTGCTCGGCCGGCGCGGGGAGCCGACGACGTTCCTCGGCTTCGTGGTCCAGCCGCTCGGCGATTTCGGCGAGGCGCCGATCGAGCCCTTCGAGAGCGGTCTCGAATTCGACCGCGCGGTCTTCGCGCGACAATTGCTCTATGCGCGTCTCCAGCCGCTCGAGAGCGCTGCGGATCGGCTGCGCGGTCTCGGCCCCGGCCTGACGCTCCATCCAGCTCTCGATGCGTCGGAGCCGGTCGACGAGCGGGCCGAGATCGTCGGCAAGGCGCGGCGGCGTCTGGCTTTTCTCGATGAGCTCGGCGAGCCCGGCGAGCGCCTTCGCCGTCTTGCGCTCGCTCTCGGCGGCGCGCCGCTCGAAAATCGCGACGGCGTCGCCGACGATCGTCTCGGCGTCCAGCGCTTCGTCGTCGCGCAGCCGATCGGACCGAATCGAGGCGTCTCTGCGCCAGCGGCCGCGTTCGCGCGACAGGCGCCTGGGGCGGCGCGACGTCTCGAAGCGGCGCGGCGCTTCGCCGAAACCGTCGTCGTCGTCGTCTTCCATCCTCCGGCGCAGGTCGGCCTCGGCCTTTTCGTGAATCACGTCGTCGAGCCAGTCTCCGAGGCTCTTGCCCGACCGTCTCGCCGCGGCGCGGGCGGCGTCCCGCGTCTCGATATCCACATCCTTGAAACCCCAGGGAAATGCCTTAGTCATAGGATGTCCGTCGGGCTCGACTTGCGCAAAAGTCGGATTAAAGGACTGAACGTGCGACGGCGCCGCGGCGCGAATCACGCCGAAGACTCGCGGCGCGGCGCGCCGTTGCCGACGACTTTCCTTCGATCGTGGTAAATAAGGGGTTAATCCTTGCGCGAAGCGGACCCTATTGCGCCTTCGAATGCGTCTATCTACCTATTGGTTCGCACGCCGCCGGCTCACGGCGGCGGATCGCACGGCAAAGCCTCGATCTCGTAAGGAGCGTTTCTCATGCCGGCGGACGCGAAGTCGTTCCCATTCGGGGGCGCGTCTTCGCGGAAAACTCCGGCCGCCGGCTGGGAAAATACCTATTCGCCGATCTTTTCACGGAGGGCTGTTCATGCCGACCTACAAGGCCCCGGTGGACGATACGCTGTTTCTCTTGAACGACGTGCTCCATTTCGAGCGCTACGGCAATCTGCGAGGCTTCGGCGACGCGACGCCGGACGTGCTGGCGCAGATCCTCGGCGAGGCGGGCAAGATCTGCGAGGAAGTGCTGCAGCCGCTCAATCGCGTGGGCGACGAGCAGGGATGCGTGCGTCGCGACGACGGGAGCGTCGCCACGCCCAAAGGCTTCAAGCAGGCCTATGACGCCTTCGTCGACGGCGGGTGGGGCGGCCTCTCCGTGCCGCCGGAATATGACGGGCAGGGGCTGCCCTATACATTGGCCGTGGTGATGAACGAATACGCCTCCTCCGCCAATATGGCCTTCGCCATGTATCCGGGACTGACGCAGGGCGCGCTCGCCGCTCTGCTGCGCCACGGCAGCGAGGAGCAGAAGCGTCTGTTCGTGCCCCCCATGGCGGCGGGCCGTTGGACCGGCACGATGAATCTCACCGAGCCGCAATGCGGCACCGACCTCGGCCTGCTGACGACGCGGGCGACGCCGCTGGAAGACGGCTCCTACGCCATCACGGGAACGAAGATTTTCATTTCCGCGGGCGAGCATGATCTCTCCGAGAACATCATCCATCTCGTGCTCGCGCGCATCGACGGCGCGCCGGCCGGCGTCAAGGGCATCTCGCTGTTCATCGCGCCCAAGATCAATGTCGCGGCCGACGGTTCTCTCACGGACCGCAACAAGATCCGGTGCGGCTCGATCGAGCATAAGATGGGCATTCACGGCAACGCCACTTGCGTGATGAATTACGAGGGCGCGAAAGGCTTTCTGGTCGGCGAGCCGAACAGAGGCTTGAACGCCATGTTCGTGATGATGAACGAGGCGCGGCTCGGCGTCGCCGTGCAGGGCCTCGCGCAATCGGAGGTCGCCTATCAGAACGCGCTGGCCTATGCGAAGGAGCGCCTGCAGGGCCGCGCTCCGAGCGGCGCGAAGAATGCGAACGGCCCCGCCGATCCGATCATCGTGCATCCGGACGTGCGGCGAAATCTCATGGAGATAAAGGCGTTCAACGAGGCCGCGCGCGGCCTCGCGCTCTCGGCCGCGCTCGACAGCGACATCGCGCATCGCTCCGAGGACGCCAAGGCGCGGCAGGCGGCGGAGGATCGCTTAGGGCTGCTGACGCCGGTGCTGAAAGGCGTGCTCACCGACCTCGGTTTCGAGAGCGCCGTGAAGGCGCAGCAGATCTACGGCGGCCATGGCTATATCGAGGAGACCGGCGTCGAGCAGTTCGTGCGCGACGCGCGCATCGCCATGATCTATGAGGGCGCCAACGGCATTCAGGCGCTCGATCTCGTCGGCCGCAAATTGCCCAAGGACAATGGCCGCGCCGCCGTGGCGTTTTTCGCCGAGGTCAATGAGTTCATCGCCCGCGAAAGCGCGAACGACGAGATGAAGGCTTTCGTCGAGCCGTTGAAAACCGCGCTCGGCGACTTGCAAAAGGCGACGATCTGGCTGATGCAGAACGCGCTCGGAAAGCCGGACAACGGCGCCGGCGCGTCCTATGACTATATGCATCTCTTCGGGCGCGTCGCGCTCGGCTACATATGGGCGCGCATCGCGCGCGCCGCGCTGGAGAAGAAGAGAGAAGCGCAAGGCGATGGGGCCTGGTTCGACGCCAAGCTGACGACCGGCAAATTCTACATGGAAAAGCTGCTTCCGGAGACGAGCTTCCGTCTCGCGCGCATCACGGCGGGGGCGGATACGATGATGAGCCTGCCGGTGGAGTCGTTTTAGACGCGAATAGCGAATTGAGCGGCCCGACTATTCGCTATTCGCTACTCGCCCAACACGGAGTGTTCTCATGGCCGAAGCCTACATCTATGACGCCGTCCGCACGCCGCGCGGACGCGGCAAGCCGGACGGTTCGCTGCATGAGGTGTCGAGCCTCGGCCTCGCCGTCACCGTGCTCGGCGCGTTGAAGGAGCGCAATCAGCTCGACGGCGCGCCGGTCGACGACGTCATCCTCGGCTGCGTCGATCCGGTCGGCGAAGCGGGCGGCGACATCGCGCGCGCGTCGGCCATCGCCGCCGGCTACGGCTATGAGGTGCCGGGCGTGCAGATCAACCGCTTCTGCGCCTCGGGGCTCGACGCGGTGAATTTCGCCGCCGCGCAGATCATGTCCGGCCAGCACGAGCTGACGATCGGCGGCGGCGTCGAGAGCATGAGCCGCGTCGGCATCGGCGCCTCGGGCGGCGCCTGGCCTGTCGATCCGGCGATCGCCATTCCTTCCTATTTCATGCCGCAGGGCGTCTCCGCCGATCTCATCGCCACAAAATACGGCTTCTCGCGCGACGATGTGGACGCCTACGCCGTGCAGTCGCAGCAGCGCGCCGCGCGCGCTTGGGAAGAAAAGCGCTTCGCGCATTCGATCACGCCGGTGAAGGACGTCAACGGATTGACGATCCTCGACCGCGACGAGCATATGCGGCCTTCGACCGACATGCAGTCGCTCGCCGCGCTCAAGCCCTCCTTCGCCTTTCTCGCCGAGCAGGCGGGCTTCGACGCTGTCGCCATCCAGGCGCATCCCGATGTCGAGAAATTGAATTACGTGCATCACGCCGGCAATTCCTCCGGCATCGTCGACGGCGCGGCGGCCGTGCTCGTCGGCTCGAAAGAGGCAGGCGAGAAATTCGGACTGAAGCCTCGCGCGCGCGTGCGCGCCTTCGCCAATATCGGCTCGGAGCCGGCGATCATGCTGACGGGCCCCGTGGATGTGACGAAGAAGCTGCTGGCGAAGGCCGGCATGTCGTTCTCCGATATCGATCTCATCGAGGTCAACGAAGCCTTCGCGGCCGTCGTGCTGCGTTTCCTGCAGGCGTTCGAGCTCGACGACGGCAAGGTCAATGTCAATGGCGGCGCCATCGCGCTCGGCCATCCGCTCGGCGCGACCGGCGCGATGCTCATCGGCACGGCGATCGACGAATTGGAGCGCAGCGGCAAGTCGACCGCGCTCGTCACGCTCTGCATCGGCGCCGGCATGGGCACGGCGACGATCGTCGAGCGGGTGTGAGCAATGCGCGCAAAGCGCTGCGGCCGTCATTGCGAGGAGCGGAAGCGACGAAGCAATCCAGGGGCCGCCTCATGGCTCTGGATTGCTTCGCTTCGCTCGCAATGACGGGCGACTTGAATTTTCAGGGAGTAACCCGATGAACCTCGTCAATTTCCGTTTCGAGACCGGCGCCGACGGCGTCGCGCTACTCACTTGGGACATGCCGGACCGTTCGATGAACGTCATCACCCTCGAGGTGATGGACGAACTCGACCGTGTCATCGACAAGGTCGCGAGCGATCCCGACATCAAGGGTTGCGTCATCGCCTCGGGAAAATCGGCTTTTTCCGGCGGCGCCGATCTCTCGCTGCTGCAAAAGAGCGCCGCCGATTATGCGAAAGCCGTGCGCGACCAGGGCGAGGAGGCGGCGAAGAAATTGTTCTTCGAAAGCGCGCGGCGCCTGTCGCTGCTCTATCGCAAGCTCGAGACGAACGGCAAGCCTTTCGCCGTCGCGATCAAGGGCGTCTGCCTCGGCGGCGCCTTCGAGCTCGCGCTCGCCTGTCATTATCGCGTGCTCGCGGACAGCGAGAAGACGCGCGTCGGCTTGCCGGAGATCAAGGTCGGATTGTTTCCGGGCGCCGGCGGCACGCAGCGCGTCGCGCGGCTGATGCAGACGGGCGACGCGCTGCAGCTTTTGTTCAAGGGCGAGCAATTGAAGCCCGCCAAGGCCAAGGCCGCGGGTCTCGTTCACGAGCTCGCGCCGGAGGGCGAGATCGTCGAGCGCGCGCGCGCCTTCGTCGCGAACGGCGGCAAGGGCAAGGCGCCGTGGGACGAGCAGGGCTTCAAGCCGCCGTCGGGCCGCGTCTATTCGCCCGGCGGCATGATGGTGTGGCCGGCGGCGAACGCCATCTACCGGCGCGAGACCTTCGACAATTATCCGGCGGCGAAGGCCATTCTGCATAGCGTGTTCGAAGGACTGCAATTGCCCTTCGATCTCGCTCTGCGCGTCGAAGCGCGCTGGTTCGCGCATATTCTGCGCTCGAAGGAAGCGGCTGCGATGATCCGCTCGCTGTTCCTCTCGAAGAACGAATTGGAGAAGGGCGCGCATCGACCAAAGAACGTCCCTGCGACGAGCATCCGCAAGGTCGGCGTTCTCGGCGCCGGCTTCATGGGCGCGGGCGTCGCTTATGTCAGCGCCGCGGCGGGGCTCGACGTCGTGCTCATCGATCGCGATCAGGAGAGCGCCGACAAGGGCAAGGCCGTCGCCGACAAATCGATTTCCGGCCAGGTGTCGCGCGGGCGCGCGAGCGCGGCCGACAAGGAGGCGCTGCTCGCCCGCATCGACGCGACCGCCGACTATGAGAAGCTGAAGGGCGCCGATCTCATCGTCGAGGCGGTGTTCGAGGACCGCGCGGTGAAGGCCGAAGTGACGAAGAAGGCGCAGGCCGTCGTCGGCCCCGACGTGATCTTCGCGTCGAACACCTCCACGCTGCCGATCACCTCGCTCGCGGAGACGTCGCAGAAGCCGGAGAATTTCGTCGGCATTCATTTCTTCTCGCCGGTCGAGAAGATGCTGCTCGTCGAAGTCATCGTCGGCAAGAAGACGAACGACCTCGCCGTGGCGACGGCGCTCGACTTCGTGCGCCTGTTGAAGAAGACGCCGATCGTCGTCAACGATTCGCGCGGCTTCTACGCCAATCGCTGCGTGCTGAACTTCATTCGCGAAGGCCACATCATGCTCACCGAGGGCGTGCCGCCGGCGATGATCGAGACGGTCGCGCGCATGGCGGGAATGCCGGTCGGACCATTGTCTCTCAACGACGAGATCGCCATCGACCTCGCCTGGAAGATTCATCTCGCCACCAAGAAAGACCTGGGCGACGCCGCCGTCGATCCGACGCAGGAGCGAGTGCTGCGTTTCCTCGTCGAAGGCGAGGGGCGTTTCGGCCGCAAGAACGGCAAGGGCTTCTACGATTATCCCGCGATCGGCAAGAAGAGCCTGTGGCCGGGACTCGAAGCGCTCGCGGATGCGCGGCTCGATCCGGACGATATCGACATCGAGGAGTTGAAGCGCCGCTTCCTCGTCGTGCAGGCGGTGGAGGCCGCCCGCACTTTGTTCGAGGGCGTCGTGACCGATCCGCGCGAAGCGGATGTGGGGTCGATTCTCGGCTTCGGCTTCGCGCCTTTCACGGGCGGAACGCTCTCTTATATCGACGGCGTTGGCGCCGCCGCTTTCGTCGCCATATGCGACGCGTTCACGAAAAAATACGGCGACCGCTTCGCGGCGCCGCGCGAATTGCGCGAGATGGCGGCGAAGGGCGAGACGTTCTATGGGCGATATGGGGAGACGGCGAAGGCGGCGTGAGGCTCGCCCGCGCCGCGGCCCTCGTGCTTCGAGACGTCACGACCCTTGCGGAGCCGATAAGCAGCCCTCATGCTGAGGAGGCCGCGAAAGCGGCCGTCTCGAAGCACGAGGGCGGCGATGCCGATCGAAGGAGCCACAATCTATATCTTGCTCTGCGCCGACGGCAGCTATTACACGGGCTTGACGCGCAAGGACGTCGATGAGCGCGTCAGCGAGCACAATAATGGAACTTACGACGGATACACGGCGACGCGAAGACCGGTTCGACTGATCTGGTCCGCTCATTTCGAACGCTTGACCGAAGCGAT